>JBGSNT010000262.1:0-44940 GCA_041739575.1 Nodosilinea sp. | reverse complement strand
AGGAAGACAGCCGCGGGGTGGGCGAGGGAATTTGGGGCAATTTAGCAAAGTGTCTGTGTCTCGACTGGGGCCAGGGCAGGTTCGTCTAGGGTTAATGTGATCACTGGCTGATGCGGTGATCACATTAACCCTAGGAGTCACCCCATGAATTCTATTCAGCCGCCAACCAGTCATAGTCAAGCTTGGGTCGTGCAAACCTGGGCAGCCTTTGTGCTGTCGGTAGGGAGTTTGTCCCTGGGCATTTTTTGTCTGCCGGTGAATGCCTGGGTAAAGGGCTACATAGGCATGGGCACCCTATTTGCTCTGGGGTCTACGGCTAGTCTGTCCAAGACGGTGAGGGATTTACACGAGGCCAAGCAGGTCACCGCCCGCATTGATGAGGCCAAGGTCGAGAAACTTTTGGCCGAACATCATCCGTTGCGTTAGCGATCGCAGCCCCACCCCAGCCCTAGCGCGCCTGGCTCCATCCACTTTTATCGGCGGGGCTGCTTTGAGAAAATGACGCCCCGGATGAGAAGACTTTTAGCCCCTGGTATTACAGGATGAACCAGTTCTTTCCGGTAATGGCGTTCGCTCAAGGTCCTCGGTTGTAGCGCTAGGGCAATCGGGTGCCCCATCCTGCCTGGTCCTAGCCTTGAGAAGGGCCACAGCAATCGACTGAAGGCGGCAACCCGCCTGAGAATAATCGTGAACACCGACCCTGGTCAGTAGGCTGCTCTTTCTACAATGCATCCATACACAAATTTGTAGAGTCACCAGAGCCGGGAGACACCGCCCATGCAACCTACCCAAAATTTATTTACTGAAAAAGCCTGGGATGCCATCGTGCGCTCCCAAGATATTGCCAAGCAGGCCCAGCAGCAGCAAATCGAGAGCGACCACCTGATGCTGGCGCTGCTCGATCAGGATGGTTTGGCCAGCAGTATTTTTGCCAAGCTAGGGGTCAGTGGTCAGCAACTGCGCGATCGCACTGAAGCCTTTATCAATGGTCAGCCCAAGGTCTCTGGTAGCGGCTCGTCAGTGTACCTGGGCAAATCCCTCGATACTCTACTCGATCGCGCCGACAAGCACAGGAAAGACTACGGCGATGAATATATTTCTATTGAGCATCTGATTCTGGCCTACCCTAGCGATACCCGCTTTGGTAAGGGCCTATTTCAGGAGCTGGGTCTGAGCGAAGCCAAGCTCAAGCAAGCAATTCAAGACATTCGAGGCACCCAAAAAGTGACTGACCAAAACCCCGAAGGCAAGTACCAATCCCTAGAGAAGTACGGGCGAGATCTTACCGATGCCGCCCGCCGAGGCAAGCTCGACCCGGTGATTGGCCGCGACGACGAGATTCGGCGCACCATCCAGATTCTCTCGCGCCGCACCAAAAATAACCCGGTGCTGATCGGTGAGCCGGGGGTGGGTAAAACGGCGATCGCTGAGGGACTGGCCCAGCGCATCGTCAGCGGTGATGTGCCCCAGTCGCTCAAGGACCGCCAGCTGATTGCCCTCGATATGGGTGCACTGATTGCCGGGGCCAAGTACCGAGGCGAATTTGAGGAACGCCTCAAGGCGGTGCTCAAGGAAGTGACCGACTCCGAAGGGCAGATTATTCTCTTTATTGACGAAATTCACACGGTGGTGGGGGCCGGGGCTACCCAGGGGGCCATGGATGCGGGCAACCTGCTGAAGCCCATGCTGGCCCGAGGCGAGCTGCGCTGCATTGGTGCCACTACCCTAGACGAGTACCGTAAATACATTGAGAAAGACGCCGCCCTGGAGCGCCGCTTCCAGCAGGTCTATGTCGACCAGCCCACGGTAGAAGACACGATTTCGATTTTGCGCGGCTTGAAGGAACGCTATGAACTGCATCATGGCGTGACAATCTCTGACAGCTCTTTAGTCGCGGCGGCAACGCTGTCGACTCGGTACATCAGCGATCGCTTTTTGCCCGACAAGGCCATCGACCTAGTTGACGAAGCCGCCGCTAAGCTCAAAATGGAGATCACCTCCAAGCCTGAGGAGCTAGACGAAGTCGATCGCAAGATTCTTCAACTCGAAATGGAGCGATTGTCGCTCAAGAAAGAGGTCGACGCCGCCTCTATGGAGCGCTTGGAGCGGATCGAAAAAGAGCTGGCTGACCTAAAGGAGCAACAAAGCGCTCTCAATGCACAATGGCAGTCTGAAAAAGATGTGATGGATAGTATTCAGTCCATCAAAGAGAAGATCGAGCAAGTCAACATCGAGGTCCAACAGGCAGAGCGTGAGTACAACTACAACTTGGGAGCAGAACTCAAATACGGCAAGCTCACAGAGCTACAGCGCCAACTCGAAGATGCCGAGGCCCATCTGAACGAAACCCAAACCACCGGCAAAACCCTTCTGCGCGAGGAGGTTACCGAAGAAGACATCGCCGAAATTATCTCCAAGTGGACGGGTATTCCGGTCAGCAAGCTGGTGCAGTCTGAAATGCAAAAACTGCTGCTGCTCGAAGACGAGCTACACCAGCGGGTGATTGGCCAGGAGGAGGCGGTCACTGCGGTGGCGGATGCAATCCAGCGATCGCGGGCTGGGTTGGCCGACCCCAACCGTCCAATCGCCAGCTTTATCTTTCTTGGCCCCACCGGGGTGGGCAAAACCGAGCTAGCCAAGGCTCTAGCTGCCTACCTGTTCGACACAGAAGAGGCCCTGGTGCGCATTGACATGTCGGAATACATGGAGAAGCACGCTGTCTCCCGCCTGATCGGTGCCCCGCCGGGCTACGTGGGCTACGACGAAGGGGGGCAGCTCACCGAGGCCATCCGCCGTCGCCCCTTTGCGGTCATCCTCTTCGACGAGATTGAGAAGGCCCATCCCGACGTCTTCAACGTCATGCTGCAAATTCTCGACGATGGTCGGGTTACCGATGCCCAGGGCCGCACGGTGGACTTCAAAAACACCATCATCATCATGACCAGCAACATCGGCTCCCAGTACATTCTCGACGTAGCCGGCGACGACGAGCAGTATGAAGAGATGAAGACTCGGGTGATGGAGGCTCTGCGCGGCAACTTCCGCCCCGAGTTCCTGAACCGCGTTGACGAAATGATCATTTTCCACGGGTTGCGCAAGTCGCAGCTGCGGGAGATCGTCAAGCTGCAGGTAGCGCGGCTCGAAGAGCGTCTGGCGGACCGCAAGATGGCGGTGAAGCTCAGCGAATCGGCCCTTGATTTTCTGGCTGAGGTGGGCTACGACCCTGTTTACGGTGCCCGTCCGCTGAAGCGGGCCATTCAGCGCGAACTTGAAACCCAGATTGCTAAATCCATTCTGCGGGGTGAGTTTGGGGAGGGTGATACGGTTGCGGTAGAGGTGGAAAACGAACGCCTGGCCTTCAATCGTCTGGGGGCAGAGCCCCTGGCGGTCTCACCATAACCTCAAGCGGGAGAAAGGCCGCCGCCCATCGGTCTTTCTCCCGCTGGGGCGTGTGAAGATTTGCAGCGGGGCAATGGGTTTTAGGCCGCAAACCTACTAGAGATGGGAATTCTTTGCAACCATATCCCTATGGGCGGTTTAGTATATCTACTAGAAAGGGTTGCGTCGAGATCGGCAGAGTTTCTCCGTAGTTTTCCGGAATTGAATTGGGTACGTTGTTGTTAATACCGTGCCACCACCTAAGTCGGTTACCTCAGATCAAGGAAATTCATCATTGGTAGCGTCCAGGATCCGTAGTTTCCCTATGGGTGAAACTACGCCCAATGGGATTTGATAGACTTAATTACTAGACTTCCTGAGATTGGGGTTTGGCTTTGGCATCGGATTGTGCACTAGAGATCATGTAACGACGGACCGGGTTGCCTGGGCAGTTGCATCGGGTTAATTCATCAGCATGGGGTTGGTTATGAAAATCGTTCACGACGTTCCAAGACATGGCTACATGAACGTAATGGAGCTTCTGGTAGCCGAGGAGGTGGAGAAGCAGGTCAAGGGAATGCATCCCCGTATGCTGAAATATCTCAAGCGGGTTGAGGTTGAAACCTTCGCCCTCAACCGCCTGCCTTCGCTCTACGCCTCCAGCGAAAAGGGCTGGCAGCATCAGTACGAGAAAGCCAAGCGCGAGATGCACAATCAGATCAAGAGTGCTGTGCGCCAAGCCTTTGCGGCGGTACAGGTGGATCCCATTCGATCCTCCGAGCCCCTACACCTACAGGACAATGAAACGGCCAATGCGGCTCTAAACGCCCTGCGGGAAATGCTGAAGCAGCCCGATCTGAGCTGGGATGGCGTCATCAATCGACTGCGTTCGGCCCTCGGCCAGCGCAGCGATTCTCCCCCGCCGGGGTCCCCTGAAGAGTCTCACCGTACCCGCTACCGCAGCACCCTGTCGGATATGCCGACCGCCGAACATCCTGGGGATGGCCATGGGCATTATTGGCGGCCTGGGACCTACGGATCCGAGGTATCGTGGCAGAAGAGCCATAACTCCTCCGGCGGTGAGTTTGACTGGAATGATTCCCGATACGCTAAGTAGGCCCGCCCTCTAGACAAAGCCCGACTTGGCCAGTAGAGCCACCGGAATACCTAAGGAACTAACCCCCTGACGCAAGCCATTGGCCATGTCAGGGTTGCTCGCATCGTAAAGCTCGATTGCCTGCCGGAAGGCCGCTAGGGCCTCCGGCACCTGGCCCAGCTTGAACAGAGCCACCCCAAGGTTTTGATGGGCTTCGGCATAGCTTGGGTTGAGGGCGATCGCCTCGCGGTAGGCCGCGATCGCCTCGTCGAGATAGCCCCGGGCCCGGTGGGCAGTGCCCAGGTTGTAGTGGGCGATCGCCAGGCTGGGGTCAGCCTCAATGGCCAGGTTGAATAGATCGATGGCGCCCTCTAGATCCCCCTGGGCCTTCTTCAGACCGCCGTAGTTAATCCAGGCCCCTAGCTTAAGCATGGGGGGGACTGCCTCCGCCAGGGCCGCTTCATAGTCGCTGGCGGCTTGATCGGGGCGGTCCGCCTGGGCTAGGGCGCGGTGATAGTGCAGCTCATAGCGGGTCATCTCATCTAGATTGTTCCCCTGGTCCAGGGCCCGATTGAGCAACGGCAGGGCTTGATCGGCCTGGTCTGACCCGACGTAGAGGGCGGCCAGCTTGTTGAGCAGGTAAGCGTCGTTGGGATGTTCCGCCAGATAGGCGGTCATGGTGGTGCGGGCGCGCTCAAACTTGCCCCGCTGCACAACTACGGCAGGGTCGTAGCCGGTGTGGTGTAGGGCCACCTCCGCCAGGGTGATCACCTGCCAGCGAGGATCTTCCTGCTGCAGGGCCACAATGCTATCGTCCACCGTCTCATGGTAAGGGCGGGTGAAGACAATATCGGGCCGACGACGGAAGACCCGGGTAATTAGGGTGTAGGGGGCCTGAGGCGCGCCCAGCTCTTGCCGCAGCAGGTTGACGGCCAGCACCGATGGGGCCGCTATATCCCCGAGGGAATGGCCCTGGTCTAGGGCCTGAAGCACCTCGGCGGTGGCGGGTAACAGCACCTCGTCGGCGTCGAGCACCAGCACCCAGTCGCCCGTGGCGGCGGCCAGGGAGGCATTGCGGGCGGCAGCAAAATCGTTGACCCAGTCGAAGTAGTGCACCTTGGCCCCGTAGGACTCGGCGATCGCCACCGTACTGTCCACCGACCCCGTATCCACCACCACGATTTCACTGGCCAAGCCCTGCACACTCTCTAGGGTGCGGGCCAGGGTAGCCGATTCATCTCGAACAATCATGCAGAGGCTAATCACTAGCCTTCTCCCAGGGCCTGATTGGCCCGCTGAATGGCCTGACGCACCTGGTCAAAGCCGGTGCCACCGTAGCTGTTGCGAGCCGACACCACCTGCTGGGGGGCGATCGCGGCGTAGATGTCATCCTCAAAGGCGGGGTGGAGGGCTTGCCATTCCTCGAGGGTGAGTTCCCGCAGCAGCTTGCCGGCGGAGAGGGAGGTCTTCACCACTTTGCCCACCAGGTTGTAGGCTTCGCGGAACGGAATCCCCTTAGCCGCCAGATAGTCCGCCACATCGGTGGCGTTGGCGTAGTCTTCGTTGACCGCCTGGCGCAGGCGCAGCACCTGGAAGTTGACCCCCTCCGCTAGAAGAATAGTCATGGCCTCAACGCAGCCGTGCACCGTCCGCACCGTGTCAAAGATGGCCTCTTTGTCTTCCTGGAGATCTTTGTTGTAGGCCAGGGGCAGACCCTTCATCATCACCAGCAGACCCTGGAGGTGGCCAAAGACTCGACCCGTCTTGCCCCGCACCAGCTCAGGCACATCGGGGTTTTTCTTCTGGGGCATAATGCTGGAGCCGGTGGAGCAGCTGTCGTTGAGGGTGACAAAGCTAAACTCCTCCGAGGCCCAGAGGATCATTTCTTCCGACAGCCGCGACAGGTGGACCATGATCAGGCTGGCGGCGCAGGCAAACTCGATGGCAAAGTCGCGATCGCTCACCCCATCGAGGCTGTTGCCGTAGACTCGCTCAAACCCCAGCAGCTCGGCGGCATACTGGCGGTCAATGGGAAAGGTGGTGCCCGCCAGAGCGCCGCAGCCCAGGGGCGAAATATTGACCCGCTTTTTCAAATCCTGGAGCCGCTCCCAGTCGCGCTGGGCCATGTCGAAGTAGGCCAGCAGGTGGTGGGCCAGACTTAACGGCTGGGCCCGCTGCAGGTGGGTGTAACCGGGAATCAGGGTTTCCACATGGATTTCGGCCAGCTCCAGCAGCGTGCGCTGGTACTGGCGCAGCTGGGCCTGTAGGGCCTCGATCTCGGCCCGCAGGTAAAGGCGCAGGTCGGTGCCCACCTGGTCGTTGCGGGAGCGGGCGGTGTGCAGCTTTTTGCCCACCGCCCCAATCAGCTCGGTCAGCCGTCGCTCTACGGCGAAGTGGACATCTTCGGCCTCTACCCCAGGGGTGAATTCGCCCCGGCGATACTCCTGGCGAATGGTCTCTAGCCCGGTGACAATCTGCTCGCCCTCTTCGGGGCTAATGATGCCGGTTTTGACCAGCATTTTGGCGTGGGCCTCGGAGCCAGTGAGGTCGTACTCGATCAGCTGAATGTCGAAGCCGATGCTGGCGTTGAATAGGGCGATCGCCGGGTGAAGGGCGGTCTCAAAACGCTGGCTCCAGGTTTGGGGAGAGGGCATTTGCATTAGTAAGCCGTCAGGTTGCGAATCATGTAGCCAAGCACAATACCAAAGAGCAGCGCCCACAGCTGTCCTGACGAAACAAAATTGTGCCAATAGTCGCCGAGGCTGCCCAGAATATCTTGATCAAAATATTGGCCAACCACGGGCGATAAAGTCTCTGTGGTGAGGTAGGAGACGGTATCGGTTGGCGATCTCTCTGGCAGCCCTGAGGTGCCCAGGCCAGTAAAGTAAACGTTAAAACCACCCTCATCGCCCAGGGTAATGGGGCGCAAAATGGAGTCCATAAAAAACACCTGGGAAGGAGCTGGCAGACTATGGCCGTGGAGCTGAGGCAAAACGTCCATAGCACTCACCATGATTAACACTCAACAGACTACCACCATACCGCTGAGACCGAGCCCCTGGAACGCGAAAACGGCCTGGGCACTTGGGGTTTTAGGGGCCTTAGCCCTGGCGGCTTACCAGGCGGGCCTGGGCCGCCCTGGGGTGGAGCTGGTCAATGGGGGCGGGTGGCCCCAGTGGCGAGAGTTTTGGGTGGCTAGCCTCAGCCCTGATCTCAGCCCTGAGTTTGTCGTACTGATGGGCCGGGCGGCCCTGGTCACCCTGGCCTACGCCGGGCTGGGCACCGCCCTCAGTGTAGGGCTGGGGCTGGTGGGGGGGCTGTTCTCCTCGGCCCGGTGGTGGCAGACTTTGTTCCCCCACGATCCCTGGGGTCTGCGCTGGGGTCTGTGGCTGGGGGTGCGGGGGCTGCTGGCCTTTCCCCGCGCCATCCACGAGCTGATCTGGGGGCTGCTGCTGCTGCAGGTGCTGGGGTTAAACCCCATGGTGGGGGTACTGGCGATCGCGATTCCCTTTGGGGCGATCGTCGCCAAGGTCTTTTCTGAAATTTTGGATGAAACTCCCCAGGAGGCGCTTCAGGCACTGCTGCATGCGGGGGCACCGCCGCTGATCGCGCTGATCTACGGACTCCTGCCCCAGGCGCTGCCCAACCTGCTCTCCTACACCTTCTATCGCTTTGAGTGCTCCCTACGGGCCTCGGCGGTGCTAGGCATCATTGGTGCGGGTGGCCTCGGCTACGAGATCTTTCTCAGCCTGCAATCCCTGCGCTACGACCAGCTATGGACGGGGTTCTACGTCCTAATTATTCTGAATGGTTTGGTGGATGCCTGGAGTGCCCTGGTGCGTCGCCGCATGGGTTTTACCAGCCGCTTAGACATCAACCGCAAACCAGGCGATACCGCTCCTCGCCCCGCCGCCGCCCCTCGGCAAGACCTGTTCCTGCGGCTGTCGTGGCTGGCGGTGGCCCTGGGGGTGCCCCTGAGCGGGTGGTTTTTGCAGCTGGAGGTGGGGGTGCTGTGGTCGGTGCGCACCCAGCGACTGCTGGGCGACTTGCTGACCACCGGATGGCCCACCCTGCCCACCGGGGCTGAGCTGGTGAATTTGGCGCAGCTCGCCTGGCTCACCCTGGCCATGTCGATAGTGGCGATCGCCCTGGCGGGCCTGGGCGGCATGCTCGTCTCCCTGCCCGCCGCCCAAAATTTTCTGCTGCCGGGGGGGCTGCTGCGTCCGGTTGGGGAGCACCGGGGAGCGGACTGGGGAGCCTATGCACTGCTGGGTCTGAGCCGGCTGGTGCTGCTGGTCAGCCGCGCCATTCCCGCACCGATCTGGGCGCTGGTACTGCTCTACGTGCTGTTTCCTGGCGTGCTGCCGGGGGCTCTAGCCCTGGCCCTACACAACTTCGGCATCCTTGGCCGGCTGATGGCCGAAGTAAATGAAAATCTAGACGATCGCCCGGTGCGCGCCCTCAGCGCCCTCGGTGCCAGCCCGGCGGCGGTAATAGCCTACGGCATCTGGCCGCAAAATCTGGGGCGCTTTTTGGCCTATATTCTCTACCGCTGGGAGGTATGCCTGCGGGAAACGGTGATCGTCGGCCTGGTGGGAGCCGGGGGGCTGGGCCGCCTGCTGACCGAGCAGATCAGCAGCTTTGCCTACGGCGACGTGATGGTCACCCTAGCGGTGTTTGTGGGACTGACCTTTGGGGTGGATGCGGTGAGTCAGCGGCTGCGGGGGGTGCTGCGGGAGTAGGTCAGGTCAGGGACCGCCCTCTTGCCAGCCGTAGGGGTGGATGGCGCACACCAGGGGACAACGCTGGGCGCGGCTGGTGCCATAGGAAATACCGTGGTAGTGGGTGCAGCCCTGGCAGGGGCCAGGTCTCGATGCGGGTATGGCGGGGAAGTCGACCTGCGATCGCAAGATTTGCTGTTTGATCTGACCCCGCTGCCACTGCTGGTAGGCGCGACGGCGATAGACATCGTTGGCCCGGTGAAAGAGTCCGGCGGTTACGCTCACGACCTATGCTCCCTGGGGGATGACGGCGCGGGTTAGCGCGGGGGAACGGGTTAACCGTCCGACTGTTTTAAATAGCCTACAAGCCTGACGGTTGCCATCGCCCACCCGATTAGCTAGGCAGTCAGCTTGTGCCCTGCTGAGGCAATGACCAGAGACCGGCCTGGCCCTTTTATTACAAATCACAAAGATTTAGCGGGTGTGACCAGACAAAATTTCAGCATTTGTTAACGGCACAGTCCCAAGATTAAGGCGAGAATAAGCCAGAGCTGAGTAGCCAAACCTCAAAACTTATCAGTAAACTGGGATACGGAATCTAAAGATTCTTGTCTAGCTTATTTGACTTTCGTCCTATGCAGCTCCTTCGTCGTTACTGAGTTTAGCTATGCTTCAGTCCCTCCACTATTCCATTGACATCATCCGTGACGAAGCCCGACAGCTGGTTCAAAAGGGTGTAGTTAGCCGTCAACAGCCCATCTATACCCTGTGCCGCCACATCCCCGCTCGCGAGTGGGTCATGGTTGAGGCTGAGCTAGAGTCTTCAGGGTTTTTGCTGCGCGATCGGGTTGGCGACCTCATGGGCCGCGAAGACTGGGAAAACGATTAAGGCTTCGACCCCATCGTCTTTAGGCATCATCCAAATAAACTGAGCTGGGCTGAGGAGTTATCTTCCTCAGCCCTTTGTTTTGCGGCTAAGTCCCACAGCAGTTCGGGCAGATCGGCCCCCCGCTGCTGTAGTTGATGGTAGACCTCGCGGGCAACCGCCGGGGACTTGGCCTCCTGGGGGCAGTGGGCGAAAAAATACACGTCGGTACCGGCGACAAGCCACTGCCGCAGTCGGGGCACCCATTCCTCAAAATAGGGTTGGTTGTAGGCCAGGTCGGGGTGGCTGATATAGCGCACGATGGTAAAGGCAGCGGTCACCTCCGGCTGCAGCGGTAGCTTGGGTTTCTTGCGCTCTGAGCCAATCTGGGGGTCGTCGTCTGGGGTGTCGATACAGTCGTAGATCGGGCGGGTATCCAGTAAAACGCGGCCAACACCTAGGCCGGTGAGCATTTGATTGAGGCGGGTGGCCTGGGGTTCGGCAAACCACCCCAGGTGGCGCACTTCCACTGCGATGGGGTACTGTTGCCGGGGCCAGCGGGCGAGAAATTCTCTCAGGTCAGCAAACTGCTCGGGGCTATAGGTGGGCGGCAGTTGAATGAACAGGGGTCCAAGCCGATTCCCCAGGAGCGTCAGCGTCTGGAGAAATCGGTGGGAGGCATCGACAAAGGGCATCAGCTTGCCCTGGTGGGAAAAGGCGCGGGGCAGCTTGGGGCAAAAACGAAAGCCGGGGGGCATGGTGGCGGCCCAGCGATCGACGGTTTTGCCGTCTGGCATGGAGTAGAAGGTGGTGTTGCCCTCTACGGCGGTCATGCGATCGCCGTAGAGCCGCAAAAAGTCTCCAGCCTTGCTGCCTCTGGGGTAGAACTCGCCCACCCAATCCTTAAAGGCCCACACGGCGCACCCGGTAAAATAAGCCCCTGCCATTGCGTTTTGCCCCCCTCCCTGGGTTACCCTACTGCTCAATTCTGACGCCATACCAACCGTCTATCCCGGTCCGTGGCTCTAGATGGTTGGCGCCGGCAGAGGCACCCGAAGTCAGGGGCGCCTCCATTTCTATAATGTATGTAATCTAAAGGAACTCCAATCCTGTGATCGTTCACCGGCCAGGCATGGAACAGTTCAAGCCTGCCCCAAGTCCACGTTAGCTATGCTTAAGATCCCTATCTCTTAATGGGAAAGGAACCCTACTACAATCTACAACCCATGGACTCTCAAGCGCTGCTGGCTGCCCTTTGCCTAGACTCAATGATGGTTAAACCTGGCACCAGCGTCAGGCTAAAGGATTTCGACCCCGGCTTTACGGGCTCGCTCAAAAAGAAGCAAGCCAAAACATGGCTCCAGCGGGGCGTCGATGACCTGGCCCGCCAGCAGGACATCCTCTACGCCCAAAACACCTACGCCCTGCTGGTGATTTTTCAGGCCATGGATGCGGCCGGCAAAGACAGCACCATCAAGCATGTGATGTCAGGAATTAACCCCCAGGGTTGTCAGGTGTTTAGCTTTAAGCAGCCCTCCGCCGAAGAGCTAGACCACGACTACCTGTGGCGATCGTTTAAAGCGCTACCCGAGCGGGGCCGCATCGGCATTTTTAACCGCTCCTACTACGAAGAGGTGCTGGTGGTGCGAGTACACCCCGAACTGCTGGCCCAACAGCAGCTGCCGCCCAGCCGCCAGGGCCAGCATATTTGGCAGCAGCGGTTCGAAGACATCAATAACTTTGAAAAATACCTGGTCAACAACGGCATTGTGGTGATGAAATTTTTCCTCAACCTTTCGAAGGAGGAGCAAAAGCAGCGCTTTCTAGAACGCATCGATCGCCCCGAAAAGAACTGGAAGTTTTCGCTGGCCGACGCCAGGGAGCGGGGCCACTGGGACGACTACATGACCGCCTACGCAGACGCGCTGACCCACACCAGCACCCCCTGGGCGCCTTGGCACGTGATACCTGCCGATCACAAATGGTTTACCCGCCTGGCCGTGGCCAGCTTTATCCATCAAAAGCTGGCGTCTTTACGCCTGAGCTATCCAGAGCTAGAGGAAAATCACCTGGAGCGACTGCAGGAAGCCAGGGCGATTTTGGAGGGGGAGTAATTGAGCAGCGGTGCTGGCACGATAAACCCAGCTTCCTTTGAGGCCCACCTGAATGCCTATCCCGCGGCTACCGCCACAAACTGGGGCAGCTCCCTAGCCTATAGCCATCGTTCCTTCCGCTGCTTCCCAACCCTGTAGAGCCGACTCTACAGCTTGCCGCCTTCTGGCTTGACCGGTTCTACCGCTGCTCGGCCCTCAGCGAAACCAGTGCCTGAGAGCCAAACAACTCGGTCGCCTCTTGCTGAATTGCCCTGTAACGGTCAATGACCGGTTGGATGGCCGCTTCCTCGCGCTCCACGTAGTCGTAGAACTGGGTAAAAATGCGCTCTACTTCTTCATAAATGAGCCCCAGTTTTTCATTCAGACGACTGGCCACCTCTTCCTGAAAGCGGCCTTTTTCGTTGTCTAGGGCGTTCTCAAACTTGGCGATGATGCGGTTGCGCTGCCAGAGAATGCCAATGGCAATGACCGCTACCCCCACCCCGGCAAAGGCAATGCCAATGGCGCTCATAATGGCCTCGGCCACGGCAAACTGAATCACGTGCAGAATGGTGCCCGACACCGCCAGGATGGCACCACCGACGATTTCGTTGGCCATGTCGCCCGCCTGGGTCACCAGCATATCTCCCATGCCTTGGTTCACCAGTAGGTTATCGACCTTAGCCCGCACGCTCTCAATTACCTCCTGGCGTCGCTCTAGTACCTTGAGCGAAATGTGGCTGCTCTCAATGCGGTGGGCTTTAACGTTCTCCAGATCTTGGTTCAGGCCTTCAAAGAGTTGGCGAATGCCATCGACAAAATGCTGGGCTCCCTCATTTGAGGCTTCCTCTAGGGAGGCGCGCAGGTCACGGGCGCAGTGCTCTTGAAACTCATCCACCCAGGCCTGCATGGAGGCGTCTTCGTTAAACAGCCCAACGAAGGAGCGCCGCACCACCATGGGCACCGTCAGGCTCTGGCGAAAGTCGCGCTTAATGCGGGCCGAAACGACCTCGTAGCGGGCGGCTAGGCGATCGGCCAGGGTATTGACCTCGTAGCGCGATCGCTCTCGGCCAGCATCTATCTTGGTGCGAATAGTCTGGGCGGTGGCGCGATCGCTGGCCATCTGCTGGTTCAACGCCTCCACATCGCCCTTGAGCAGGTCAATAATTTGCTGGGTGGTCTGGCTGACCGATCGCAGCTTGATCCTATAGCTCTCCCCCGACGACACCATGGCTTGAATGTACTGCCGTACCAGCCCAAAGCCGCTATTGTCCCTATCCCCCTCCTGCTCCAGCACGGCCGAAGTCGGGAAAATCGTTGGCGCTTTGATCTGCTTCTGGTAAGCGTATTCCTTCACCCGTTCGATATTGGTTTGCAGGTCGGCGGGCCGCAGCAGGTCGGCCTGCTGCAAAATAAACACCACCTTTTTGCGCCATTCAGCGCTGACAAAATCGAGGAAATCCCAGGCACTTTTTTGGTAGGGGTTTTTGGCAAACAATACAAAGAAGGTCAGGTCGCTGTTGGGAATGTAGCGCTCGGTGATGATCTGGTGCTCGTCAATCACCGTGTTTGTCCCCGGTGTGTCGACGATGGAGATGTCTTTCAAAATGGGAATTGGCCGCCCGATCTTGCGCAGGCTAGGCTCCACCTGCTCGACAAACTCTTCGTCAGCGTAGACGATTTGCTGAATCGAGTCGGTGCAGGGCTCGATGTCGGTGGCGCACACCTCCGCCTCTAGCAGGGCATTCACGAAGCTACTCTTGCCTGCCTTGACTTCCCCCACCACCACAAACAAAAAGGGCTCGTTGATGTTGCGCCGCAGGTTGTGGGAGGTGCGTTGCAAATCAGAGTTGTTGATGTGGGTGGCCAAGGCCTGCACTCGCTTGAGCAGGGCATCGAGATCGTCACGGTAGGCGTGGAGGGTTGCGTCGATGATGGAGCTGGCCACGGTATGTCTCCTTGCAAACAAATCAGGCAAATCAGGCCAAGACTGGGGAAAATCTGCCCTCAAATTATCGCATGGCCTGATTTGTGGACCGCCTTTGAACCGCTGGGATAGGATTGCCATAGGAATTAGCTAAATCCACGACGATGCAATGGTTGACTGAGGCACTTTTTCCCTGTTCCCAGCAACAGATAGGGTTTTAAAGGAGTAAAATGTTCTTCAAAAACAACAATAATTTTCTTTTCATGGTATTGGGTGTTCCCTGCTGGCAAGGGATAGTAAAGGTAGTGGGCTAAGGGTCGACTGCCGTCGTTGGGGCGGCCACCCCCAGGCCTCTGCCCCCACGAGCCTAAGGAGCTTTGCGCTATGAAATTCAACCGTCAAGAAGCCCAGCGATCGCGCCCGTCGAGCCTTTCTGAAGTCCACCCTGCTGGGCGATCGGTCGGCTCCCCCCAGTCCACGACAGCCCCTGCCCCGACTCCCCGCCACTGGTGGAGCGATCGCAGAAAAGAGCTGGAGCGATGGTTCGCCGCCCCCTCAGAACCCACGATCGCAACGATGACCGATGCGGCGGGGCAAACCTGGTGGCGGGCCTACAATCCTCAGACCCATGAACTCAAGTGGCTCGATTCTGAAACCGAAGCCAGGCTTTGGGTCGACAACCAACCCTACCCTTAGGAGCTGTCCTATTGCTTAGGTGATTGCCAAGAAAGAAGATACCCGACTAGCAACGTTCTCTATATTTTATTTAGCGATCGCCCCGATCGCCTCATACCTCGATCGAGCACAGATCGATTTAGATGAAGCGGTATCTCAACCTGCCTGGTACCAATTACCCCCCTGGAACCCTTGGTACAGAACCGCCTTGGATGGGCCCGAGGAGGGAGCCGCCCCTGGGCCTACCCTGACGGTCTATGGGATGGAGGCAAATTGATCCCAGGCGTGCTGAAGGGGCTTGGCCATGGTGTCTGGAGCCATGAACAGTTTGATGGCGGCGATCGCTCTATGCTGGCCCTAACCCTGGACCGCTGTGATAGCCAAACCAGGGTCAGCATCCACCTGATATACTGAACGTCCAAGCGTTACAAAAAGCAAAGCAAGCTACGGCCCGCCCACGGAGATTATGCAGCCAACCGACCCAGATCAGTTCACCGCCAAAGCCTGGGACGCCATTGTCGAAGCCCAGGATGTGGCTCGCCGCTGCAAACATCAATATATGGAGGTCGAGCATGTGATGATTGCTCTGCTCGACCAGGAGGAGGACGGGCTGGCCCACAAGGTTCTGGCCAAGGCTAGCCTCGACAGCGACCTGCTGCTCGATGAGCTAGAGACCTTTGCCCAGCGTCAGGCGCGGGTGCGCCCTGGGGTAGATAGCAATCTGTACCTGGGCCAGAGTTTAGATCGTATGCTTGACCAGGCGGAGGCGGCACGGCAATCCCTCAAGGATAAGTTTATTTCGGTGGAGCACCTGCTGCTGGGCTTCCAGGAAGACGAGCGGATTGGGCGGCGACTGCTGCGGGGCTTTAATGTAGAAGGCCCGGAGTTAATGGCGGCGGTGCAGGCGGTGCGGGGCAGCCAGAAGGTGGTTGATCAAAATCCCGAGCAGCAGTACGAAGCACTGGAGAAATTTGGCATTGACCTGACCCAGCTAGCCCGAGACGGCAAACTCGACCCGGTGATTGGTCGTGACGACGAAATTCGCCGGGTCATTCAGGTGCTGTCGCGCCGCACGAAGAATAACCCGGTGGTGATTGGTGAACCGGGGGTGGGCAAAACGGCGATCGCCGAGGCCCTGGCCCAGCGCATCATCAATGGCGAGGTGCCCGAGTCCCTGAAGGGGCGCACGCTGATTTCCCTGGACATCGGTGGACTGATTGCCGGGGCCAAGTTTCGCGGCGAGTTTGAAGAGCGACTGCGATCGGTGCTGAAGGAAGTCACCGACTCCGCCGGACAGGTCGTGCTATTTATCGACGAGTTGCACACGGTGGTGGGGGCTGGGGCCGGCCAGGGCACTATGGATGCCAGCAATCTGCTCAAGCCCATGCTGGCCCGGGGCGAACTGCGCTGCATTGGGGCCACCACCCTCGATGAATACCGTAAGCACATCGAAAAAGATGCCGCCCTGGAGCGCCGTTTTCAGCAGGTGTACGTGGGTCAACCTAGCGCCGAAGACACCATTTCCATTCTGCGAGGATTAAAAAAGCGCTACGAGTCGTATCACGGCGTCGACATTGCCGACAGCGCCCTGGTGGCGGCAGCGGTACTATCTGACCGCTACATTTCCGATCGTTTTTTGCCCGACAAGGCGATCGATTTGGTGGATGAAGCCGCCGCTAAACTGAAGATGGAGATCACTTCTAAACCCGAGGAGCTCGAGAGCATCGATCGCCGCCTGATGCAGCTGGAGATGGAAAAGCTGTCCCTGGAGGCCGAGAACGGATCGGCGACCAAGGCCTCGCGCGATCGCCTCAGCCGCATCGAACAGGAAATAGCCGAACTGCAGGTCAAGCAGCAGGCCTTCAGTGGCCAGTGGCAGAGTGAGAAACAGGCCCTCGACGCCATCAATGCCCTCAAGGAAGAAGAAGACCAGATTCGCCTACAGATTGAGCAGGCCGAGCGGGCCTACGACCTCAACCGGGCTGCCCAGCTTAAGTACGGCAGGCTGGAGGCAATCCAGCGCGATCGCGAGGCCCTAGAAGCCCAGCTGCTCGAAATTCAGGCCCAGGGCAACACCCTGCTGCGGGAACAGGTCACCGATGCCGACATTGCCGAAATCGTTGCCAAGTGGACGGGGATTCCGGTCAACCGCCTGATGGAATCGGAGCGCCAAAAGCTGCTGGAACTTGAAGGCCATCTGCACGAGCGGGTGATTGGACAGGATGAAGCTGTGGCGGCGGTCTCTGCCGCCATTCGCCGCGCCCGCGCCGGGATGAATGACCAGGGCCGCCCCCTGGGATCGTTTCTGTTTATGGGACCGACGGGAGTGGGCAAAACTGAATTGGCCCGCGCCCTGGCGGAGTTCCTCTTTGACACCGAAGATGCTCTGATCCGCATCGATATGTCGGAGTACATGGAGAAAAACGCTGTATCGCGGCTGGTGGGGGCACCCCCCGGCTACGTGGGCTATGAAGACGGAGGACAGCTCTCCGAGGCGGTGCGCCGTCACCCCTACTCGGTGGTGCTGCTCGACGAGGTGGAAAAGGCTCATCCCGACGTGTTCAACATTCTCTTGCAGGTGCTCGACGACGGCCGCATTACCGACTCCCAGGGGCACCGGGTCGATTTCCGCAATACCGTGGTGATCATGACCAGCAACATTGGTAGCGACCATATTCTAGACCTGGGGGGTGACGACGATCGCTATGACGACATGCGCACCCAGGTCCTGAAGGCGCTGCAGAAGCAGTTTCGTCCCGAATTCCTCAACCGCGTCGACGATCTCATTCTGTTCCACTCGCTGCGCAAGACCGAGCTGCGCAAGATTGTCGCCCTGCAAATTCGCCGGGTGCAGCGCCGTCTGTCCGACCAGGCGATCGGACTAGAAATCTCCGATGCCGCCATCGACTTTATCGCCCAGAGTGGCTACGACCCCGTGTACGGTGCCCGCCCCCTAAAGCGCGCCATCCAGCGGCTGCTGGAAAACCCCATTGCCACCAAGATTCTAGAAACCACCTTCGACCAAGGGGCGATCATTGTGGTCAATCTGCAAGTTGACGAGCTGGTTTTTACTCACCAAACACCTGAGGCCCCTAAGCCTGAAAAGCCCAGCCTCCAAGCCGATGCCAAAGTTGAATCGGCAGTGGGTGGTTGAGAGCTGGTTTGTGAGCGGAGCAGGACTGGTACTAGGCATCTAGGCAGCATGTGCTCCCAAAAGAACTTTAATTAACCAGACTCTGAGACGGTAGGGAGAGATGCAACTCTAAAATTTACCCCATGTCCACCTATCTGATTACCGGCGCAAACCGTGGCATTGGCTACGAATATTGTCGACAGCTACAGCAGCGGGGTGACACGGTGATCGCCGTCTGCCGCCAGGCCTCCGACGAGTTAAGCGCCCTAGGGGTGCAGATCGAAACGGGCATTGATATTACCAACGATGCCTCGGTGGCGGCACTGGCCCAGCGCCTGGGGGATACCCCGGTGGATGTGCTGATCAACAACGCTGGCATTGCAGAGCGCGTCACCCTGGATGATCTGGATTTCGACAGCATTCGGCGGCAGTTTGAGGTGAATGCGATCGGCCTGCTGCGGCTGACGGCGGCGCTGCTGCCCCACCTGAGCGACGGGTCAAAGATCGCGATTATGACCAGCCGCATGGGCTCGATTGCCGACAACACCTCGGGCGGTTCCTACGGCTACCGGATGTCAAAGGTGGCGCTGTCTATGGCGGGCAAATCCTTGGCCCACGACCTCCAGCCCAGGGGCATTGCGGTGGCGATTTTGCATCCAGGCTTAGTGCAGACCCGCATGACGGGGTTTACCACCAGCGGCATTACCCCGGCTGAGTCGGTGGCGGGGCTGCTCGATCGCATCGATCAACTCACCCTAGAGACCTCCGGCACCTTTTGGCACGCCAATGGTGAGGTGCTGCCCTGGTAGGGTTGCCTTGATTTTCGCTCGAGAGTCGCGCCAAAATAGAGCTACTGCAACGGCGACCTTCGGCTCCTATGACTGCCACAACTCCGCAATTTCGCTCCCCCGCTCCGGTAGATCAGCCCAACCTGGAGTTTCAACAGTCAGAGCTAGCGGTGGATGTGGCGATTGTTGGCGGGGGCATTGTGGGGCTGACCCTGGCGGCGGCCCTGGGCGCTGGCGGCATCACCGTTGCGGTCATTGAGGCTCAGTCGGCGGCGGCGGCAGCAGCTCGCCAGCGGGCCTATGCCTTTTCACCCACCTCGGCGGATATTTTTAAAGGGTTGGGGCTGTGGCCCCAGATCGGCCCGCACATTTGCCATTTTGACGGCGTTCAGCTCTCCGATGGCGAATACGGCAAGGTGGTGCGGTTCTCGCCGATGGATCTGGGTAATGAGGCGGTGTACTACGGGGCCGAGCATCGAGTGCTAATGGCGGCTCTACAGGAGGCGATCGCCGCTTCTCCCCAGGTCCACTACCTGTGCTCGGCCACCCTGGGTGAAACCCGCGACCAGGGGAATATGGTAGTGGCTGAGGTATCTACACCAGAGGGGATGGTCACGGTGCGATCGCCCCTCATGGTCGCCGCCGATGGCAAGGGGTCGCCCCTGCGGCAGCGGGCCGGCATCGGCAGCGTCGGCTGGCGCTACCGTCAGTCCTGCGTCACGGCGGTGCTAGAACCCGAGACCTCGCACCAAAACACCGCCTACGAGCGGTTTTGGCCCAGCGGCCCCTTTGCCATTCTGCCCCTGCCCGGCCAGCGCTGCCAGATCGTGTGGACCGCCCCCCACGCCGAGGCCGAGGCCATTTTGGCCCTGCCCGAGGCAGAGTTTATGGCGGCGCTAGAACAGCGCTACGGTAGCCACATGGGGCGGCTCAAGCGGCTGACCACACCGGCCCTATTTCCAGTGCAGCTAATGCAGAGCGATCGCTACGTGATACCGCGCCTGGCCCTGGTGGGAGACGCTGCCCACAGCTGCCATCCGGTGGGGGGCCAGGGTTTAAACATGGGCATTCGCGATGCGGCGGCGTTGGCGGAGGTGCTGACAACCGCCCATCGACAGGGCCAAGACCTGGGTAGTATGGCCGTGCTGCGTCGCTATGAACGCTGGCGGCGGCTCGAAAACTGGGTCATTCTTAGCTTTACAGACATCCTCACCCGCACCTTCTCCAACCGCCTCTGGCCGCTGGTGGTGCTGCGACGCGGCGGGCTCTGGGTACTGGCCCATGTGCCTATTCTGCGACAGCTAGCGCTGCGGCTGATGACGGGTCGACTGGGGCGAGCACCCGAACTGGCCCGGCTAGGTCAGCAAATGCCGGGTTAGTAGTCCAGCTCTTCCTCGTACTCGGTGACTTTTTTCTTCTGGGGAATGTTGAGGGGCTGGGCCTGGTAGGGGGCTCCCTCGTCCTCCTCCGTCCAAATGTCTTCGGTGACGTCCTGAAAATCAGCGTCGTAAGCCTTGTAGCCACTTGGTTCATCCATCGTGGCGGCCTGGTAACGCTCAGCGGGCTGCTGGGCCCGCAGGGGTTCTTCAACTCGCTCGGGTTCACCCCAGTCATCGTCGCTCCAGCGCTCTTCGGTGGTGGCGGGGCGAGCTTTAGAAAATTCGGCGGGCACCTGCACCCCAGAGGGCAGCTGGTTGGCGGTGGAAACCGGCATGATGTATTCGCTGTCGTCGTTGCGGTCCCAGGGGGCGCTGCCGATACCGAGACGCTCTAGCAGACCAACGCTGAGCTGCACCATTTTTTCTTCGGCCCCCTCGAAGACAATCAGGCGATCGGGGCCGCTGCTGACCACTTCGTCAATGGAAAGTTCGTAGGTGCTAATGACCTGGTCGGGAATCTGGGGCAGGCCAAAGGAGGCAATCACAATGGTTTCAATGCGACCGTTGGTGACGTCGAACTTGAACCCGCGCACCCGGCCCAGGGGTTCGCCGGTTTCGGTGATCACTTCACAGTTGACCAGGGTGCTGTAGGGGGCGACGCTCATCTCATCTTCGAGGGCGGTCTCATCGTCGACCAAAATAACATCGCCAATCTGACGAATGCTGGTAATGGGCATGACCTGCATGGTGCTCGACACCAGCCCAGACATGATATTTTCCCGCAGGCCAATGGCCACGACTTCTCGCTGGTCCACATCGACCCAAACCTGGCTCACTACACCAAGACGCTGGCCAGAGTTACGGGTAATTACCTGGGTACCCAAGAAGTCAGAGCGGAGACGATACTTGTCTAAGGTCATGTTTAATCCATCTCGTGGGCCGAGACAACATAGCGCTGGGTTAAGGGTCAGGCTTTGGGCAAACCGCATCACCCAAGGCAAACGGCACTTTAAACCTGAATAGCATCTTAACCAGAATCGTCTAATTCTACAGGAGGGAAGACCGAACCACCAGGCAGAGACCAAGAGTTCACCAGGTTGCTGTTGCCTCGGTTTGCGGCGGCAGCACCAGCTATACCCAAATCCCGTAGCCACAGGGATTTGGGTATAGCTGGATGGGTATGCTTTGCCTGGATCACTCTGGGGTTCTCAAAAGGTGCGTCATCCCCTGTATATCCCACCAGGTGATGATGCCCCCTTTCCTTTCCTTTCCTTTGCAGGCGATAACGATTCAGAGTCATCGGGCGGTCTGTGACATAGCCTATGCAACAGGCTAGAACCCGTTATCCTAGAAAAGCTGAGTTTTTAAGGGACGCCTGTGCAAACCCCAGACCCCATTCACGTGATCGGCGGCGGGCTCGCTGGTACCGAGGCCGCCTGGCAGATCGCCCAGGCTGGGGTGCCGGTAGTGCTGCACGAAATGCGCCCCGAGAAGAAATCGCCCGCCCACCATAGCGAGCATGTGGCTGAGCTGGTGTGCAGCAACTCCTTTGGGGCGATGTCGAGCGATCGCGCCTCGGGCCTGCTTCACGAAGAGCTCCGGCAGCTGGGCTCAGTGGTGATTGGCAAGGCCGACCAGCACCAAGTGCCCGCAGGCGGTGCCCTGGCGGTGGATCGCGGCATCTTTAGCCAAGATCTGACCGCAACTCTGGAGGCTCACCCGCTGATCGAACTGCGCCGGGACGAAGTGACCCGTATTCCAAACGACGGCATTGTGGTGCTGACCACCGGACCCTTGACCAGCGACGCCCTTTCGGTAGACCTGGAGCGATTCACGGGCCAGGGCTACATGAGCTTTTTCGACGCCGCCAGCCCGATTGTGGTGGGCGACAGCATTGACCAGTCGGTGGCGTTTATGGCCTCTCGCTACGACCGAGGCGAGGCCGCCTACCTCAACTGCCCTATGAATCGGGAGCAGTACCTGCACTTTTGGACTGAGCTGTGTAATGCAGAGCAGGCGGAACTTAAGGACTTTGAGCGAGAAACCGCCAAGTTTTTTGAGGCCTGTCTGCCCATCGAAGAAATGGCCCGCCGCGGCGAAGACACGATGCGCTACGGCCCCCTCAAGCCGGTGGGTCTATTTGACGCCCGTCGGGGTGACTTCAAAGACCCGGCCAATAAAATCCACAAGCCCTATGCTGTGGTACAGCTGCGACAGGAGGACAAGGGCGGCCAGCTGTGGAATATGGTGGGCTTTCAAACCAACCTGCGCTGGGGAGAACAGACCCGGGTGTTTCGCCTCATTCCCGGCTTGGAAAATGCCGAGTTTGTGCGCATGGGGGTCATGCACCGCAACACGTTTTTAAATTCTCCCGAGCTGCTGCACAACACCCTGCAATTTAAGGCGCGCCCCACCCTGCTGGCGGCGGGGCAGCTAGTCGGCACCGAGGGCTATACGGCGGCGGTGGCCGGGGGCTGGCTGGCTGGCAGCAACGCGGCTCGGCTGGCCCTGGGTCGCGATCTACTGGCGCTGCCGACAACGATGATGCTGGGGGCGCTAGTAGATTTCATTACCTCGGCGGAGCCCAAGCACTTTCAGCCGATGCCACCCAACTTTGGCATTTTGCCGCCCTTGCCACAAAAGATACGCAACAAACGGGAGCGCTATGGACAGTACCGCGATCGCGCCCTTAGCGACCTCCACAGCTGGGCCGCTGACCAGAGCGTTCCGCTACGCCACCTGGCCCTCAGTGCCACAGCCTAGCTCGTCGCGCTTAATCTAGCTCATCGGCTGCTGAGCTACCAATGGCTTGCTGTGCAGAGGTTGGGATCGTTGAAGCGCCTCCCGAACTTGGCAAAAATTAAGGTCAAGTTATACTCAGGTTAACAATAAAGAAGGGGTGTCCTCCTAATGACCCAATTAAATCCCTCCAATCGTCAAAACCTTGACAACTTTCTTTATCCCCGCAGTAGCTATTACGGTGAGTTCTCGCCTCAGCGGCTTACCTTTAATGCCAATCTGCAAGAGTTTGCCCAACGGGTTGGCTACATATCTGGGCTGCAGACCGGCGGCAAGCTATCGCCCGATGAGGCCTACGATCAAATTAAATCCCTCTATAAGCAGCTCAAGCAGAGCAAAAAAGGTCTAGAGGTTTAGGAGAGAAGCTGAGACGGTCACGTCCTATGCCCTGGGCTTAAATTTGTCTGGGCACCTGCGGTGGGCAAATCTCAATCCAGTGCCTTGTTAGGGGCCGTAGATAGCCATCTGAGGTTGAAACTGAGGGGTATCTACGGCCCTAATCGTTATAGCAATCCCTAGAAAGACCTCGCCAACCGTAAATTTCTCGGCCTATCCCTATACTGGTCTTGGGCTGCTCCGGGGCGGTTGGCCCGTACCGCACCCTGGGCTAACCACACGCCTTCCTGTCTGCAGCTTGGCCCGTTCTCCCCGATGGCAACATTTTTGGATATTCACGACTTTCGACAGGGCTCTGGCCCTATTCTCGATGTGCGCAGCCCGGGGGAGTACGAGCGGGGGCATATACCGGGCGCTGTGAACTTTCCCCTCTTTACTGACGAAGAGCGGGCCAAGGTGGGAACTTGCTACAAGCAGATGGGGCGCGAGGCGGCAGTAGAGCTGGGTTTTGACATCGCTGGACCCAAATGTGGGGAGTTTATTCGCGCCGCAAAGGCCCTAGTCGCCGATGGGCAGAAGGAACCGGGCCAACATCGCCCGCTGCGCCTTCACTGTTGGCGGGGAGGGATGCGCAGCGGCGGCATGGGGTGGATTTTAGAGCTAGCCGGGTTTACGGTACAGACCCTGACGGGGGGGTACAAGGCTTACCGCCACTGGGTGCGCGATACCCTCGCCAGCCCCAAGCCCATCGTGGTGGTGGGGGGCATGACGGGAAGCGGTAAAACCCTGATCTTGCAGGAACTGGCTGCCCTGGGGGAGCCAGTGCTGGATCTGGAAGCCCTAGCCAACCATCGAGGCAGCAGCTTTGGAGCGCTGCTGCTGCCGCCGCAGCCGTCGACCGAGCACTACGAAAATCTACTGGCGGAGCAGTGGGCGAAGTTCGATGCCCAGTTGCCGATTTGGCTAGAGGCGGAAAGCCGTCGGGTAGGCACCTGTCGCATCCCTGACGAGCTGTTTGCGCAGATGGAGGCAGCCTCGGCGGTGGAGGTGGTGCGCTCCCTTGACGAACGCCTGGATCTACTGGTGGAGATCTATGGAGAGGCGACCCAGGCCGACTTGGTAGCGGCGACCCAGCGAATTCACAGGCGGTTGGGGGGCGATCGCACCCAGGCCGCCATCACCCAGATCCAGGCGGGGAACCTGCGGGCGGCCTGCGCCATCATTCTGGAATACTATGACCGTGCCTACCGCCACGAGCTAGAGCGGCGACCCAGGGCGATGCGCCAGCTTGACATTAGCGGTCTTTCCCCCGCCGCCAGCGCCCATTACCTACGCACCATAACAAAGCGCTCTCAGCCCGATAATTTTCCCTCCTCGCCACCAGAGGTCTCACCAAAACTCAGCCCCTAAATCCGCCCCCTCTCCCCCCGGTCAACCCACAACCGGCAAAATTCCATTGAAAAACGCCAGCACCATACCGACTGCATGGTGCTGGCGTTAGTGCTAGCGATTACCGATCAATTGGCTACCAAAGATAGTTACGGCAGCCGGGCGGCAGGCTAGGAATTAGGCTCGGCCGTCACGGCGGTAGCGCCGTCGACCGTCATGGCGATTTTTTTAGCTTGCTCCAGCACACCGGCGGCATCGGGATTGTACTTCAGCACTACGGTGGAGCCGGTTTGGGCTACCCACAGGCCGACGCTGTCAGAGAGGCCGGCCTCGTCGAAGGCCAGAGCGACCCGCTTGGCTAAGCCGCTTTCGTCAAACTTACCATCCAAACCCACCTTGGCGGCGTCAATCTGGGCTGCAGAAGCCGCCTGCTTGACGTTCACCTTGGGGGTGGCTTTTACCTTGTCTTCTTCTTTTTTGCCAAACAGCTTGCCTAGAAAACCCATGACGTATCTCCTAAATTCAGTCCAGATTTCATTTGCGCGATACCGCCTGAGCCGGGGCTTCCTACCTGTAGCCCGGACACCGTCATCGCACCAAACTGCAATCTACCAGGAAATGGTAAAGGATCAATAAAGGAGCACCCCTAGGTCATGGCAGTCCGATAATTATCCCCGCCTTCGGGGCGGGGGCTTTGGGCTAAGATAAAAGACTGTCAAGGCATTTGCCCCAGTTTCACCGTCGCTTTTATCGCCCACAGGTCTGCCATGAGTAAGGGTACGCTGTTCGACAAAGTTTGGGATCTACACACCGTTGGCACGTTGCCCTCGGGGCAGACTCAGCTCTTCATTGGGCTGCATCTAGTGCACGAGGTGACTAGCCCCCAGGCCTTTGCCATGGTGCGTGAGCGCCAGCTTACGGTCATGTATCCCCAGCGTACCGTCGCCACCGTGGATCACATCGTGCCCACCGAGAGCCAGGCCCGCCCCTTTGCCGACCCCCTGGCCGAGGCAATGATGCAGGCCCTGGAGCAAAACTGCGAGGATTACGGCATTCGCTTCTACAACATTGGCTCGGGTAGCCAGGGCATTGTGCATGTGATTGCGCCCGAGCAGGGTCTCACCCAGCCGGGGATGACCATTGCCTGTGGCGATAGCCACACCTCTACCCATGGGGCCTTTGGGGCGATCGCCTTTGGCATTGGCACCAGCCAGGTGCGCGACGTGCTGGCCTCCCAAACCCTGGCCCTGGGCAAGCTCAAGGTGCGCCGCATTGAGGTCAACGGCGAGCTGGCCCCCGGCGTTTATGCCAAAGATGTGATTCTGCATATCATCCGCCAGCTGGGGGTAAAGGGCGGCGTGGGCTACGCCTACGAGTTTGCGGGCAGTGCGATCGAGGCCATGTCCATGGAAGAACGCATGACCCTGTGCAATATGGCGATCGAGGGCGGGGCCCGGTGCGGCTACGTCAATCCCGACCAAATCACCTACGACTATTTAGAGGGACGCGACTTTGCCCCCCAGGGTGTCGCCTGGGATGGGGCGGTGGCCTGGTGGGAGACCCTACACAGCGATGTTGACGCCGAGTACGACGATGTGGTGGTCTTCCAGGCCGCTGACATTGCCCCCACTGTGACCTGGGGCATTACCCCCGGTCAGGGCATTGGCATTAACGAAACCCTTCCCCAGCCTGAGACCCTGCCCGAGGAAGAGCAGGTGCTGGCCCAAGACGCCTTTATCTATATGGACCTCACCCCCGGTCAGAGTCTGAAGGGCACCGCCATTGACGTATGTTTTATCGGCAGTTGCACCAACGGGCGCATCAGTGACCTGCGGGAGGCGGCCAGAATCGCCCAGGGTCGCTCCGTGGCGGCGGGGGTGAAGGCCTTTGTGGTGCCGGGGTCTGAGCGGGTGAAACAGCAGGCGGAGGCCGAGGGCCTAGATCAAATCTTTACCGCAGCGGGCTTTGAGTGGCGAGAAGCCGGCTGCTCCATGTGTCTGGCCATGAACCCCGACAAGCTGCTGGGGCGACAGATCAGCGCCTCCTCCTCTAACCGTAACTTTAAAGGACGGCAGGGGTCAGCCTCGGGCCGCACCCTGCTGATGAGCCCCGCCATGGTAGCTGCAGCGGCGGTGGCGGGCCAGGTGACTGACGTGCGGGAGTATCTACCCCTGACCTAGGTTAGGCTCTAATCGCAGACTGGCCGAAGACGCCGTAAGGGGTATCGTAGATCGCTAAAACTTCGGCAATTCGTGCGGCAGATCACAAACGTTAATTAATTATTTCCCTGGGCTTAACCTGGCCTGGGGATTTTCTTAATTTCAGCCGTTGAAGATGGGTCTGGGTAGGTAGTTCGCAATTAGCCAGCATGGCCGAAAAGCATGGTAGCTCAGGGTCGCGATCGCAATCTGGAATCGGCTTTTAACCATCGCACCCCTTTTTTGCTCTGGCGGCCTACTCGGGCGAATTCTAGGTATCCCCTGTGTCTTTAATCGCAACCACCGCTGCCCACAAGGTCGCCATCTCCCCCCTCAGCCATCCCACCTTTGTGCAGTTGCTCGAGCAGCTCTACCGGGAACGGGCCCTGATGCCCTACTCGGCGGGGCGACCCATCCCCCTGCGTAGCGATGAAGTGCTGGTGAGCTGCCGGGGCATTGTTCAGCTTTTTACCATTCAGCAGGACGGCAGCGAAACTCTGCTGGGGCTGGCCGGGCCATCGATGCCCGTAGGGCTACCCCTCACCACCGTTGATCCCTACTGGGCGACGGCCCTCACCGATGTGGATATTTTGTCACTGCCCCTGGCCGAGATTGAGGGCTCGCCCGTGCTGATGGCGGGCATGTTTCGCAATTTGACCCTGCGTATGCAGCAGGCCGAAGCCTGGCTGGCGCTCTCAGGCAAGCGGCTGGTGGCCGATCGCCTGAAACAGTTTTTGCTCATGCTCGCCAAGGATTTTGGCCAGGTCGAGCCCAGCGGCATTCGCATTCCCCTGCGGTTGACCCACCACCAGTTTGCTACCGCCATCGGCACCACCCGCGTCACCGTCACCCGCCTGCTCAAGGATTTCAGAGAGGAGGGGTGGTTGACCGTTGATCAGCGCCACGTGGTGCTTCACCTCGACCCCCGGTTCCCGGCTAGCCAGCTGCTGAACCCCATAGCCCAGCATTAGAGGCTGAGGTGAGCTAGCGGCGGTAAGAACCATTGACCCAAGGGCAGGATCAGGTTAGCCAACTCGACCCCAGCGATCGCCCCCTGAAGGATTCGCGCTGAAATAAGATCCCGGCTACACGAGCTAATCCATCCTGAGATTCCCGCCTGCGCGGGAATGACGCCGGGACTTTATTGGTTTACAGATCCCTTAAGCACTGGATCCCCCCGTAATCCTAGTCTCAGGGCGGCGAGAGTGGTGGTGGGCGAATTTTGCTCTCTACCTAACGGAGGCAAGCGGGGTCGGCGCCGGACCTACCGCTTCCCTGGGCTGCCCGGAATGCTGGGAGCGCAGTCGATCGAAGGCGTCCAGCACCCGGCGGCCCGTGGGCCACTGGGCCAGGGGTTTGAGGAATTTGTCCAGGGGATTCAAATCCATCAGCCAGGGCCCTACTCTAACCCCCACCGGTTCCAGGTGTTTACCCGTCAGCTCGCTGTGGATCAGACCCTTAGCCTGGAGATGCTGGTAGAGCCAGAGGACGTCGCTGGTGTCAGGGCAGGGGTCTGAGATGCTGCCTGCCACCTGGTCCTGCCGGAAGGAGACCATGGCGGTGAGGTTAAATAGGCGGCTGCGATCGATCAGGGCCAGGGTCTGCGATCGGGTCGGCTGTACCCCCAATCCCAGGGCATCGAGCAGGTGGGCCAGGGCCTTGATCGGCACTGCGGCGGTTGTATCGCTGAGGTCTGGGGCCAGCAGCAGGGTCGGTTGATTCCAGATGGTGGGGGCCGTCTCCAGTCGATGGCAAATCCATCGAGCCCGCTCGTCGCCGAGGACTGCGGCCAGGGGGGTAGCCCCAGGGTCCAGCTCGATGCCGCAGAGCAGTTCTAGCAGGGCGATATACTTACAGCCCAGGCTGTGCCCCAGCCAGGCGTAGCGATCGGCCTGGTCGTAGACCTCAGCCCCATAGCCGTCCCGGGCCGCCAGTTCCGGCAGATAGGCGCGCAGCCGGCGCTGCTCCTCCAGCAGACTCAGGGCAATGCCCCAGTGGCGAAAGCTAAACCGAAAGGGTATCGCCACCACGGTGTAACCTGCGGCGTAAATTTCCTCTAGCAGGTGGCGATAGCTCACCGTGGGAAAGGAGCCAAACAACGCCCCACCGATAAATTGAATTACGCCCTTCGGCTGGGGGTGCAGCGCCACCCAGCTAAAGGAAACCGGCTGAAACTTCAGGGCTGACATAGTAAAAACTCCATGGCAACAACTCCATAGCAACCTCAAACAGCCGCAGGCAGTGGGCCCACCTACGGCTGTTGACACCATCAAGACCGATTGAAACGAGACCTGACCGAGACCGCTACCGGTTAACCGGCTCCATGCGGATGGGAATCTCCAGTTTGGAGAGCAGATCGCTCACGGAGCTGAGATTTTCTGCGCTGGGGTCCACCTGGGCCAGGGTTTCGGCCAGGGCCTCGGCCCGCGCCGCAGGGCTGAGCAGCGATAGGTCAAGCATCGGAGGATTGACCAAATCGGGCAATACTGGGCGATCGAGGTCGATGTTACCGACCAAGTCGGGGCGGATGGGGAAGATGCCACGATCGGGTTCAATCTCGTTGAGCCCTTTACCGCTGGCCAGCTCCAACGGATAGTTGATCTGGTCAAAGTCGGCATTTCTAGCCGTGAGGTCGTTGGGTAAGAAGGTGCCGCGCACCTCGGGGTTAAGCAGCACCTTGACTGGGCCATTGCTCTGGGGCCGGAAGAAAATTCCCTGGCGCAGGGCAGGCAGACGTAGGCGAACAAAACCGCGCACCTCAACGTCGGGGTTGGCCGCCCCCAGTAGGCCAGGTCGGCTCAGGTCGGGCAGCAGCTGAACGGAGGCGGTCTGCTTGGCAGGCAGCCTAAACCGGGTGGTAAACACGGGGGTAGCTGGGCTGGGAGTGACCGCACTCAGGGCCAGCGGGGTATTGGCCCCGGCAATGTCAAAGGCCACTACGGCATTGCCGGCCAGGGTGCGATCGGGGTCAATCGGGTTGGGGCGGCTGACGTGAAACTCCAGCTGATAGGTCAAATCACGGTCTTCTAGGTTAGCAATGGTCAAAAAATATCCCTGCACTACCCGGCGGGCCACGGCGGGGTCGGCGGGGGGAGGAGCAATACGCTTAACCAGCAGTTCAAAAGTGCTAATTTCCATAGCTTGATTTCACCAAAAAATACGACTTGCCCCAACGGCCCTGGCTGACTGACGGCATCGGAGCCTCGGGCCTGCGGGGTTGAGCCCATTGTGGAATTTGGGCTCTGGGGTCGCCTTCACCCGAGCGGGTACCTTTTGAGGTGGCGGATGGCAGCTGGGCTCCAGCATCTCCTCCAACTAGAACTTGGCCCGCTATAGCAGATAGAGGGTTAAGGGCAGCGGCGATCGCGCGCCACAGCCGCCAGGGCGATCGCCGCCGGGTAAATGCGATGCTCCTGCACCTGAATTCGGGCCTGGAGGGTGTCAACCGTGTCGCCCGGTTGCACTGGCACCACCGCCTGCATCACCACCGGGCCACTGTCCACCGCTAGCTCCACGTGGTGTACTGTGCAGCCCGCTACCGTTACCCCCGCCGCCAGGGCCTGGTCTACCGCCCGCAGGCCGGGGAAACTGGGCAACAGGCTGGGGTGAATGTTGAGCACCCGCTGGGGAAAGGCATCGATCAGGGCGGCGGTGACGCAGCGCATCCAGCCCGCCATAATCACCCAGTCGACCCCGTGGGCGGACAGGGCTTTGACAATATCGCCGTCCAGGGCGGCGCGGCTGGGGTACTGACGGTGGTTGAGCAGCACCGCGGGTAGCCCCAGCCGGGCAGCCCGCTCGGCGACCTTAGCGCCGGGGTTGTTGTACACCACTACCTGAATCTGGGCGTGCAGGTCACCGCGCTGGATGGCTTGGGCGATCGCCTCCAGGTTGCTGCCGTTGCCCGAAGCCAGCACCCCCAAGTTCAGCGGCTGCTCAAACCGAGGCCAGGCCGTCGGCAGCGGGGGAGAAACAATGTGGGGGACAGGCGCAGCCATGGAGTTAGAAAACCTAGAAATGGGGTCTATCATATGACAACACAAAAATTCTCTAGCGCAGGGGCAAAGGAGTGCGGTTGGTGAAGCAGGGCAGGCGGCTAGGGTTCATATTTCTCCTGGGGCTGGCGATCGCAGTGGCCCTCTCCCTGGGTTCCGATAGCCGGGGAATGGCCCTCTCCCCGTTGCCCCTGGGGAGGCCAAACCTGGCCCCTTCCCTGGCCCAAACCATCGACCCTGTGCCCCCCTCCCCCCCCGGCGACGAAGCCTCCATGGAAACCCCGCCGCCGGAGCCAGGGGCCCTAAAGTCCTTTGACGAGGTGGTAAAAGGCTTAACGGTGTCCGAGGGGCTGTTTACCATCTACCATGACCTCAACCGCAATCGGGCGTTACTGGGGCTCAAACCCAGCCAGCTCAACCAAAATCTGCTGTTCATCGCCACCCTTGAGTCAGGGTTAGGGGAACTAGGGCTGTTTCGCGGCTGGCCCGTCAATGACCTAATGATTCAGTTTCGGCAAATTCCCGACCATCGCCTCCAGGTGGTGGTGCCCAACGTCTATTTTCGCAATCCCCAACCCCAGGCCCAGCGGCTGCTGCGAGAATCCTTTGGCGACTCAGTGGTGACGACCCTGCCCATTCAGGCCATCCAGGCCGAAACCGGCGAGTTGGTGATTGACCTCAAGGATCTATTGATCAACCGCGATCTGGCCAACCTTCCCGGTCAGTTTCCCTGGGTGCTGGGCAGCTACTCCATCAATAACGAAGCCTCATACCTGGGGCCGGTCAAAACCTTTCCGGAAAATGTGGAGCTAGAGACGGTGGTGGGATTTTCGGGCGGCGGCGGTGAATCGCTGTTTTCCCTGGGGCTAACCGGCATTCCCGACAGCCGTGGGTTTAGTTTACGGGTGCGGTACAGCCTGTCGGCGATTCCCAACCACCCCACCTTTATGCCCCGTCTCGCCGATGAGCGAGTAGGTTATTTTATCAGCGCCTATCGGGCTCCGCCGCGGCCCGGCATCAGCGACCCCTTCGTCCGCTACATTTACCGTTGGCAGCTCGAAAAGCAGGACCCCACTGCGGCCCTTTCTCCCCCCCGCCAGCCCCTGGTGTTTTGGCTCGAAAATACCATTCCCCAGGCCTATCGAGCGGCCATCCGCGAGGGGGTGGAGTGGTGGAATCAGGCCTTTGAACAGGCCGGTTTTCTAGGGGCGATTGAGGTGCGTCAAATGCCCGCCAATGCCGACTGGGACCCCGCCGATGTGCGGTACAACGTGATTCGCTGGTCGGACTCGTTTTACCGCGAAGCCGATGGACTGGGGCCATCGCGGGTGAATCCCCTGACTGGGGAAATTCTCGACGCTGACGTCATCATCGACGCCGGTGTTGTCAACGATGTCGTGGCGGAATACAACACCTTTGTCACTGGCTCACCCATGGCGATGACCGATCGGCTCTGTGGGCATCCCCTGGGCGATCGCCTGCAGTCGCGCCTGGCCCAGACCGAGGCGATCGCCCCATGGTCCCCAGCTCCGTGGACCCCAACCCGCCAACGGCTCGATCGCCTCGACTTCTGTGGCGGTCTACAGGCATCCCAGACCCAGGCATTTGGATCCCTGGCCATTGCCACCCTGGCACCGCCCTTCACCAGCCAGGAGGCTCGAGAGAGCTATATTCACCAGCACCTGCGGGTGCTGGTGGCCCATGAGGTGGGCCATGCCCTGGGGCTGCGTCACAATTTTTTGGGCAGCACCCTGCTCTCCCCCGCCGAGCTCAGCCATGCTGAGGCAATCCAGGCGAAGGGCATGACCAGCTCGGTGATGGACTATCTGCCGGCTAACCTGGCTCCCCCCGGACAACCCCAGGGCGACTATTTCCCGGACCGGCTGGGCCCCTACGACCTCTGGGCGATCGAGTACGGCTACCGTCCCGTGGCCAACCCAGTCACGGCCCAGCGAGAATTGCAGACTATTCTCAGTCGGGCCGGCAGCCCCGCTCTGGCCTATGCCCCCGACGAAGATGCCTACGCTGCCCTCGACCCCAAGGCAGGGCTATGGGATCTCAGCAACGACCCGCTGGGCTACGCTGAGGGTCAAATGGCCCTGGCAAAAACAGTTTGGGACCGCCTGGATTGGTTTTCCGTCAACCCAGGGGAAGGGTACGGCCAGCTGCGGCAGCGGGTTAACCTGGTGTTTTCCTACTACGACACCCAGGCCTACATCATTGGCAACTACATCGGCGGCCAGCGGTTTACCCGCACCGACCCCTGGGCCTCTGGCGGGCAGTCACCCTTTGCGCCGGTATCGGCGGCGGAGCAGCGCCGGGCCCTCGCCGTCCTTAACCAGCAGGTATTCGCCCCTGGAGCCCTGACCCTATCTCCCGAATTGGTGAACCGCTTGGCCCCCAGCCGCTGGCTCCAGTGGAGCCAGAATCCCTTTTTTGACCGGATTGACTATCCCCTCTATGACCGCATTCTGTTTACCCAGGCCTTTGCCCTCACCAATGTGCTGGATGGGTTTCGTCTGCTGCGCCTGCGCGACAGTAGCTTCAACCATGCAGAGGCAGACCTCTTCACCCTGGTAGAGTTGTTCGACACCCTAGGGCAGTCGCTCTGGGCCGAAGTGCTCCAACCCCCGGCAGAAATCGCCCCCATTACCAGTCTGCGCCAGGGGCTTCAGCGGCACTACTTAAACATTCTCACCAGCCTAGTGCTGCGGAACCACGGTTCTGGCGAAGGGGTCACTGACCTACTGGGATATATTGCCCAGGAATTTACCGCCGGGGCTCCAGAGGAGGCGCGGGTGCTAGCCCGCTACCAGCTGCAGCAGCTGCAGGGGGCCGTCGATCGCCACCTACAGCGACGGGGGACCCAGCTCGATACGGCCACCGTCGCCTATCTCGAAGACCTGGACGATCGCATCGCCAAGATCCTCAATGCCCCCCTGCTCAGTCAGTGAGATAGAAAATCTATGAAGATTCCATAAATTTTCCAGAAAATTGGACGAAATACGCGGTCCCCTAAAGGTGCTATTGTGGATCGGGCTAATACTGCGATCGCTATACTAGCGGCGATGATTACCCTCTTCCTGCCGTCAACCTTGGCGCTAATCCCCCGCCAACCCGCCCTTAATTGATCTGCGGTGCTGAGCTAACGGCTGCCTCTGTTAGGGATTTGCATCCGCTACTCCAGGCTCGTTTCCCCTGGACACTCTGAATCGATAAGAATTTAGGTCGTTCCCCTGGTCATCCATGCTGAGTGCGCTTGTTGCCTTCACCCTGTCCCCACTGTTTGCTCAACTGCCCCAGGGTGATGTTACCCCGCCCCCCGCATCTAAGACGGTGGTTATTCCCCACCATGGTGATTACGCGGAGGTAATTCACTACCAGGAGGTGCGCGCCCTGCCTGGTGCCCTAGACGAGGTGCCTGTCTTTAACAGCAACAGCCCTGAGGTCGTTCAGCAGAATGGCATTCTGCTCTCTACCTTCCCTAAGGACGGCATGGCTAACCCCGATGCCCACCTCAACTATGCCCTCAACGGGCGATTCGATATTTTTGCCCACCACATTGCCCGCGGGGTCGACCCCGACGATCGCCGCACCCTGTTCATGGGAGTGGTGGTGTATAACCCTGGGAGCACCCCCGTCGACATCACCATTCATCAAGGGGTCAGCTATCTGAGCCAGGAGGCCCCCTTCATCGCCCTCCCCGAGGCTCGCCTGAGCAGCAATGGCAACATCTATGCCGGGCCTGGCAGCCGTACCGCCACCGATATCCTGCGGGGGGCAAATCAAGCCCACTGGCCCAACCACATCACCATTCCCCCTGGGCATGTGCATCTGCTGATCAATGCTCCCATTCCCCTGCGCCAACTCACCGTGCCCGTTAACGGCAGCTACCCCCAAGGGGCCATGATTCCCAAACCGCCGGTGCGGCCTGTTACGCTCACCGCCGCCGATGATCAAATTCATCCCGAGACCGCCGAGTCTGACTCCGCGCTGCCACCGCGCCCCGTAGCGCCGCGCCCCTTGCCCAGCAATGGCCGCACCACCATGATGTATCTCTCCAGCAGTGGCCCGGTCCATGTGGCTAGCCTGGCCCGATACGCTGACCTGCTTCCCAACGGCAATGAGCAAGTGCCTACCCTACAGGATTGGCTCCAGCTGCTGAAGCAGGGCAACCTGGCCACCCCCCGTGATCTGCCCCCCACTAACCCCGACACCTACCGATTTGGCCGCTTCTACTACGGGCGGGTAGCCGGTATATCTAAGGGCTCCAGCTGGGAGGCTACCCTCACCGACGAACCGGATTCCAACGTGCTGACTATTCCCGCCCCAGGCAACGCCTTCTCCTACGTGATTAGCTCCGTAGATCGCAACACCTTTGGTACCGGGCAGATCCAGAGTGCCCCCATGGTGGCTCGCTATCCCGACACCGCCTACCGGGCCCACGGCAACTACGGCGTACGCTACAGCCTCAAACTGCCCCTATACAACAACCGAGGCTCCGATCAGACTATTACCCTCAAGTTTCAGACCCCGATTCAAGACGAAACCCTAGCTCAGGCCCTGCGGTTCCGCCGCCCCCCGGAGGATCGGATTTTCTTTCGGGGCACTGTGCGCCTCAAGTTTAAAAACCAGATGGGCCTAGAGCGCACCCACTACGTTCATCTGGTGCAGCGACGCGGGCAAGAGGCTGAACCTCTCCTACAGCTGAAGATTCCGGCCGAGGCCCGTCAAGATCTAGAAATTGATCTGGTTTATCCCGCCGATGCTACGCCGCCTCAGGTTATTACCCTGCTCAACGGCGGGACACCTGAGATTTTTGAGGCCGAAGGCGTCGATGCGCCAGCGGTCCCCGCCCTTAGCCGCGATCTCTAGCTACCTCAACGTCCCTTCTGCTCAGGCCTCAGACTAAATCCCCGCCTACCCTCGATCCCCCACGGGTCAAGCCAGAGGCTTGATGGCCCTTCGCCTCTACAAGTCGGGGCTAGGCAAACGGGATTTGGTATAGCAACGGGTGATCTGGTTAGGGCACATCGTTAGGCGGCATCCTTGCGAGAGGATGCCAGCCCTGCCTGTCCGTCCTACCCTCTGCTCAATTGCAACATTTCACCTTAGCCCAACAAAAAAGGGGATGCCCAGTGAGCATCCCCTTTTTTAGAACATGGCCTGGTCTTCGAGCCGATCTATGCGATCGAAGCCATGCTGACATCGTTGGTGGCGAGCAGCTGTTGCAGCTCTTCCGAGTCAACGGTCTCTTTATCCACTAGCATGGTGGCGAGTTGGTCGAGCACGTGGCGGTTTTTGGTCAGCACCTGCTTGGCGCGGGTGTAGGCCTGGTCAACCAGGCTACGCACCTCAGAGTCGATGGTGGCGGCGGTTTCCTCGGAGAAATCACGCTCGGCGGCAATGTCGCGGCCCAGGAACATGTTGCCCTGCTGACGACCGAGGGCGACGGGGCCGAGCTTGTCGCTCATGCCGAACCGGGTGACCATCTGGCGAGCTACCCGGGCTACCTGCTGGAGGTCATTGGAGGCCCCGGTGGTGACTTCTTCTTCGCCAAAGATGATCTCTTCGGCGATCCGGCCCCCAAGGGCTACGGCCATCTGGTTTTGCAGGTAGGAGCGGGAGTACAGGCCCGACTCCAGCCGATCTTCGCTGGGGGTGAACCAGGTCAGACCACCGGCCCGTCCGCGGGGGATGATGCTGATCTTTTGAACCGGGTCGTAGTCGGGCATCAGGGCGCCAACCAGGGCGTGACCGGCCTCGTGGTAGGCGACCAGTTCCTTGCGCTTTTCGCTCATGACGCGGTCTTTCTTCTCGGGGCCAGCCAGAACCCGATCGATCGCATCGTTGACCTCATCCATGGAGATTTCGGTCAGGTTGCGGCGGGCGGCCAGAATGGCGGCCTCGTTTAGCAGGTTCGACAGGTCGGCCCCGGTGAAACCAGGGGTACGACGGGCGATCTTTTGCAAATCCACATCCTTGGAGAAGGTCTTGCCGCGGGCGTGGACGTTGAGAATTTCGAGCCGACCGGCGTAGTCAGGACGATCGACCACCACCTGACGATCGAAGCGACCGGGCCGCAGCAGCGCCGCATCCAGCACATCGGGGCGGTTGGTGGCGGCAATGATGATAATGCCGGTGTTGCCCTCAAAGCCATCCATCTCGGTGAGCAGCTGGTTGAGGGTTTGCTCCCGTTCGTCGTTGCCGCCGCCGAGGCCTGCGCCCCGCTGCCGACCGACGGCATCAATCTCGTCAATAAAGACGATACAGGGGGCATTAGCCTTGGCCTGTTCAAACAGGTCCCGAACGCGGGAGGCACCCACGCCCACAAACATTTCCACAAACTCGGAACCGGAGATGGAGAAGAAGGGCACGCCCGCCTCGCCAGCAACGGCCTTGGCCAGCAGGGTTTTACCGGTACCGGGAGGGCCCACCAGCAGCACACCCTTGGGAATCTTGGCTCCCACGGCGGTGAAGCGATCGGCGTTCTTCAGGAAGTCGACCACCTCGGTCAGCTCTAGCTTGGCCTGTTCGATGCCAGCCACGTCGCCAAAGGTGACCTGGGTCTGGGGCTCCATCTGCACGCGAGCCTTGGACTTGCCAAAGTTCATGGCCTGGTTGCCAGGGCCACTCTGGGCCCGGCGCAGCACAAAGAACAGCACCCCCAGCAGCAGCACCGGAATTAGCAGAGTGCTCAGGGCACGCACCCAGACGCTGTCGTCGCTCTGGGGGGTAACCACGATATCGACGTTGTTGGCTTCCAGGGTGCTGATCAGCTCCTGGTCGTTGGGCAGGTTAACAATTACCTGGCCGTTACCTTCGGGGTCGGTAAAGCGGGCACGGGTGCGATCGGCGCTGATGCTGACGCGCTCGATCTGGTTATTTTGTACTGCGTCTAAAAATTGGCTATAGCGCCAGGTCTGGGTTTCTGGGCCAGAACCATCAAAAATAGCGGTCGCTAGGGCAATGACTACAACGACCAGCAGGGCGTATAGGCCTGCATTTCTCCACCGTTTGTTCACCGGGCTAATGCCTCCACTAATGTCTTGGGATGAACCGTTTCTAAGAAACTGCTCTCTAAGGCTGAATCTCAAACAAGCCGTAATAATTAGAAAGATATTAACTTATGTTAACGTCATCTGTCGGAATGGGCTAACGGGATAGGAAATTGGGGGCTAATTTTCCTCAAATGCAGCCCGCAAAACCTTAAGGGCAGGGTGCTGAGGGCTAAACTCCAGTCTACTGCGATCGCCCAAAACTGTGTGAATGGGAACCACCTGCACCCCTGAGTTGCTGTAGGCCAGCGCTGTAAAGGTCTTCACCAGATCCAGGCTCCAGGGGTCTTCCCGGATCGTCTCGCCGCGCTGCCGCAGATGGTCGGCCAGGTGTAAGCGGGTTACCCCAGGCAGTAGCCCCGGGCTCAGGCCGGGGGTATACCACTGGCTATGGGCCCAGCCCCAGAGGTTGCCGGTACTGGTTTCGAGCCACTGGCCAGCCGCATCACTTAGAATCGCCTCCTGGGCCCCCTCGCGCTGGGAGGCCTGCAGCGCCAACCAGGCCCCCAGGTAGTTGCCGGTTTTATAGCCGGGGTGCGATCGCCGGTACAACTCCCCCTGGGCGATCCAGGTGACAATACCCTGGGCCTGCATCTGATCTAGATTGACGGGCAGGGGGCGCCCGGTGATTAGCTCCCGCCCGTCGGGCAGACAGGTAACTCTGACCATGGGATAGTCCTTTAGCACCCGTTCGGCCCCTCGCCGCACCTGGGCCCAAGCGGGCGCGGACCAGCCGAAGTCTGCCAGCGCCTGGGTCAGCCGTCGCTGATGGGCTGTCCAGTGGGTAAGGGGATGGTCGAGGCGATCGCCATAGACTCGCAGAGTGGTAAACACCGTCGCCCCGTAGAGAAAGGCAGGGTCGTTGACGGCCAGGGCGATATCGTTGCCGTCGCAAAGTTGGCCGTTAAACCAGTAGGGCATGGAAGAAAGATGATGGGGACAAAATCAGCTGAGCTATGATACTGGCGTTTGGTCTGCGATCGCCCTTCTGGGCGGGTCTTTAACCATCGCCCCTCTGGGCCGCCAGTCTTTTGACCAACTACTCTATATTTCTCCCAGGCCGATGACCCAGGGCATTCCGCTATTTTTCTCCTACGCTCACCAGGACGAGGCCCTGCGGGATGAGTTGGCTAAGCACCTCAGCCTGCTGGAACGCGAGGGGGTGCTGAGCAGCTGGCACGATCGCCAGATTTTGCCGGGCAGCGAGGGGGCTGGGCAAATCGACCAGCACCTGGAGCAGGCCCAGATTATTTTGCTGCTGGTGAGCGCCGACTTTTTGGCCTCTGACTACTGCTACGACACTGAGCTGCGCCGCGCCATGGCGCGGCACGAGGCGGGCGAGGCGGTGGTGGTGCCGGTGATGTTGCGATCGGTCGATTGGCAGGGGGCACCGTTTAGGCGGCTGCAGGCATTGCCCAAAAATGGGGAGCCCGTTACCACCTGGGGCGATCGCGACGCCGCCTTTACCGATATTGCCAGAGGCATTCGCCGGGTGGTTAAGGATTTACAAAACCACGCCGTCAGTTACGAGCAGCAAGAAACCGCAGCCAAAATCGAGACGAACTCTGAAGCTGTGGCCGAGGCAGCGACTATCGCATCCTCTGAGAATCTTGAAATTCCCGAAGGTCAGGTACCCCTTTCGTCGCCTTTCTATGTAGAGCGGCCCCCGATTGAAGCCGACTGCTACCGCGCTATTGTGCAGCCCAGCGCCCTAATTCGCATCAAAGCGCCGCGCCAGATGGGCAAGTCGTCGCTGTTGGCCCGCATATTGCACCATGCCCACCAGCAAGATTGTCGCACTGTCAGTATCTCCTTTCAGGAGGCTGACAGCATCGTTTTTTCAGAGCTAACGGGTTTTTTGCAGTGGTTTTGCGCCACAGTGGCCGATGCCCTGGGCCTGCCTGACCAGCTCGACCAGCACTGGAGCGGCTTTCTAGGCAGCAAACAAAAATGCACCAAATATTTTTCTAATTATCTGCTGCCAACCCTCAAAAGCCCTCTGGTTTTGGGGCTTGATGAAGTTGACCTGGTGTTTCAATATCCCAAAATTGCTCAGGATTACTTCGATCTCCTGCGGGCCTGGCACGAAAAGCGCAATGAACCCCTTTGGCAGCAATTTCGCCTCATCATCACTCACTCCAGGGAGGTCTACATCCCGCTGGAGATCAACCGCTCACCCTTCAACGTGGGCCTCCCCAAAGAGCTGCCCGAATTTACCCCCGCCCAGGTGCTAGAACTGGCAGAGCGCCATGGGCTGAGCCTAGGGAATGACTTGGCTGCCCTGATGGATATGCTGGGTGGCCATCCTTATCTAATTCGGGTTGCCCTATATCATCTGGCCACAGAGCGGTACAGTCTGCCAGAAATGTTGGCGGTGGCCCCTACTGAAGAAGGTCCCTACGCCGAGCACCTGCGGCGGCATGTGCAAAATCTGGAAGGTAGACCTGATCTTCGGGCTGCCATGCAAACCGTTCTACAAACCGAAGGTCCTGCTAAGTTGGGCAGCAAAGAAGCCTTTCGCCTCCAGAGCATGGGGGTGGTTAAGTTCCGCAAAAATCGGGTAGAGCCGCTCTGCGATCTCTATCGGATTGCGTTTGGGGAACATCTTATGTGAGCGCTAAAAGGGATCAGTCCTTCGGTCTTCAGCCAAGACAAAAGTTCAAAGATCTTTTCCCGAATGTGCTCAGCGGTTTTGGCATCTAGCTTTTTCAGGTGCTTGACAGCCCGCTTACTGAATCGAACCTCCATGCTGCACCCATTGAGTTAGGTCAACATAGTCGTCCTCGTTGGTATCTGGAGAGCCGAGGGAGGCATCAATCTCAGCCTGCTCTTCGTCACTGACGGAGGGCATCAGCAGCTTACAGAGGTTTAAACGCTCCTCTCGCAACACTTCGTGCAGACTTTCTTTGATCAGTGCCTTAAGTTCCTGAGAGGCGGAAAGATTCATTGAAATTCTTCTCAACTGCCTTCTGCTATGGATTATGCCTTGGTTCGGGCGACTAGCGGTTGCACTAAGCGATCGCATGGTAGCCAATTCAGAAAAGCCTTGAGCCTACGATAGCATCGGTGTCCGAGCGATCGCGACGGTAGACAACAAAGCGGCCTTCTCCGGATAGAGACCGGGCCATGTCTTAAATGAAACAGGCAAAAACCTGGCGTTATTGAGATAGGCGGCTTACGATGCGGAAAAATGCCCCTAGTTCACTCTGCTCAGCGCCATGACAGCACCCTACCAAGTCGGGGGTGGGCTGCCCCTTGATGCCCCCACCTATGTAGAACGCCAGGCCGACCAAGACTTTTACAGCGCTCTTCGGCGGGGCGACTACTGCTACGTGCTCAACTCGCGCCAGATGGGCAAAACCAGCCTGCGCGCCCGCACCATGGCCAGGCTCCAGGCCGATAAGATGGCCTGTGCCGCTCTTGACCTGGCGGAAATCGGCACCGAACAGCTTACCCCTACTGAGTGGTATGCCGGACTGGTGGACCTGCTGGCAGAAGCCTTTCCTCAGCAGATGGCTGGATTCGACCTAGGCTCCTGGTGGGAAGCCCAGCACCCCTTATCTCCCCTGCAGCGGTTTGGAAAGTTTTTGCGGGAGGAGCTGCTAGAGCGGGTAAGCCAACCCATTGTTATTTTCATCGACGAAGTCGATAGCGTGCTGAGCCTAGGGTTTAGCCACGACGACTTCTTTGCTCTGGTGCGCGAATGCTACAACCGCCGCACCGATCAGCCGGCCTACCGCCGCCTCACCTTTGCCCTGCTGGGGGTAGCTACCCCAGCAGATCTAATTCAAGACAACGACCGCACCCCCTTCAACATTGGCCGCTCAATTCAGCTCACGGGTTTTACCCCAGAGGAAGCGACCCCCTTGGCCGAGGGGCTGACCGAGGTAGTGGCGAATCCTCAATCGGTGCTGGCAGAGATTTTGCACTGGACCGAGGGACAGCCCTTTCTCACCCAGAAGCTGTGCGATGCGGTGGTGCAGACCACCAGCCCGGACACCGAGCTATTGCCTGTGGTGAGTACCGATGATATTGCCCGTCTGGTGCAGACCCAAATCGTCGATCACTGGGAGTCAAACGACGACCCACCCCACCTGCGCACCATTCAAGACCGCATTTTGAGCAACGAGCAGCGGGCCAACCGCCTGCTGGGCCTCTACCGCGAAATTGTGCAGCAGGGCAGCATTGCCTACGACGGCAGCCCCTCCCAGGTGGATCTGCGACTCTCTGGGCTGGTGGTGGAGCGGCAAAACCGGCTGGGAGTCTACAACCCGATCTATCAGCGGGTGTTTGACGCGAACTGGGTAGCCCAAGCGTTTACCAAACTGCGGCCCTACGCAGCGGCGATCGCTGCCTGGGAGGCATCGGGGCGCGATGATGATGGCTATCTGCTGCAAGGGAATGCCCTGGATGAAGCTCTGGTCTGGGCCGAAAACCGCACCCTGGGCCGCACCGACTACCAGTTTTTGGTGGAAAGCCAGAGCTATAGCCTGCGCCAGGATCTAGAGCAGGCCAATTTTGAACTCAACGAACTTACCGACGAACTGGCAGAGAAAATCCAGACGCTTCAGCAGGCGGAAGCCGAGCTAGAGGGGGTCAATCGAGAGCTAGCCGCGACCCATACTGAACTGAGCGATGCTCGCCTAGACCTGAGCCGAGTGCAGCGCAATACCCGCCGCTGGAGCCGTATTGGCCTGGCGGTGCTAGCTACGGCCCTGGTGGGGCTGGGTATCTCTGCTGTAGAGGCCAGACGTCAGACACAATTTGTTCGTGCTGCCGACGCTGAAGCCACTCTAGAACGACGCCAGGCCACTAACCAAAAGGTGACAGCGGGTTTGGAAGTGGGGGGACTGCAATTTCAGAAAGTTGGCTTGGAGATGCAGCGAAGCGACCTGCAAAGCCAGGCCGAAGTACTAAATACCCAGAATAACGATCTGACAACCGCTAACCAGCAGATTAGCCAGCAGGTGAGCGAGGCTGAGACCGCAAGACTAGATGCGCTGGCTCAGTTTGAGCAGATAAGCGGGCAACTGGGCGATGTACAAATTGATCTGGATGAGCGCACTAGACAGCTAACAACTAGAAATCAAGAGCTCATGAATTTGACTGGACAAGTTTCTACCCTGTCTCAGCAAACTGAGAGTTTGGATCGGGAAGTCAAAACTCTAGAGCAAGATCGACAGGATGTTATCGAGGCGTTGCAGCAGGCTATTGGCACCCTGGGCCTTCAGCGGGTGCGGAATGTGTATTACCAGGTGGGCGGCTTTGATAATGCTATTGACTATCTCAAGGGCAGCCGCGACAACGCCTATGAGATACAAGACCTGCGGGGGGCAGGCTATGCCAACGGCAACCTGGGCACGGTCTACACCGCCCTGGGCAACTATACCCTGGCCACCGAGCACCACCAACAGCATCTAGACATTGCTCGGCAGGTGCAAGATCGTCAGGGCACTATGCAGGCCGAGGGCAACCTGGCGGAGGTGGTATATCGCCAGGGCCGCTACCAGGAGGCTATTCCTGCTCTGGAGCAGTATTTAGCTACCGCCAGAGAAAACCAGGACAAGCTAGAGGAATGCCGCGCTCTGGCGATTTTGGGCCGTGCCTACCTGGGGCTGGGTCAACCCGACATGGCGATGGAATACCACCAGCAGAGTCTTGCCCTGGCTAAAGACGTGGTGAAAGACAAACGGCTAGAGGGAGAGGTGCAGAGCTACATGGGCGATGTGTATTTTTCTCGGGGCGAATACCAGACCGCTATGGCTTACTACACCAAGCACATGGAGATTGCCACCGCTATTGACGACCAACTGGGCATTGAAGAAGCCCACCGCAACCAGGCCAAGGTGCATAGGTCACTGGGCGACAACGAAAAAGCCATTGCAGGCTACACCGCCAGCCGCGCCATTGCTGAAGACATCAAAAACCGCCAGGGCCAGGCGGCAGCCCTGGCCGGGCTAGGGGAGATTTACTACTCGACCTATGGCCACGAGAGTGCCCTGAAGACCTACACCGAGGCCCTGGCCCTGGCGCGTGAGATCGATGACCGGGGTAGCCAAGCCCAAATTTTGAACCGCATTGGCCAGGTTTATGGCCGACAAAGCCAGTACGAAGATGCCCTGGCTCGTTACCAAGAAGCTAACCGAATTTACCAAGCCGTAGGCGATCGCGCCGGGGAAGGCACCACCCTCAACAACATTGGCTTGGTCTACGACAACCAGGGCAACTATGGTGAGGCGTTGCGCTACTACGAAGAGTCGCTGGCGATTCGTCGGGCGGTGGGCGATCGCGCCGGGGAAGGCACCACCCTCAACAACATCGGCGCGGTCTACGACAACCAAAGCAACTATGGTGAGGCGTTGCGCTACTACGAAGAGTCGCTGGCGATTCTTCGGGCGGTGGGCGATCGCGCTGGGGAAGGGGCTACCCTCAACAACATTGGCGTTTCTTATGCTTTTCGGGGGCTCAATACAGATACGCTGAGTGATTTTCTACAGGCGGTTCCCTATCTACAAGAGGGGTTTGTAATTGCTGTTGAGATTGGTAATCCCGTAGATGCGGCATCCAGTCAGTCCAGTCTTCGCAATGTGCTGGTAGAGATTCAAAAGCGAGACGCTACCGAATACCAGCGCCAGTGCCAGCAGACTGCCGCCGCGACCGGCCTGCCTATCACCGAGTGGTGCCCGTAGTGGGTGGTGGGATAGAGAGGTGATGGGGCAAAAGGTATAGACGCGGAGCAGTTTCTCGCAAGGTAGGGTTTATAGACCGTAGCGAGTACTCCATAATCCCGGTTTCTTTTGGGTTCTGGGCTACATTTGGAGCGGGCTAGAACCCAGTATTCTTTCGACACTATGAATCAGCAAGCTAAGCGCGCCAGGTTAGAAGCAGGAATTGACAAAAATGGGCGGCACATTTTCCGTAACGCTCCAGGCCATTTTGCTGAAGATACTTCGGCCACTCGCCAATTATTGCTCGACACAGCCGCTGATTCGAACTGGTATTTGGGCCAAGATAAATACCGAACCGATTGGTACGCCCAAACCCTAACCAGTGGCGAGCAGATTTGGGTGCAGGTTAGACATGGCGAAATTCGTAACGCAGGGATAAACT
>JBGSNT010000234.1:0-29930 GCA_041739575.1 Nodosilinea sp. | reverse complement strand
TCCAAGCGTTGCCTAAGCGTAAGCCACCGCCTGCCTGCGCCTCTCAGTGCAAACGAGACGCCTTAGACTGCCGCATTGAGTTCTCCAAGGTCGTTACGTTCTCATTCTGAGACTGCCTTGGAGTTTTCTGCACCACTAAGGGGCAGATCGTCCAGGTTTTCGGGCCGCAGCCGCCGAAACTGCCCCCGGTGCCGGGCGATTTCATGGAAGGGGGCAAAGTAGGCATAGCCGTCTACGGGGCTGGTGTTGGGGCCCGATCGCTGGGGGCTGGTGTGATCGATGGAAGTGAGGGTGACGGCGTTGAGAATCTGGTGATGGTGGAGCGATCGCATCACCATGCCGTGGGCCGCCGAGCCAAAGGGCACCGCAATGATGCGCCCGGCCAGATCGTCGATGCAGTCGAGGGCCGAATGCTGGGGCACGATGATGTCGTTGCCAGTGCCATCCAGGTTGCTGGCCACAAAGCTAATCAGCCGGGTGCCCGCCGCCGGGACGGTGCTATCGGTCACCGCCGCGCTGAGCAGCAGGGGGTAGTCACCTAGAATGCCTATGTCGATCTGCTGGGACCTGAGGCCATCGACAATCGGTGCCCCAGAGCTGTAGTCAGACCAGTGAATGCGGTACTGGGTGCTGCTGTAGCGACCCTCCCGCGGCAAGAAATGCTCCAGCAGGCCCAGTCGCTGAATGATCAGCCCGGCGGTCACCGTTTGAATGGTGCGGTTTTGGGTGCCAATGGTGAGATCTAGGGTCTCGGCCCCGCCGGTTGAGCCCGCCCGCACCAAGAAGTTGGGTGCTTGGAAGCGGGGCACCGCTGGAGTTGGCGCGTCGGATGAGGGTAGCTCCAGCCCAGCGGCAGCAACGCCGGGCTGACCGTTTACCATGGCTACAAACTGACGGATTGGCTCTAGCCCTAGGCGGCCCAGCCCTTGGGGTTGACCCGTTAGCCCCAGGGCCCGCCCCAGCCGCCTGGCCATCAGCAAAAACAAAGGCGTGCCCAGGGCAAATTCCTCCAGGGGGATGCGGCGCAACAACCCGGCCTCACACTCCACCTGAAATTCAAAATCAGAGACAAACCCCAGGTAGTGGCCCTGGAGTAAATAGGTGCGCATTAAACTGGCCGCGTCGACAATTTCAACCTTGGCGAAGTCGGTTAAATTTAGCCCCAGTTCCTGCATGCGTTTTTGCAGCATAATGCGACCGGGAACACCGTCCGGGGGCAGCACCCAAGCCTGCTCTGTCAGTTCTTTTAGACTCAGCCAGGGCCGCTGGGCGAGTTGATGGCTGCTAGACACCACCAGGGAATAGTGAACCGAGCCAATCGCTGTTTCTAAAATTTCATCGAAGGTCGAAAAGCTGAGGTCTGAGATGCCGACATCTACCTCGCCAGTCTTAATAGCCCGATAGAGCGGCTCAACGGCGTCAAACTGCAAACATTTGGTTTGTACATCCGGATAGATCCGGCGATATTCATACAGCACCGATGGCAGCCAGTTACTCAGAATGTCGGGCATGCAGCCAATTTTTAAGGTGCTGAATTTCCCCTGTTTAATTTCTTCAATTTCAGCCACTAGACGGCTTTCTAAATCCACTAGGCTAGGGCCTTCTTCGAGTAGATATTCCCCCACCTGAGTGAGCTCTATGCGGCGGCCCAGTCGTCGAAACAACGGGGTTTCGAGATCGGATTCTAGGCACTTAATCTTGGCGCTTACCGCCGGCTGGGTCAAATTGAGCGTATCGGCCGCCTCGGTAAAGCTCAGGCAGCGAGCTACTTCTAGAAATACTTTTAGCTGGTAAATTTCCATTTTTTGCTCGCTTGGATTGTTAGTCTACCCAGCCCAAATTGCGATCGCCCCTCAATCGATCATACTCCTAGACGGACCGCAACAGATGAATTTTGCTGACCCGGTCGAACTCTTAAAAAACTTTATTGCTGCCTAATTTTGACGCCAATAGCATCCCATTTAGTTTTTTAATGAGTGTATAGAAGCCTGTGATGGACAAACCGTGTTCAATGCTACAAACTGCATTGATTGGTTTTGAGGCTTCCTCTAAACTACGAATCAAAGGCGTAGAAGCCAAGGGTTAATTGCCGTTATTTAAGCACTGGCTAGCCTCAATAATTCAATTTCACTGCCGTTTAAACCAAGGACGTGGTTAAGTGAACATTCAGTATCTTAAAACTGATTTTCTAGTCGTCGGCGGTGGCACCGCTGGAACCATGGCCGCCATTAAGGCGAAGCAGGCCAGCCCCGAGAGCGACGTGCTGATTTTAGAGAAGGCCAACATCCGCCGCAGCGGCGCGATCGCCATGGGCATGGACGGGGTCAACACCGCCGTCATCCCCGGCAACTCGACTCCGGAGCAGTACGTGCGCGAAATCACCATCGCCAACGACGGCATTGTCAACCAAAAAGCCGTCTACGAAACCGGACGGCTGGGCTTTGAGGTGATTCAAGAGCTGGAGAGCTGGGGAGTCAAGTTTCAAAAAGACCACGAGGGCAACTACGACCTCAAGCAGGTGCACCGGGTTGGCAAGTACGTGCTGCCTATGCCCGAGGGCAAAGACCTGAAGAAAATTCTCGCTCGCCAGGTCAAGCGCCACAAGGTCAACGTCACCAACCGGGTGATGGCCACCCGCGTCATGGTGCAGAACGGTCGCGTCACCGGGGCCGTGGGCCTAGACGTGCGCAACGGCAACATGGTGGTGATTCAGGCCAAAGCAGTGGTGCTCTGCACCGGGGCCTGCGGTCGCCTGGGGCTGCCCGCCTCCGGCTACCTCTACGGCACCTACGAAAACCCCACCAACGCGGGCGATGGCTACTCCATGGCCTACCACGCCGGGGCCGAGCTGACCAACATCGAGTGCTTCCAGATCAACCCGCTGATCAAAGACTACAACGGCCCTGCCTGCGCCTACGTGGCCAGCCCCTTTGGAGCCTACACCGCTAACGCCGAAGGCCACCGCTTCATCAACTGCGACTACTGGAGCGGCCAGATGATGCTGGAGGTCTATAAGGAGCTGCACTCCGGCAAAGGCCCGGTACACCTGAAGATGTACCACCTCGACGACGACACCATCAACGAAATCGAAACCATTCTGTGGGATAACGAGCGCCCCAGCCGCGGTCGCTTCCACGAAGGCCGGGGCGAAAGCTACCGCACCCACGGCGTCGAAATGAACATCTCTGAGATTGGCCTGTGCAGTGGCCACAGCGCCTCGGGGGTGTGGGTGAACGAGCGGGCCGAAACCACAGTACCCGGCCTCTACGCCGCTGGCGACATGGCTAGCGTGCCCCACAACTACATGATTGGGGCCTTTGTCTATGGCCGCATTGCCGGCGAAAACGCCATGGACTACCTGCGCGACCTGGAGCATGTGGAACCCGATGCTGAATTTTTGGCCGCCGAGCAGGCCCGTATCTACGCACCCCTGCAGCAGCCCGACGGCGTGCCCCACACCCAGGTGGAGTACAAGCTGCGCCGCCTGGTGAACGACTACCTGCAGCCGCCCAAGTCGCCCCACAACATGGACATTGGCCTGCAAAAGTTTGTCGCCTACGAAGAGACCCTCAACATTATGGGAGCCAGCGACCCCCACGAGCTGATGCGCTGCATGGAGGTGCACTTCATCCGCGACTGCGCCGAGATGGCCGCCCGCGCCTCCCTCTTCCGCAAAGAGACCCGCTGGGGCCTCTATCACTACCGTCTCGACTATCCCGAAAAGAATAACGAGGAGTGGTTCTGCCACGTCAACCTGAAGAAGGGCGACAGCGGCGACATGGAGCTGTTTAAGCGGGCCGTTGAACCCTACATCGTCGATGTTGACCTAGTCGAAGAAGTCTACGACGTCGCTGTCCGGTAGGGGAGTAATGGAGCGTGGAGGTGATGGGGTAAGGGGGTAGTAATCCCGTAGGTTGGGTGTAACGAAGTGAAACCCAACGCCAATCTCCGCTGTTGGGTTCCGCTGCCGCTACACCCAACCTACCCCTCGACTGCAAATCTTTGTCTCCTGTAGAACTTGGCTAAAGAACATTTCTGGTGAGAGCGCATCCCCATGCGCCCCTACGAAACCCTGATTCCTGACCATTGACCTGAAGGAAAACCATGGCTTTAACTACCCAACGGGTCGACGTACCCGTGATTGTCGATGAGTCCAAGTGCCTCGAAAAATGCAATGCCTGCATTGAGGTCTGCCCTCTGGATGTGCTGGTGAAAAACCCCGAGACCGGCAAGGCCTATATGAAGTACGACGAGTGCTGGTTCTGCCTGCCCTGTGAGAAGGAATGCCCCACCGGGGCGATTACGGTGCAGATTCCGTTCTTGCTGCGATGAGGGGGTGATGGAGTGATGGGGTGAGTCAAGATTACTAGCTCCCCTACTCCATCACTCCCCCACTCCCATCCTTCTCACTGCTGTCATTTTGGACCCCTTCCCCATGTACACCACCGATATGGACCCCGAAGTAGCCCAGTGGGTTGAACTGCTGCGATCGCCCCAGCTGGACGAACGCCTGGTGGCGGTCAAAACCCTGCAACACCTGGGCGATGAGGATGCGATCGAACCGTTGATCGGAGCGCTCTACGACGAAAACCCCACGGTGCAAGAAATCGCCATCACCACCCTATGGGAATTTGCCAACCCGGTTGCGATCAACCCATTGATCGAGTGCCTCAGCTCGTCCCACGAGAATGTACGTAGTGAGGCGCTGTCGGCCCTCAAGGAATTGGTTTCCACCAACGATCTGATGAAGCTGCTGGACGTGCTCCAGGTGGGCAATGTCCATGCCCAGCTCAACGTGCTGGTGCTGCTGCGCAAAATCCACGACGCCCAGGCCCTGCCGTTTATCCTGCCCTTCTTTACCTCAGAGAACCCCGAGCTGCGCGAGGCGGCGGTGATCACCCTGCGCTACCTGAACCAGGTGGTGCGCTGCGAACCGGCCCTGTCCCTGGCCCTGGACCCGGTGGAATCGGTACGACGAGCCGCGACGCTGACCCTCGGCCACCTAACCGATGCTGAGGTGGTGCCCTTGCTCTGCCAGCTGTTGACCCAGGATTCAGATTGGCAGGTGAGGCGCAATGCGGCTCAATCTCTGGATATCCTGGCTGCTCCGGCGGCCACCGGGGCCCTGACCCAGGCCATGGCTGATCCTGAATGGCAGGTGCGCAAGTTCACCGCCCGCGCTCTGCAGAAAACTCCGGATCCGCAGGCCATGCCAGCGCTGATCAAAGCCCTGGCCGACGAATATTCTGACGTCCGCCGCGATGCCGCCACCGCCCTGGGCAAACTGGCCAATGCCAACGCCCTGCCCGCTCTGCAGCAAACCCTTAACGACCCCGATATGGACGTGCGGATTTTCTCCCAGCGGGCGATCGATGCCATCCAGAAGTCTCTGCCGGAAACCTCCAATGTCTAGCCATTCCTCCCCCTTCCACCGGGCCGAGGCGGCCCCCGCCGAAGCGCCCCCCAACCCCGAGGAGCTGATCCGCAAGCAGCAGGTAATTGACCGGCTGAAAACCCTGCGGGAGCCCACCCTGGGCAACGACCTGGTCAGCCTGGGCATGGTGCGCAACCTGCGGGTGGTGGGCGACTACGTGTACCTGCGGCTCTACGTGGGCCGTCACCAGCTGGCCCTACAAGATCAGGTGCAAGACATTCTGGGGCAGCTGCCCTGGTGCAAAAAAGCCTATGCCCAGCTCTGCACGATTCCTGGCGTGCGTACCACTCTGGCGGTGTCGAGCGGCAAGGGCGGGGTGGGCAAATCGACCACCGCTGTCAATCTGGCCGCCGCCCTGACCCAAACCGGAGCCAAGGTAGGGCTGCTGGACGCCGACATCTACGGTCCTAATGTGCCCCAAATGCTCGGCCTGGGCCAGTCGGAGGTACAGGTGATTGAGACTTCAGAGGGTCAGCGGTTTGTACCCCTCGAGGCCCACGGCATCAAGCTGATGTCTGTCGGACTGCTGGCTCAGGGCGACCATCCCCTGGCCTGGCGGGGGCCGGTGATGCACAAAATTCTCACCCAGTTTCTCCACGAGGTGGACTGGGGCGAGCTCGACTACTTGCTGATTGACCTGCCCCCCGGCACCGGCGATGCCCAGATCACTATCGTCCAGGAGAGCCCGATCTGCGGCGTGGTGATGGTGACCACGCCCCAGCAGGTGGCGGTATCTGACGTGCGCCGTAGCGTCCACATGTTTCGCCAGGTGGGGGTACCGGTGCTGGGCCTGGTGGAAAATATGAGCTACCTGCTCTGCGGCCACTGCGGCGAACCGACGCCGATTTTTGGCAGCGGCGGCGGTGCCCAGATTGCCACCGAGCTCTCGGTGCCGCTGTGGGGTCAGGTGCCTATCGACCCCCGCATTTGCGAGCAGGGCGACGCTGGCCTGCCCCTGCCGCTAAAGCTACCCGATGCCCCCCTGAGCCAGATCTTTGGGCAGATTGCCCTGGGGTTGAATGCGACTTTTGGGGTAGCGACGGTGGCGGCGGTTTGTTGAGGGAATAAGAAAGGTGGGGGAGTTGAGGAGTGGGGGAGTTGAGAGCATTAATCTTGATTAACCCCGTCACCCCATCCCCCCCTATCCCCTATCTCTCCCATCCCAACTTTCCTCGATCCCTGGCTCACTTCTGACTCACTCACTATTCCAGGGATCCTTTTCTCATGTTTCTACCGGCAGGAGACGCCCTATGGCTATCGGCACCTGGTTACTGAGTCTGGGGGTGGTGGCGATCGCAGGGTTTACCCGAGGCTTTTCGGGGTTTGGATCGGGGTTGATCCTAGCACCGGCCCTCAGTCTCTTGTTTAACCCCCAGCAGGTGGTTGCGACCGTGGTGTTGCTGGAGATGACCGCCGGGGCCAGCCTGCTGCCGGAGGCGGTTCAACGGGCCCGGTGGAGAGAGGTCTTGCCCATGGCCCTGAGCGCCATCGTCATGGTGCCCGTGGGGGCCTACTGTTTGGCCCTGCTCGAACCAACGCTGATGCGGCGAATCATCGGGGGCCTGATTCTGGGTTTTGCGCTGCTGCTGAGCATGGGCAAAATTCACCACGCCCAGCCTCGTCTATCGCTGACATCAGGGATTGGTGCCCTCAGCGGTTTTTTAACCGGCTTGGCGGGCGTCGGTGGCCCTCCGGTGGTGCTCTATCAGCTGTCGGGAACTAACCCCGCCGCCGCCAACCGGGCCAACTTTATCGTGTTTTTAGCCCTGACCCAGCTGATTGCCCTGGGCTCCTACTGGGCCAGCGGCCTGATGTCCCCCGCCGTTTGGACTCTATTCATCCGGTTTGTGCCCGCCTTTGGGGTGGGGCTATTGCTGGGACGACTTTGCTTTAAGCGCGTAGACGAAGCCCTCTTTCGCCGCTTTGTGACCGGGCTGCTGTTTACGGTGGCGGTGTTGGCACTGGTGGCCTGATATCCACCCTATAAACGGTTTTAAACTATGAAACTATCGTCTAAGTCTGACCCAGGGGCCTCCACCTTGGGCTCGGTTTCCCTGGGCTGGAAAACCCAGGGCCTGACCCTTTTCCCTGGGCTATTGTTAACGGTGCTGCTGGCGGGGGCGGCGATTGGATCGGGCCAGTTATTTGGCCTAGAAACCTTAAACCCTCTGCTGATCGCCGTCCTGCTGGGGATCGGTTGGCGCCAGTGGGGTACGGTACCCACCGCCTATCGCCCCGGCATCAAGTTTGCCATGAAGCGGGTGCTGCGGCTGGCGGTGATTTTGCTGGGGCTGCGGCTGAGTCTAGGGGAGGTGATGGCCGTGGGGCCCTGGGGGCTGGGGATGGTGGTCGTCGGCACCCTCAGCACCTTTTATCTGACCTGTTGGCTAGGGCGCTGGCTGGGCATTACCCCCCGCCTGGTGCAGCTGATTGCGGCGGGGACGTCGATCTGTGGGGCCTCTGCGGTGGTGGCGACCAACTCCGTGGTGGAAGGCTCTGAGGAAGATATGACCTATGCGATCGCCACCATCACGGGCTTTGGCACCCTAGCTATGCTGATCTATCCCCTGCTAGGCAGTCTCCTGCAGCTCAGTCCCCAGGCCTTTGGTATCTGGTGCGGGGCCTCGGTGCATGAGGTGGCTCAGGTGATTGCCACCGCCTTTCAAAAAGGTGACCTCAGCGGCGAAGTGGCGACTGTCACCAAGCTCTCGCGGGTGCTGCTAGTGGTGCCCATTATGCTCAGCCTGGGCTGGCAGGCCAAGCGCCCTAGCCAGCCGGGGCAGCCGCCCCGCCCCCTGCCAATTCCCTGGTTTGTGCTGTGCTTTTGTCTCTTGGTAGGGGTCAATAGCCTGGGCCTGGTGGCCTTGCCGATTCAGGTGGCGGTGCTCAACGGCAACCAAATTCTGCTCTGTATGTCGCTAGCGGCAATGGGGCTTGAAACCGATCTGGCTAATCTGACTAAGCTGGGTTTAAAGCCAATGTATCTGGCCGGGCTCGCGTGGCTGTTTCTCGGGGCGATCAGCCTAGCGATGGTGCGCCTGGGCAATTTTTAGGGGCATTAACCCCGTAGTGCTGGGGGGATGGAAGGGCTCTAAAGCGGGCGCGATCGCTCCGACTTGCGGCTGTCCCACGACAGTTCTAGGGCCTTCCGAAAGTCATCCATGGCCAGGTCAGGCCCCCGACCCAAGCGAATATTGGTGTGGCCCCGGCCAATGTAGGCCTCAGCCAGGGTGGGGCTGAGATCGATGGCGCAGGTAAAGTCCTCCAGAGCCGCTTCCCACTGATCGAGAAAGTAGAGGGCATAGCCGCGATCGCAGTAGGCCAGGGCATCGCTGCCGTTAAGCTGTAGGGCCAGGTCAAAGTCAGAAATGGCGGCCCGGTAGTCTTCTTGGCGACTAAACACCCGACCCCGGTTGGCCAAAATGCGCCCGCTACTCGGGTTAAAGCGCAGGGCTAGGGTGTAGTCGGCGATCGCCCCCTCGATGTCACCCACCTGGGCCCGCAGCAGCCCCCGGCTGTCGTATAGGTCGGCCAGGCGAAAGCGTAGGTTCAGCGGTGTGTCCTCACTCAGGGTGGCGTCCGGGCTGTCGAGGGCAAGGCCCACCAGGGTTTGATTGTAGGAGCGGTCCTGCAGGTCGGGGTTGAGCTCAAGCACCGTAGTGTAGTCGTCGATCGCCCCCTGAAAGTCCCCTAACTCGTGGCGCAGCATGCCCCGGTTAATGTAGGCCTCGGCGTAGTCAACCTGGCAGTCGAGTGCGCGGTTGATGTCAAGGGTCGCCTGGTAGTAGTTGCGCAGCTGAAAGTAGGCGACTGCCCGATAGTTATAGGCCTCGGCGTGGTGGGGTTGCAGCAGCAGCAGGCGGGTAAAGTCGGCAATGGCGAACTGGTAGGCGGTGCGCCGGTTTTCGGCCAGGGCCGCATGGGCTCCCTGTTTAAGGTAGGCTAGTCCCCGCCATAGCAACACCTTGGCGAACTTCGGCTGTTCTACCAGCACCAGCGAGAGGTCGGCGATCGCGCCACCGTAGTCTTCCAAATCAAGCTTGATGCGGCCTCGGTTGCCGTAGGCCTTCACCGCGGTGGGCTGCATGGCAATGGCCCGATCCAGATCGCCCAGGGCCGCGGTCAGCTGGCCCACGAGCCGATAGAGACTGCCCCGGTTGATGTAGGCATTGACAAAGGTAGGATCCAAGCGAAGGGCGGCAGAAAAGTCTTCGATGGCGTCGTCGGGTCGGCCCAGGTCACGGTAGGCACAGCCGCGATTGTAAAAGGCTTTACCACAGTTGGCATCGAGGGCGATCGCCTGGGAAAATTTCTCTACGGCATCACTGAAGTAGCCCAGGCGAGCCTGCTCGATACCTGCCTTAAGCAGCGTGCTGAGTTGACTATTGCGGGTGGTCATGGTGGTGCCAGGGGAACTCATCCCTTCATGTTTGCATCAAACCTGGGTGCAACTTGAACCGGAGTGCTGCACCCTGACCCCAAAGCTACAAATCATTATGCATGATCTAAAATTTCTCTGACTAGTGATAAATCTGGCGGCTGGGTTTTGGCCATCCCAGCGGCCCATCCAGGCGCGGGTGGCGGGCGCGGGGTCAGGCCCCGGGCCGGGACTGGCGTAGGGCCTCCACCGTCGCGACCACCCCGGCCACCACCTGGTCAATGTCCTCGGCGGTGGTAAAACGACCCAGACCAAACCGCAGGGAAGCGTGGGCCAACTCATCCCCGCGCCCCAGGGCCTTGAGGACATGGGAGGGGGCCGTACTCACGGTGCTACAGGCCGCCCCCGACGAAAGGGCCACCACGCCCCGCAGCCCCAACAGCAGCGCCTGACCGTCTACCCCCTCAAAACTGACATTCAGATTGGCGGGCAGGCGCTGGGTAGGGTGGCCATTCAGGTGCAGGCCCCCGAGGGGTTGCAGACCCTCCCACAGCCGCTGCCGCAGGGCCATGAGGCGCTTGCCCTCCGGTGCCAACTCCGCCAGACCTAGATCCACCGCCTGGGCAAAGCCCACGATCTGCGGCGGACATAGGGTGCCCGATCGCAGCCCCCGCTCCTGGCCCCCGCCGTGGATCTGCGCTGCCAGCGGTACCCGTGGCCGGCGTCGCACGTAAAGCGCCCCAATCCCCTTTGGCCCATAGACCTTATGGGCCGTCAGCGACAGTAGATCCAGCTGCATGGCCTCTACATCGAGGGGAAGTTTGGCGATCGCCTGGGCCCCATCGCTGTGGAAAAAGACGCCGCGATCGCGGCACCGGGCTCCAATCTCCGCCAGGGGTTGCAGAACCCCAATCTCGTTGTTAGCCGCCATCACCGAGACCAGCACAGTGTCCGCCCGAAAGGCCTTGTCCAGACTGTCGAGATCCACCAACCCATCGGGCAGCACCGGCAGGTAGGTGACCTCAAATCCAAGGGATTCTAGATAGCGACAGGGGTCAAGCACCGCGCTGTGCTCCGTCTGCACCGTGATCAGGTGTCGCCCTCGACTGAAACAGGCCTCGGCTACCCCCTTAATGGCCAGGTTATTGGCCTCCGTCGCCCCGCTGGTAAAGATAATTTCCTCGGGGCTGGCGTTGATGGCAGCCCCGAGGGTTGCCCGCGCCTGCTTAACCGCCGCCTCCGCTGCCCAGCCGTAGGCATGGGTCAGACTGCCAGGGTTGCCAAAGTGATCCGTAAAATACGGCATCATAGCCTCCACTACCCTGGGGTCTACCGGGGTAGTGGCATGACAGTCTAGATAAATTGGCCGATGTACCATGGCCCTATGAATACTCCCAGTCACCTCATTCTCAACTTGGCTGTGCTGCGCCGCCCGATCGCCCCGACCATGACCTGGCCGATCCTGATTGGTGCGCTGATTCCCGATGCCGCCATGTTTGTATTCTATGGCTGGGCTCGGTGGCAGGGCTTGCCCGAACAGATTATTTGGAGCGATGCCTACTACAGCCAGCCCTGGCCGGAGATTTTTGCCGTGGGCAACTCGATCCCCCTGGGGTTGCTGGGGGTAGGCCTGGGCTACGGCCTCCGGCGCCCTGGGCTGACGCTGCTGGGGGCCAGCGCAGTGCTACACCACCTGGCCGACCTGCCCCTCCACCACGATGATGCCCACCAGCACTTTATGCCCTTCAGTTCACTGCACGTGATCAGCCCCATATCCTATTGGGATGCCGATCACTTTGGTCTGCTGGGAGCCACGATAGAACTGACCTTAGTGCTGGCCGCCACCGCGTACCTCCTGCCCCGGCTCAACTCCCTGGTCAGCAAAGGGGTCTTGGCAATGACCCTGGTGGTGACGCTGATCGGCTACTATGCCCTGCAGATTAGCCCGCTCCTGTAACTCATCCAACGGTCGCTCCTACCCGTCGTCCCCGCCGTCTCGGTGGTTGGGCGGTGGTTAAGGATCGCAGCTAAAGATCTGGTACTGGTTGCGTCCGGTGGCCTTCGAGGCATAGAGGGCCTGGTCGGCAGCGGCTAGAATGCTATCTGCCGGGGCATCCAGGATGGGCAGCATGGTGGCAATGCCAAAGCTCAGGCTGACGAATTTGCGGTTGGGGCTAGCCCCGTGGGGTAATGCCAAATCTTGGAGATGGTGGCGCACCATTTCGACCACGTGAATGGCCCCGGTTTCGTCGGTGTCGGGCAGTACCAGCGCAAATTCTTCACCGCCGTAGCGGGCCGCCAAGTCGGCGGGGCGACGAACCCCGGCGCGAATGGAATCGGCAATGGCGATTAAGCACTGATCGCCAGCGGCGTGGCCGTAGGTATCGTTATAGAGCTTAAAAAAGTCAACATCGGCCAAAATAACGCTGAGAGGCTGTTGCTGCCGGGCCAGGCGCTGCCACTCTTGGTAGAGGTAGGCATCGAGCCAGCGGCGATTGGCGAGTTGGGTCAGGCTATCCACCTTGGCAAGCCGGTCCAACTCTTGGTTGGCAGCCTGGAGCTGTCGATAGAGCTCCGCCTGGTGAAGGGCTGTGGTGAGTTGATCCCCAAAATGTTGCAGCATATTCGCCTCAAAGGGCTGCCACTGGCGGCGATCGCCGCAGGTATGCACCACTAAAATGCCCCATACCCCCTGTCGATCGCCGCCAGCGGGATGGATAATCGGAGCAATCATGGCCGCCTTGACTTCAATGCTGTCCAGAAACACGGCCACCTCTGCAGACCAGGGCGCCGTGGCCATATCGTTAATGATCAGGGGATGCCCCGTACGCAGGCGGTCCAGGTAGACAGCCGGCAGCGGTTCGGGCGGAATCATGCCATTGGTGATGGTGGGATAGTCAGGGTGAGTGGCTTGCTCGACAATCCGCCGGCTGCCGTCGGGCAAAAATTGAAAAATGACCGCTCGATCAGCCTTAAAAACCGTCTTAATGCCCGCCACGGTAGCCCTCAAAATAGTTGCCAAGTCAAGGCTTTCTCGCATGCGGGCGGTCAGGGTGCGCAGCAGCTGTTCCTGGCTGACGCGTCGATTGAGGGTTGCTTCGGTGGCCTGGAGGTGGGCCTGAAGCCGTTTGCTGTCGGTGCAGTCTTCCGCCCAGCCCACCACATAGCGGGGTTGATTGGGGTCACCTTCTACCGATCGCACCCGGGCCTGAATCCAGCGCACCTCGCCGCTGGGGCGGACAATGCGATACTCGCGCTGACCCGATTGCCCAGCGAACTGCTGATTCACCGAGGTTTCTACCTGGGTGAGGTCGTCGGGATGGATCTGGTTTAGCCAAGCGTCGGGGTCGTTGTAGAGCGCAGACCGAGGCTGCTGCCAAATGCGATCGTAGGCCGAACTCACGTACAGAAACTGCCTCGACACCGCATCGCGAATAAACAGAATTTGCTCAACATGGTCGGTCAGGAGCTGAAACAGTCGCTCGCTTTGATCCAGCGGCGATCGCTTGGCAATCTGCTCCTGGGCGGCTTTGAGCTTTAGCCGCAGTTCGATTTGGTAAATTCCCTGGCCCAGCTGCCGGGCCACATGCTCCAGCAAGTTCCGGCTGGAGGGGTTCCACTCGCGGGGACCGCAGCATTGGTGGGCAATCAGGAGCCCCCATAGACTAGGGCCTGAGAAGACCGGCACCACTAGGTTAGCCCGCACCTGCAATCGGGATAGCAACTCCCTATAGCAGGGTTCGATGTCGCTCTGCTCGACGTCGGTGACCACGCCAACCTGGCCTTGGCGGTAGCGATCGCCCCAGGTTCCCCCAAAGCACGGATCATAAATTAGCTCACCCTGCAACGGGAGCCAGCCTAATCCCACAGACTCGGCGGCAATCACCCCATCGTCGCTGGGCAAAAACCGATAGACCACAACCCGGTCGGTATCCAGCAGGTGACGGAGCCGATGGATCACTGGCTGCATCAAGGCATCCAGGTCATGGACTACTGCTGCGGTCTCACAGACTGTGGTGATGACCTCTAGAATTTGTGTCTGACTAATGACCGGTTGTTGGGGCAGATTGCACGTCATGGTCAGACACAGCAGAAAAAACGCGATCGGCACCTAGGAATGCTGTCTACAATAGGGCGGCGGCACAAACCTGGCAAACTGGCCTAGCGCATGCTATCCGTTATGCACCCATACCCATGAAGGATCGACCGATGAAGGAACCGTCACACCCTGTAGTTAGATCTGTTCTTTGACCTTGAAGCCCCAGAGAGAGGACCATACCGCTGCCATAGCGGGTCAGAATCGCCCTAGCCTGGCCCTATACCTAGGTATTTGTACTTAAATATTTAACAACTCAAAAGCGCTTTACGCCTAAAATAACGTAGTTATTAAAGGTATTTATTTTCCCACAGAATTGCCTGAGAGCGGGCTGATCAGCCCGCTAGAGTTATGAAAATGACCTTTATTAGGTCGAGATGGGCGCAGGTATATAAAACACCCGCTTGGGCTCTATCTCAGCCACCCAGCCCGTGGGCACGCCGCTGGCTGTCTCCTGGGCCAAAACGCAATTGCCAATATTTATCTGTTAGGATGTAATTTCGTCAGCCATCCGGTCTGTGCTGGCCAACGGAATTTGCTTAGCAGCCATTCTTTTGAACACAATTCACTGCTCTTAGACTGGGCCCAGGTAGTTGATTTGGGATAGGGGCACCACTAGGAGCATAAAAATTTCATGACCTTTGAACAGCTCGGTCTCGCGGCCGGTTTACTTCGTGCGGTCGCCGATCAGGGTTACACTGAGCCGACCCCAATTCAACAAAAAGCGATTCCTGCCATTCTGGCCGGTCAGGATATCTTGGCCAGCGCCCAGACGGGGACCGGCAAAACCGCCGGCTTTACCCTGCCCATGCTGCAGCGGTTGGCCGCCAATCGCACCACCGGGCAACGCCTGCCCCGTGCATTAATTTTAACCCCTACTCGGGAGCTGGCCGCCCAGGTGGGTGACAGCGTCACCACCTACGGCAAGCACCTGCCCTTTAGAGCTGCCATGATCTACGGCGGCGTCAGTTTTGGCGGCCAAATCCGCCAGCTCCGGCAGGGGGTCGATATTCTGATCGCCACCCCAGGCCGACTGCTCGATCACGTCAGTCAGGGCACCATTGACCTCAGCGCCGTGGAGATTTTGGTGCTGGATGAGTGCGATCGCATGCTCGATATGGGCTTCATCCACGACATCCGCAAAATCATGGCGCAGCTGTCCGACGAGCGGCAAACCCTGATGTTCTCCGCCACCTTTTCTAAGCCCATTCAGCAACTGGCCCACACCCTGCTGAAGTCCCCGGTGCAAATTGAGGTTGCCCCCCGCAACACCACTGCCGATCGGGTTGAGCAGGTGGTGCACCCGGTTGATCGCCACCGCAAACGCGAGCTGCTGTCCCATATGATTGGCTTCCACGACTGGCAGCAGGTACTGGTGTTTACCCGCACCAAGCACGGGGCTAACCGCCTAGCCGAGCAGTTGGCCAAGGACGGCCTCAAAACCGCCGCCATCCACGGCAACAAAACCCAGGCGGCCCGCGCCCGTGCCCTTAAAGACTTCAAGCAGGGCCGTGTGCGGGTGTTAGTGGCTACCGACGTCGCCTCCCGCGGCATCGATATCGATCAGCTGCCCTACGTGGTCAACTTTGAGCTGCCCAATGTCCCCGAAGACTACGTGCACCGCATTGGCCGCACCGGCCGGGCGGGTAACGAAGGCCGCGCCGTATCGCTGATCAGCGATGACGAATTGCCTCTCTTGGTCAACATTGAGCGGCTGCTCAAGCAGTCGCTGACCCAGGATGTAGTGGCTGGCTACGAGCCATCTTTCTCCTCTGACACCACGAATGTCAGGGCGGCGGGTGCTCCGTCCAGCCCTCGGCGTCAGCGCCCCCGTCGTCGCAGTGGTGGCAGCAGCGCGCCCCGGCGCGCCGGGGCCGGGGCTAGAGGTTAGGCCTCAATTCAAAGTTAGAGACCCGTGGATTGAGTTTCGACGTGGATCAACTCTCGGTACCACAGGTTGCACCGCGTCGAAATCAGGCCGTTCGGTAAGTTATTGACCGAATAGGTTATTCCCTGGCCAGCGGCGCTAGCGCAGATATCCCCTCGCTCCTCACACAGGAGCGAGGGGATAGTTTATGGATAGGTAGGAGGATTGGCGGGTGCGATCGCAGCTCTCCCCATGGATACAAAGGCTTGCCTCAATTGGGCAGTCCTTGGCTGTCGCTGTCGCGCTTAAGGGTGTAGGCCATTAGCCTAGCGTGGGTACCACGCTCCTCTTCCCCTGCGGGGGGGCGGCGCTGGGTAAAGGTGCCGTCGGAGGCCATTTCCCAGGCCTGGCGGTTGTCGGCCAGCATAATGTCGAGAATGGTTTGCAGCTCTTTAATTAGCCCGGCATCCTCAATGGGGACGATGGCCTCTACGCGGCGATCGAGGTTGCGGGTCATCCAGTCGGCGCTGCCGATGTAGTACTCCGACTGACCGCTATTGTGGAAGCAAAAAATCCGGGAGTGTTCTAGGAACCGCCCAATTACGCTGATCACGCGGATGTTTTCACTGACGCCGGGCACCCCCGGGCGCAGGCAACAGATGCCTCGGATAATCAGGTCAATCTCAACCCCGGCCTGGGAGGCTTCGTAAAGCAGCTGAATGATCTGCGCGTCCACCAGGGAATTCATTTTGGCGACGATTTTGCCCCGGCCACCGCCCTGGGCATGGTCAATCTCTCGGCGAATCAGGGCTTCCATGCGATCGCGCAGCGTCAACGGAGCCACCAGCAGCTTGCGGTATGCCTTCTTGCGTGAATACCCCGTCAGGGAGTTAAACAAATCCGTCAGGTCTGCCCCCAGCTCCTCTCGGCAGCTTAACAGGCCCAGGTCGGTGTAAAGCTTCGAGGTTTTGGGATTGTAGTTGCCGGTGCCAATGTGCACATAGCGACGAATTTCATCTCCCTCTTCGCGCACCACCAGGGTGGTTTTAGTGTGGGTTTTAAGCCCCACAATGCCATAGACTACGTGCACTCCGGCATCTTCCAGCTTTTTGGCCCACTCAATATTGTTGGCTTCGTCAAAACGGGCCTTGAGCTCCACCAGCGCTACCACCTGCTTGCGGTTGGCCGCCGCGGCGATCAGCGCCTTGACAATCGGTGAGTCCCCAGAGGTACGGTAGAGCGTCATCTTAATGGCCAGCACCTTGGGGTCCTGGGCCGCCTGGGTAATAAATTCCTGCACCGATGTCGTAAACGACTCGTAGGGATGATGCACCAGAATATCCCCCTCCCGCAGGGTGGCGAAGATACTGGGCGGACGCTCCGTGTAGCCGCTGGAATCAGCGTCATCGAGATTGACCACGGGCTTCAGCCGGGGCGGCACCAGGGCAGACCAGGGTTTATCCTTGAGCTCAGGCAGCGGCATGGAGAGAAAGAAGAATAGATCTGCCAAGTTGAGCAGCCCATCGATTTCATAGACGCGATCGCTGTCCACCTTGAGCTCTCGCATCAGCCCCTCCTTGAGGTCGTCAGGGGTGGCGCGCTCGATCTCCACTCGACACACAAAGCCCTCGAGGCGTCGCTTGCTAATTTCCTTTTCAATCGCCAGCAAGAGATCATCCGCCTCGTCTTCCAATACCGGAAAGTCGGCATCCCGGGTGATCCTAAACAGATTGTGGCCAGCGATGGTCATGCCTGGGAATAGGTAGCCCAGGTTCTCCGCAATCACCTGCTCCAAGGGCACCCCGACCCACACGCAGGGTTTGCCACCGTAGGTGCGCAGCGGTTCCGGCATGCCCACAAAGCGGGGCAGGCTGCTGGGCACCTTAACCCGGGCAAAGCGCTCAATCCCGGTCTCCGGATTGACTACCCGCACCGCCAGGTTCAGGCTCAGGTTAGACATGCGCGGAAACGGGTGGGACGGGTCCACGCTGAGGGGGGTAAGTACCGGAAAGATGCGCTTCTCAAAATAGCCTTTGAGGAAAAAGATCTGATCCTGGCTAAGATCGCGGTAATTCTGCAGGTAAACCCCGTGCTCCGTCAGCGCCGGGCGCAACTCCCGCTCAAAGGTCTGGTGCTGCAGCTGCACCTTTTCCAGCAGGTGCGATCGCATAATATCTAGCTGCTTATCTGGGGCCATTTGATCAGGGGTCTCCGGATGCACGCCGGCCTCCGCCTGCTCCATCACCCCAGAGATGCGCACCATAAAGAACTCATCCAGGTTAGAGCTGTAGATAGCCAAAAACTTCAGCCGCTCCAGCAGCGGAGTGCGAGGGTCGAGGGCCTCATGGAGCACCCGCTCGTTAAACCCCAGCCAGCTCACCTCGCGGTTGATGTAGTAACGAGGGTCGCTCAAGTTAACGCTTTGCTCCGCCAGGTCAGCTTTGGCCATGTGGTCACTCACCCCCAAGGTTTGTTGCCAGGGATTCTACCTATACAACTTAATCCTTTGGTTAAGGATTCGGGCTAAAAAATTTAGGGGCTGGTCCCCGGCGGTCAGCTAATGCATTCCCGCTCAAATCCTAGGTTTCGATAAAGTCAGCGCAATCGTCGTAGGCTGTCACGCTCTAGTGATACTCTGAATGATGGCGCTTTAATGTAACAGCAACTCAATAAAGCGCTCTAAATAGCTGATCATACGAGATAGGCGCAAGGCATGGTCACCACAGCAGAGAAAACAAACGTTGGTTACGTCACGCAAGTCATTGGTCCTGTCGTAGACATTAAGTTTCCGGCCGGCGAAATGCCCAAAATCTACAATGCCCTCAAAATTGAAGGCACCAACCCCGCCGGCAACCAAGTTGCCATCACCTGCGAAGTGCAGCAGCTCCTGGGCGATTCCCAGGTGCGAACCGTTTCCATGAGCACCACCGATGGGCTAGTGCGGGGCATGAAAGTTGTCGATACGGGCTCTCCCATTAGCGTGCCCGTAGGCGCGGCTACCCTGGGCCGCATTTTCAACGTGCTGGGTGAACCTGTAGACGAGAAAGGGCCTGTCAATGTTGACACCACCTCTCCTATCCACCGTTCAGCGCCTAAGTTTACCGACCTGGAAACCCAGCCCACGGTATTTGAAACCGGTATTAAAGTAATTGACCTGCTCGCTCCCTACCGTCGGGGCGGCAAGGTCGGTCTGTTTGGCGGTGCGGGTGTAGGCAAAACCGTACTTATTCAAGAACTCATTAACAACATCGCTAAAGAGCACGGTGGGGTTTCGGTGTTTGGCGGGGTGGGCGAGCGCACCCGTGAAGGCAATGACCTCTACAACGAATTTATCGAGTCCGGCGTTATCAACGCCGATGACCTGAGTAAATCAAAGGTTGCTCTGGTCTACGGTCAGATGAACGAGCCCCCTGGGGCCCGGATGCGGGTAGCCCTCTCGGCCTTGACCATGGCCGAGTACTTCCGCGACGTGAATAAGCAGGACGTGCTGCTGTTCATCGACAACATCTTCCGGTTTGTGCAGGCCGGTTCCGAAGTGTCCGCACTGCTGGGCCGTATGCCCTCCGCTGTGGGCTATCAGCCCACCCTGGGTACCGATATGGGCGACCTGCAAGAGCGCATCACCTCCACCCTGGAGGGTTCGATCACTTCCATTCAGGCGGTATACGTTCCTGCGGACGACCTCACTGACCCCGCCCCAGCAACCACCTTTGCCCACCTAGATGCCACCACGGTGCTGTCTCGAGCCCTGGCCTCTAAGGGTATCTACCCGGCTGTAGACCCCCTTGACTCTGCCTCTACCATGCTTCAGCCCAGCGTAGTAGGCGAAGAGCACTACCGCACCGCTCGGGCCGTGCAGTCTACCCTGCAGCGCTATAAAGAGCTGCAAGACATCATTGCCATTCTGGGTCTCGACGAACTCTCCGAAGATGATCGACTGGTGGTGGCCCGCGCCCGCAAGATCGAGCGTTTCCTCTCTCAGCCCTTCTTCGTGGCTGAGGTATTTACCGGTGCCCCTGGCAAGTACGTCTCCCTAGAAGACAACATCAAAGCCTTCAACCAGATCCTGTCCGGTGAGCTGGATGAGATTCCCGAGCAGTGCTTCTATCTCAAGGGCGGCATTGAAGAAGTGCTAGAAGCCGCTGAGAAGATCAAGGCTGAAAAGTAGATTCTGCCGTTGGGGCGGGCCTAGGTCTCGCCCCAAATATTCTGTGATAGTTCCTATTTCCCTTGCGCTATGGCATTAACCGTTCGTGTAATTGCTCCAGACAAAACCGTCTGGGACTCTGAGGCAGAGGAAGTCATTCTGCCTAGCACCACTGGCCAGCTAGGTATTTTAGCGGGTCACGCTCCGCTGCTCACGGCCCTCGATGTGGGGGTCATGCGGGTCAGAGCAGACAAAGAGTGGGTGCCCATTGCCCTCATGGGTGGCTTTGCAGAGATCGACAATAACGAGTTGATCATTCTAGTCAACGGGGCTGAACGTGGCGATGCCATCGACGTCGCTAAGGCCCAAACAGCCTACCAGGATGCGGAGACCCGCCTGAGTGCGGTGAACGCTGACGATAAGCAGGCTATGATCCAAGCTCGTCAGGGGCTGAAGCGGGCTAGAGCTAGACTCCAGGCCGCTGGCGGACTTAAGTAATTGCCCTTGGCAGGTTCCCTGGGGGGGGGGCTGTCCCTCAATAATCTACCGATACAATCGGCTTAGACTCTGCTCAACCTGCGGTCATTGAGGGTTGAGCGAAGTCGAAACCCGGCCCCCAGGTAGCTTGTTCTAAAGCAAATCCCTGCCCCACGAAAAGCCCCGCCGACTAACTAAATCGGCGGGGCTTTTCGTGGGGAGATCAATCCCTGATTGGGTGGATCAGCAGAGGTGAGAGGGCAGTGAAGCCACCATCCCATAGGCCACGAGCTCAGTCAGCTGCTCAGATCGGCCTAACCCCTGGCCAAGGGATCACGAACTACCGGTAAAGGTGATTTCAGGGAAGCGCAATTGAGCATCGGCCAGGGGTTTACCCTTACCTTCTTCCTGCCAGTAGTTAATAATCTCCGTAGCCTGGTTGAGAATATCAACCCGCTCTTCTTCCTCAATCCAGGGCTTGCTTTCAAGCTCGGTTTTCATTTGTTCCCAGGCGTCGTTACGGGGCCAGAAGAAGTAAGAGGTGAGCGGGCTGGTGCCCTTGCCTACCACCTGATCAACTGCCAGCGCAACGTCTTTTTCGAGCCAGAGTACTTTTAGGACAAATCTGGACAAGTAGACCTCCGCTGCAATTCCAAAAATACTACAGTCTATAATTTTATCACCTCTGTGCCCTGTTCATTCCTCTAGGTGTGCATTCTATGACCTCTCCGGCTGCTCCCCTGGCGATCGCAGTGTTTGATATTGATGGTGTGCTGCGAGATGTGGGCAATTCCTACCGTCGTGCCCTGTCCGACACCGTAGAAGCGTTTACCGACGGCAGCTATCGGCCTACCCCCGAAGATATTGACCGCCTCAAGGGCGAAGGGCTATGGAACAACGATTGGGAGGGCTCCCAGGAGTTGGTGTATCGCCACTTTGAGCGCCAGGGGAGGCATCGGGCGGCCGTTGACCTCGATTACGACCAGGTGGTGCGGTTTTTCCAGGGCCGCTACCGAGGCCCTAACCCCGAGGACCCTGACCAGTGGACCGGCTACATTACCCAGGAGCCATTACTGGTGGATAGGGGGTATTTTGAAACCTTGGCCCGCCAGGGCATTGCCTGGGGATTTTTCAGCGGTGCCACCCGAGGCTCGGCCCGCTTTGTGCTGGAGCGTCGCCTGGGGCTGACTGACCCGGTATTGGTGGCCATGGAAGACGCTCCAGGCAAGCCCGACCCTACTGGCCTGTTGGCGGTGGTCGACGTTTTGTCTAGGGGCTCAGAGTTACCCGCTGATATCCCGATTCTCTATGCCGGCGACACGGTGGCCGATATGCAGACCCTGGCTTTGGCCCAGGCAAAGGATAGCTCTCGGCGGTGGATTGGGGTGGGCGTGCTGCCGCCCCACGTGGTGGCGGGAGAGAAGGCCTACCGACAGTCCTATGGAGCAGCCCTGGAAAAGGCCGGTGCCCATCGGGTCATCAGCCGCATTACCGAGTTAACCGCCGCCTACATAGAGGCATTGCCCTAAAGTCCAAAAAGGGGACCTAGTCGCCATCGCTGTTGCGGCGACGCAGGGTAGTCATTCCCCCGATGCCCATGGCCAGTAGGCCGAGCAGGGCAGAGGGTTCCGGCACGCTTTCGGTGGTGGGGACTCCCTCCTGGATGCCGCGCACGGCAAAGATAACGTCGTTGTAGTCGCGATCGCCGCCTCCGACAATATCTTCAAAGCCGAGAATGGTCCAGTCTTTATGCTGGAAGGCTACCACGTGCTGCAGACCACCGGGGTTGGCCGCTGGGTTGGTGCCCAGCATGGTGGTGCCGCCGTTTTTGCCGTTGGACTTAATCATGAAGTCTAGCTGGGTAGGCCCCACGAACTTGCCCAGGCTCAGCCCTTGGCCCAGAACTAACGGACCATTCCCTTCCGACAGCTTGCTGTAGGGGGAGGAGATATCGTCAAAAATTTTCCCGCTGCTGGTAATGTTGTCGGCGGCATCCTTGGCCGTGTAAAACAACTGGTTGCGATAGCCGGCCCCCTCATTAACGAAGTAAACTTCCACAGGGTCCACCCCATTCCAAAACAGCTTGCTGGTATCGAGCTGGTATTGGCTAAGGAAGCTTTGAGACAGGGAGCTAGCTTCGTTGTTGATGAGCTTTTTCAACGCCTCCAGGGTGGCTGACGGCTCTAGTAAATTCAGCGAATTGAGATTATCAAAGCCCAGGTCAGCGGAAAACTGCTCGGGAGTGAGGCTGGCGGCGGGCAGTTGAGCTTGGGCTGGGGCAGCAGCCACAACGCCCGCAGACATGGCGGCGACAGCGGCCACGAGGCCAGCTTGTAAGCGGTGACGATTCATCGAGATCTCCTTGTACCTGGCTGAGGGTGTACTGGGGCTCCAGCTGAGGGGGGTGCGTAGAACGGCTACCGCAACGGCAGGGCCGAGGGGGAGCAGACAGACCTCGCTGTACCGCAAGGAAGTGACCTTTGGCCATGGCGAGCTATACCGTTCCAGGGCAATTCGGACTGGTGCGATATAGACCCAATGTACTTTCGGTAGGCCTGTATGACCTGAGTAGTTACCACAGGCAAGCCATAAAGATTCGGTAGTTGACCTCAGCTCAGGGTAAAGAAACTGCTGAAAATACGGGCAGACCTGGCGTATGTAGAGCGCCCGACTTGGATTTAGCTGCGTTAGAGTTTAGTGTCTAGTCTAGGCAGAATCCTTAAACAGCGCAATGGTAAAACCTGACCCTCATCGCCTTAAGCTCTCTCAACTACGGGCGTTGGTGGCCATTGCCGACGAAGGCTCCTTTAGCGATGCCGCCCTGCATCTAGAACTCTCCCAGTCAGCGGTGAGCCACGCCATTGCCACCCTGGAGGAAGAACTTGGAGTATCACTGCTGCACCGAGGCCATCAGGGGGCCGTGCTGACGCCGGTGGGGGAGCAGATTACCGAGGACGCTCGGCGGGTGCTGCGATCGCTCCAAAGCCTTTGCCACAAGGCCGATCAGGCCAAGGGTCTGCAGGTTGGGGAGGTGCGCATTGCGGCCTTTCGCAGCGTCGCCACCCACATTCTGCCGGAGGTGATTCGTCAATTTCGCCAGCAGTACCCCGGTGTAGCCATTGCCATTGACGAAAAATCCCACCACGAAATGGTCGAGAACGACCTGCGCCAGGGGCGAGCCGACGTAGGCTTTACCTACCTCCCCAGCCGCGATGAGTTCGACCAGTGGGAACTGCTGCGCGATCGCTACATTGCTCTGCTGCCCCCCGGCCCTTCACCTCAGGCTCTGGACTGGGAGGCTCTGGCGGCTTACTCACTGATTTTACCGCCGGCTGATGACGGCGATCGCCAACATCTAGACCGTCTCCTGCAGGGGTTGGGGCGGCAGCTCCAACCCGCCTACCTCGTGCGGGAAGATTCGACTATTTTGAGCATGGTCGAGCGGGGGCTAGGGGCCACCATTATGGCAGCCCTGGCAGCAGAGCCCATCCCGCCGGGGCTGCGGGTGGTAGAACTGCCGCAGCCCCTAGAGCGGGTGATTGGCGTGATTGTGCTGCGCGATGCCCTCCTGTCGCCCCCTGTCTACGCCTTTCTAGAGCGGCTCAGGGCGATTTGGCCCACCCCTCAGGCCGACCCTAGCCCGACAGTCCATGGCCTAGCCGTCGACAATGTTTAAGGTGATGTCACCGAATCATGTCACGCTAATCAGCCAACTCTCCCCACTAGCTACTCAACAAAAAATGCCCCAACGGGAAGTCAGGGCAGAAGGTCGTTGTTGTTCTGGAGGGACCTCGCACGGTGTTCAGACTCTCCAACCATGGCTACAGCAGAGCCCGGCAAGATTACGCACGGGAAAAAACATTTTGGGCTAAAACCCCATCGCTTTAGCCAGGGTGTGGGAATCGGGGTTGAGGTTGCCCTTCACCTGGTTGTTGCTGTGGGCGATCGCCGTATCAGGATCCTTTAACCCATTGCCGGTCAGCACGCAGACGATATTAATTCCAGCGGGGACCTGGTCTTTGACCTTGAGCAGCCCAGCTACCGAGGCAGCGCTGGCCGGTTCGCAGAAGACCCCTTCGAGGGCCAGCAGGCGATAGGCGTCTAGAATTTCATCGTCGGTGACCGCTGTAAAGCTGCCTTGGCTGGCATCGCGCACGGCCTCTGCCTTCGTCCAACTGGCCGGGTTACCAATGCGGATAGCCGTGGCCAGGGTTTGGGGTTCGCGCACCACGTGACCGCTGACCAGAGGAGCTGCCCCCGCTGCCTGAAAGCCCATCATGCGGGGCAAGCGGCTGCACTTTTGCTGCTGATGGTACTCGCAGAAACCCATCCAGTAGGCGGTAATGTTGCCCGCGTTGCCGACGGGGATGCACAGCCAATCGGGGGCATCGCCCAGGGCATCGACAATCTCGAAGGCGCCGGTTTTTTGCCCTTCGAGGCGGTAGGGGTTGACCGAATTGACTAGGGTGATGGGGTAGTCTTCGGCCAGTTCGCGCACCATCGCGAGGGCGTCGTCAAAATTGCCGTTGATGGCCAGTACCTCGGCCCCGTAAAGCAGAGCCTGGGCCAGCTTGCCGAGGGCCACGTAGCCTTCAGGAATGAGCACAAAGGCCCGCATTCCGCCTCGGCGGGCGTAGGCGGCGGCGGCGGCGGAGGTATTGCCGGTGCTGGCGCAGATAACCGCTTCGGCTCCGGCTTCCTTGGCCTTAGAAATGGCCATGGTCATGCCTCGATCCTTAAAGCTGCCGGTGGGGTTGAGACCGTCGTATTTAACCCAAACCTTGACCTCTTTGCCAATGTGCTGGGCTAGGGCTGGCATGGGGATCAGCGGCGTGTTGCCCTCACATAGAGTAACGACCGGGGTTTGCTCTGAGACCGGCAGATAGGCCCGGTAGGTTTCAATCAGCCCAGGCCAGGGTTGTAGCCCGGCAGTAAGCGATCGCGGAGCGGCAGCAGCAACAGAATTTGCGGTTAGGGTCACGGTAGGTCGGCGGTATGGGGAATGCTGAGGTCTCAGGCCAGCGGCTTAAGCCCAGGGCGGCATTTTGTGTTTTCTAGTTTACCGTGAGCCCTGCCCCCAGCGGTATTTTTGCTGGCGAGGGTCACGGTCAGCCCTGGCTAAAGACCGCAACCAGTTCAAAAACTGCCCTAGGGTTGCCCCGTTGGTTACTCAGGTCTGGTTTAAGATTACGTTCTGGACAAGATGGTTAAAATGCCTTAACTTTCTGACTGAGTACAATTCTCTATATTAACCGTGCCCATGAATGCCCCCGTGGATAGCGATAACGTTCATGTGAGTGACCTATCGAGGGAGACCCTCAGGTCGTCCGTTGCTCTCGATCGCCCCCTAGCGGAGGCTGCCTCTGCAGGGCGCGAAACCGCTCCTGCCGCAGACGACAAGATTTGCTGGATTGAGATGCGCCAGGCTCCCTATCCCCCCGATCAACAGGTGGAACTGCTGCATTTGCAGGCCGAGGCTGAGGCTTTGCTCCTACAGTTGCAGGCTATGCACCAGCGACGCCAGCACCTGACCAAGACTGCCGTCGGTAATCCCTAAGGAATCCCTGGCTCGGGTGCTCGAGCTAGGATTTCACCGGTTAGTTTGTACAAAGGGTGCGCCACTTTTCCTAGAATTCGCTACTTTTAGGGGGAAACTGTGGGGAGATGCTGCGATGACTTACTCTGTTACGTCTCAACAACGGGGCCAAACTAAGCTGCAGGGTTTGGAGAAGAGAAAGCTGTATGCGGCCATCGCAGGTGGTCTACTGCTGGCCGTCATCGGCGGGGCTGCCCTTAAGCTGACGATGGCTACCTCGGGCGGCGCGGCCGACGATGCCCCCGCGGCCAGCCTTGCCCCCGCAGAGACCGATGGCGAAGCTTTGAGTGAACCCCTGATACCGGCCACTGGCGATGCGGCTACTCCGTTTCAGACGCAGCCTTTCCTGGCCGCATCGGGGCCGCTGCGCCTCGCTGATCCCAGCCTGTTGCGCTCCACCTCACCCCAGGCTCGGGTAGAGGCTATCGCCACTGGCCGTCCCGATCCCTTTGCTGCGGTAGTGTTACCTGGCCCCAGTTTGCCTCGAGCCAGTTCGGCCGCGATAGTTTTAACCCCTGCTCCCCCGGCGATCGCCGGTCAGGCTTTACCTCCCATCCCCGTCGCGGCAACTCAGGGCATTCCCTCCGTCCCCCAGGGGATGATTCAGCCGGTTGCCTTGCCCACGCTACCGGCCCCGTTTTTGCCCGGCACCACGCTTCCTGCTGCACCAGATGTTGCGATCGCCCCTACCAATGGCGCAGCCTCTCAAAACCTAGTCGACCAGGTGGTCATCAGTGGTGTGGTGCAGGTGAGCAGCAGCGTCAACGTTATTGTGACTGAGCCGGGCAGTTCCGTTAGTCGTCGAGTGTCCCAGGGCGACATGCTGGCCGGCGGCCGCATTAAAGTTAAGTCGGTCGATATGTCGGGTCAGGAGCCAGTGGTGGTTCTGACCTACGACGGTAGAGACTACACCCGGACCGTCGGTGCGGCTCTAGCCAGCGCCTTGTAGGTTCCAGCGGCACCGCCTCTCTGTCCCGAATGCTTTCCCTTCCGCCCCCCGCATGATCTTTAGGGACGTTCGCTCAATGGAGAGGCTCAGCTGAGCTAGTTGAGACTATCCATCTAGCTGACTCCCTAGCGGCGGGTAAGTCAGCCTCTTGGGTTCGAGCCCCTAGGTTTTGCTAATTGCCTTAAGATTGAGGGAGTATTTGGCAGATCCGGTGAGCTGCCGAGGCAGACTGAGGCGTGACCCATGGGCAGCAATCCATCTTCTGACCCTAGAAAATCTCCAAGACGGCTGAATCTAGAGGCGGCCGACTCCTACGATTGCCCGGTCTGCCGCCACGGGGCGATTGAGCCGATGACGCTCATGGATACCTACGCCTGTAGTTTTTGCCGCCACATTTTCGATGTCAATTTAGATCAGCAGACGGTACATGTGGTCGACAGTGTCCAGCCTATGGGCTGGCGCTGGCAGGGCTGGCGCTGGCAGCCCCTCTACCAAAGCCATGGCGATATTACCCTGACGCTTTGGGTGGTAGGACTGGTGCTGGTGCTTTTCCCGGCGGGCATTGTAGCCATGGGCGGCTACGTGTTTCCGCCTTTGGATGAAACCCCAGGCCTGAATTGGTCGCTGGTTTGGGCTACGGCTACCCTGGTGGCCCATAGCGCTATGGTGGGTTGGCTGGTAGCTGAGCACTACCAGTTTCCGCTCTACGTATTGACTAAAATTCGGCTGCGGCGGTGGATCGAACGTCTAGCCGGTTGAGCCCCACTTAGCAAAGGCAAGGGTGGATGTCTATCTAGGCTAACAGCCCCTGTCCGGCAGCCGCACTAGAGGATTGTCGAAATCGTCCCGCCAGAGCACCCAGCCCTCCTCGACGATGGCTCCGGGCAAGGGAACACAGCCCTGGGCCGGTTGAGTAACTCGCACCTGTAGCCAGTCGCCTTCCATGGCCAGGGGTTGAATGATGCTGTTGGCTCCCACTAGCGCCTGGAGGGGGGCGATGTCGCTGGGGGCTCGCCGCATGGGCTGGGACAAACCTGGTCGCCGAAACTCCACGCGGGTGGCATCGGCCATATAGTCTTCCCAGGTTTCTACCGTTAGGGCTATGGAGCCCAGGCTGAGGTGAGCGGTATGGGCCCAGGCACTACCTGCCGGGGTGTATTGAAAGCGAAACCAGCCGTCGGGGCGGATCTCCAGGACGGGAAAGGTGTAGATGTGCCGATCGATGGGCACCATCGAAAAAGCAGCGTCGCGACCAATGGCCAGGGGTGCCGTGCCGTTGGGGATTAGCCAGCCGTTGATCAACCACCCCCAAGGGGGGCTGTCTGGGCTGGGGTAAATGGGCAGGGCGACTCCCCGCAGCCAGTCAGCATGCAGCAGTGGACTATTGGGCCAATTGGCTGTGGAGAGGGAGGAGAGATCCATTGGCCGTAGTAGGCCTACCCCTGTACCGCCGCCGGGCGCGGGAGCAAGGCTGACAATGCCCGTCTCGTCGGGCTGAATGGGGGCCGGGACTGCATCAGGCAGGGGGGGGCCTGCCGGTGGTTGGGCCTGTTTAGCGGCGGGGGGTGAGATGGGGGCCGGGACCGCCAGAGCCGGGGGAAGTTTTTTTAGCTGAGCCAGAGTGACCAGCGCGGTGATGGCTAGCAGTCCGCCTGTCAGGGTGAGGGATCGGCTGAGGCGGGCAATCGTCCCCCCCCTGTCCTTTAACAACCAGGATTCAGGGAAAGCCGGTGGGAGAGGGGAGGACGTCTTAACCATGGCAACGGATTTAAGCAGCGGGCGGACAGCCGGCCTCGGACAATTTGCAGAAGCACGACCGCAATCGCCGCTTGGATGCAGTAGGCTCATGCGAAGGTAGGAAACAATGTAGGCAAACTAGACTGCAGTAGATGGACCGCAGTAGATGTTCGTGCGATCGCTTATTTCAACAGCTTGCCCCATCCTTATCAACTCTCGTGTCAAATGTAACACCGTTGTCATGAAGTACTCTGTAATTGCGACCGACTACGATGGCACCCTGGCCACCCAAGGCGTTGTCCTAGAGGCCACCTTGGCGGCTCTGCAACGGTACCGCGATCGCGGCGGCCGCCTGCTCCTGGTAACGGGCCGACAACTGGATGACCTGCTGCAGGTGTTTCCTCACCCCCACCTCTTTGATGGCATGGTAGTTGAGAATGGCGCCGTGCTTTATCGCCCTGAGGAGGAGTCGGTGCGGTTGCTGGCCAATCCCTTGCCGACGGTGCTGATTGATACATTGATAGATCAGGGGGTCACCCCGATCAGCCAGGGGCAGGTTTTGGTGTCTACCTGGGAGCCCCACGGGGAAACGGTGGAACAGACCCTTCGACATTTGGGTATCGCCGCTACGGTGATTCGCAATAAGCGGGCGGTGATGGTGCTGCCCCACGGCGTCGATAAGGCCAGCGGCATGGCGGCGGCCCTGGCTGAGCTCGGGCTTGGGGCAAATCAGGTGGTCGGCATTGGCGATGCTGAGAACGATCGCAGCCTGTTGAGGGCCAGCGGTCTGGGGGTAGCCGTGGCCAACGCTGTCCCTGACCTGAAGGCAATGGCTGACCGGGTGATGGTGGGGGAGCGCGGTGCGGGGGTGCAGGAGCTGATTGATTGGCTGTTGGCCGGGCATTAAACCGCACGGCCCCTGAGCACGGTGAGCAGTTTGAGGAAATGGCTGGGCAGGGGCGCGATCGCCACCAGGGTTGCCCCCGTGGCCGGATGGCGCAGCTCTAACCGCTCGGCATGGAGCGCCTGCCCCGGCAGGTTGACCCCCACATCGCGCCCCGAGCCGTAGGTGAGGTCGCCGACGATGGGGTGGCCGATGTGGGTGCTGTGAACACGAATCTGGTGGGTGCGGCCCGTCTCTAGGCGAAAGCGCAGCAGCGAGAAGTTGCCCAGGCGTTCTTCCATCTGCCAGTGGGTAATGGCGGTGCGACCTTTTTCTAGGGGGACGACGGCGTTTTTTTTGCGATCG
>JBGSNT010000231.1:0-2456 GCA_041739575.1 Nodosilinea sp. | reverse complement strand
ATGTTATAAACCATGGTGAAACCTGATTTCACCAACTGCTGAGCGGCGATTGGGCTGCGGTGAGCGGTTAAGCAGACCACCGCAATGGGTCGCTCGTGCGGCAGGGCTCGAAACCACTGGGGTAAAAATCCTCGCCATATCCCTAGGCCCAGTAAGAGGCGAGGCAGGCTTAAATTTTGGGCTCCTGGGGCATGGCCTGTGAGGTACTCCAATCCGCTGCGCACATCAATGAGCAGCGGGGCATTGGGCGCTTGGGCCAGGTCTGTGGGGGATAGATCCACCACGGCGGATGGGGAGGGCTGAGTCATGGGATACCAAAGAATTGGGGTAGGGTTTGAGCGGGCGATCGCACCGTCGAACGGTCACCTAACGATCACCGAAAGCGAAGTGGAGTTAGCGTCATACCCTGCCGCTTCAAGCTATGAAACGGCAGGGCTAGCCTTTATTCTGGGCTGTGTTCGGTTTCCCCGTGGCGGTGTCCAGGGCCATCGCCATGTTCGCGTTGATGGTGTTCTTCTGGGGTCATCACCACGAGAGTATCGGTTAGATAGGCCATAACGGCAGCATCCAGGTCAGTTTCAGCGGTAATCAGCGGCTGAATACCCTTAGACTCCAGACGACGGGCTAATCCCCGTCCCATGCCACCGCTAATCATTACCTGAACGGTATCTAGGGGATGAGACTCTTTCGGAGAACTCTCGTGAAAGCTTTGGTCTTTGGTGATTTGGAGCAGTTGTCTGGTCTGGATGGTGGTGTCATCCACGTCATAGATCCAGAATTTCTGACAGCGCCCGAGATGGCCTGTCACCTGAGTCTGATTTTGGCTAGATACGGCAATTTTCATTAGGTTACCTATTGATTGCGTAGGGGCATTTTCTCGGCATGGGCTGTGAAGTCGCGTGATGAAGAGGGCGAGTAATGGGACATCTGCATCCACCCCTTCACCCTTAAACCCACCAGGGTTTGTCCCCCGTGCGGGGGTCGGTCGCTGTCCAGGGGGAGATCAAAATGCTGTTATCACTGACATTGACCTGAACAATCTTGAGCGGCAGCGGCGCTGGCCCCCGCACCACCGAGCCATCGGGAGCATAGAGAGAACCATGGCAGGGGCATTGAAACTGCTGATCGAGCGGGTTCCAGGGAAAGGTGCAGCCCAGGTGGGTGCAGTTATCCACAATGCCGATGCTGTCTAGGGTGTTGTCTTCATTGACAATGAGATAGGTCGGTTCTCCGGCTAAACCGGCTACCAGGGCGTGTGTTCCCGGTGGTTCGACCAAAAGCTGCGTGGCAGGAATTAGGTTTCCTAGCGCGTCTCTAGCCAAAATCGCTCCCCCCGGCCCTGTTTTTTCGGTGGGGGGAATGAAGACTTTGCCCGCAACGTAGAGGGCAGACCCCGCCGTTGCGGCAACGGTAGCTCCGGTTAAGAAGTTAAGCAACTGCCGCCGCGATAGGGATGGTCCTTCAATCGGTAGACTCGTATCCATCATGGATTTCCTTAATCTGAATTTAGAATGGCGTACTCGTAGGTCAGCGTTTTAAGCTGGGCGGCGGGTAGGCGATCGCTCACCCGCTGCATCATTTGACTAGCCTCGATCGCAATTTCCTTAGCGTTCGGACTGTGTACGGTGAGCAACATCCATTTCGGTTAATACGCCTATGCCCTCTTGCTTGAGGGATTCGGTGACTTGGGCGATCGCCTCATCAAAGCAGGTCTCGACAACCTCACTGAAGTGGTAGGTCATAGTGATATGTCGAAGAAATGGTGCAAAAGAGCCAAGGGTGACGGTGTCTACAACTGTTCACGGGGCTGACTGGTGCGAATGCCCAGTAGGCTATAGAGCCCGCAGAAACCGACCAGCCCGGTGGCCAGCAACACGCCCGCTGCTACGACCAGACCAATGCCCAGCGCAGAGCCGCTATACAGGAATAGCCCCAGATAAAACAGCACCGCCGCCAAGCCAAGGCGAATCACGCGATCAAAGGCACCAACATTCGTTTTCATAGCAATAGTCTCCAGTTTTGAGTAAATTTTGAGAGCCTAGCCTGGTCATGAAGCAGCGACCTTCTAGGCTCTTGGCTTTAGTTTTGTAACTTCGATTCTATTATATAACCAATTAGCTATAAAATGCTAGAGCAGGGAAGAGTGAGCTTGGCTAAATCCGCTAAGCCTTTGCTGTGTAGGGCTTTTAGTGGCAAGAGGATTGGCGATCGCCTGGTGAACCGCTGGAGCGCTGGCCCTACAGACTGTCCCACTGCTCAATTAAAGCTCTATAGCTAACCTGCTTTGCTTACGTTTGATATCAAAGTCAATCAAGTCGGGCGTATCTAGCGTTCGGGGGAGTAGATTGACGGTGGGTCTGGAACGTGGGGAAATAGGGCTTCAAAGCGCTGATTGACCCAAGCGAGTCGCAAGAGGAGGAGATGGTTAAAGCCGTCCTCACTCCAGCGCATCCCCA
>JBGSNT010000220.1:0-28693 GCA_041739575.1 Nodosilinea sp. | reverse complement strand
GATTGGGTAGTGCTCGGCTTCGTAAGATTCAATCAGCATTATTAGCAACTTATAGAGCGCAGTCTGCTCTGGGGTTCGGCTTTGGGTAAAGGTTAGAGCTTCAACAACTGCTAGAGTCTGCTCATACTCTGCCTCAGTTTCAATCACTTTGGGAATTACTTCTGAGAGTAAGCCTGTATAGACCTCTCGGTTAAAAATAAGGGTCATTTTTCCACCTATTCTTATCGTATTCAGCGTGGGTTAGAAGATACTTGTAGAAAATAGTTTGGCTACCGTAGTCAATTCCAACAATGAGGCGATACTTATTCCCCTTGATGTTGAAAACGGTGAAATTACCTACAGATTCAGCGTCACGATAGATTTTCCTGACGTCCTCTAGGTTTTCCCAGATGGCTTTTCTCGCTACTGCATACCAGGCTTCGATCGCCTGAACCACATCGGGATATCTAGCCGCATCATCGCGCAGGTTACGGATAGCTATCAGATGCATCAACCCTGCCTGGTTTGAGGCTTTTGTTCATGATACTTTCGTTTTGAGAGTTTTGCCGCTGTCGGTTACAACCGCTGGGCGATCGCGATCGCGATCGGGCTCAGCAGCAGCGCCGGCAAAAACGACGCCACCCGCACCTGGGCGATCTCCAGCAGGTTGAGGCCAATGCCCAAAATCATTAGCCCGCCCGTGCCGGTAATCAACAACACCTGGGGGCTGTTGGCGGGGTCGGGGAGAATCGCCCCCGAGACGCTGGCCAGCAGCGACAGGCTGCCCTGCACCATCAGCACGCTGAGGGCCGAAAAGCCAACGCCAACGCCGTAGGTACCGGTGAGGGCGATCGCCGCCAGTCCGTCCATGGTGGCCTTGAGAGTGAGCAGGGCGTTGTCGCCCGACAGCCCGTTTTTGAGGCTGCCCACAATAGCCATGGGGCCAATGCAAAACAGCAGGCTGGCGGCCACGAACCCTTCGGTAAAGCGCCCCCCGCCCTGCACTCGGGCCTTGAGCCAGTCACCCAGCACCGCCAGGCGCTTTTCGATCTGCCACCATTCCCCCAGCAGGCCCCCGGCCACCATCACCAGCAGCGCCAAAATAATGCCGTCAATGGGGCCCGCGTCGATGGCGGATAGCCCACTGGCCATCGCCACCCCAATCACCAAAGTCATGAGCCCCACCGCCTGGGTAATAATTTGCTGCATAGACTTCGGCAGGCGACTGCGCAGCAGAATGCCCAGGGAGGTGCCCAGTAGCACGGTGGCTACATTGATCCAGGTGCCGCTGGTTTTGGCCCAAAGGCTGAACATAGAGCGTCCTTGTTTACCGTAAAAACTGACCTAGGGGACTTGCCGAAAGATAACGTATCCCCCGATCGGGTTTCGACTCCGCTCAACCCTCGACATCTGAAGGTTGAGCGGAGTCGTTTTGCTCCGCAACGCTATCGCGAACGCGTTGCGTCTCCCTGCGGGAGAAAACCTGGCGGCGGGTACAAGATTAACCTGCATATCCCTAACCGTTGCCCCCGGCCCGCCTACCCGCGCAATCCCCATCCGCGTTATTCTCCAGACAGATCTATTGCCCTAGGAGAGTGCTATGGTTCCCGTCAGCTTGATTCGCGCCAATTCTTACCATAGGGCCGAACTGGCGCGATCGCTAACCGAGCTGCTCGAGCCACTGGGCGGTATGGGGGCCTTTGTGCAGCCGGGCGATCGCGTGCTGCTCAAGCCCAATCTGCTGACCGGCGCGCGCCCCACCAAGGAATGCACCACTCGGCCTGAGCTGGTTTACACCGTTGCCCAGCAAGTGCGGGCAGCAGGCGGGCAGCCCTTTTTGGGCGATAGCCCCGCCTTTGGCAGCGCCCACGGGGTCGCCAAGGCCAACGGTCTGCTGCCCCTAGCCCAGGAGCTAGACCTGCCCATCGTCGAACTCCACGGCCACCGCTACCCCACCGACAACCCCGAGTTTGACCATCTGCGCCTCTCCAGGGAAGCGATGGAAGCGGACGTGGTGATCAACCTGCCCAAGGTCAAGTCCCACGTGCAGTTGACCCTGACCCTGGGGGTAAAAAATTTGTTTGGCTGTGTACCCGGCAAGATGAAAGCCTGGTGGCACATGGAAGCTGGTAAAGACGTGCAGCGCTTTGGCACCATGCTAGTCGAAACCGCCCGCCTGCTTGACCCGGCCCTGACCATTGTGGATGGCATTGTGGGCCACGAGGGCAACGGGCCCAGCAATGGGGAACCCAAAGACCTGGGGGTGCTGGGGGCCTCGGCGAACGTGTTTGCCCTAGATCGCGCCATGGTCGACGTGTTGGGGGTCGACCCGCTGGTGGTGCCTACGGTGGCGCAGTCGATGCGGCTAGGGGCCTGCCCCGAGTGGGAGGCGCTGGATTTTCCACGGCTCACCCCGGCAGAGCTACGGGTAGTGGATTGGCAGTTGCCCGCTGAATTAATGCCGATCGACTTTGGCATGCCTCGGGTCGTGAAGTCTACCTTCAAGCACCTCTATATTCGCTTTATCAAAGAGCCCGTCAGCACCTATGCCGGACGGCTTTGATTGGGGATACAGCGCACAGCCATGCCCCTGGGGCAATCGCCTCTGCCCGCCGTTCCTCAGCAATCCCTCATTCTTAACCGGTGCGTGGGATGCTAGAACTCTATTTGAATTAACGAGCATTTCGCTGTGAAAGTTGCATTCATTATCGACCCCATTGCCCGCCTCGACCCTGGCCACGACACCAGCGTCGCCATGATGGAGGCGGCCCAGACCCGAGGCCACGAGGTGTGGATTACGGCGGCCAACGCCCTCAGCGTAGTGGCGGGCAAAGCCCTGGCGCTGATGCAGCCGGTAAAGCTGACCTCGGTTGAGCTGGTGGATGGGCTCTGGCAAGCCGCCAGCCCCTGGTTTGAGCTGGGCGAAGCGGTGCAGCGTCCGCTGGAAGATATGGATGCGGTGTTTATGCGTACCGACCCGCCGGTCACCGTGCCCTACCTCTACGCCACCTACATTCTTGACTACGTTGACCCGGCCAAAACGAAAGTCATCAACGCTCCCAGCGGGCTGCGGGCTGCGAATGAGAAAATGTACGCTCTGCAATTTGGCCAGGCGATTCCCGAGACCATCGTCAGCCAGAGCAAGGCGGTGATTCGCGAGACGGTGGAGCGCTGGGGGGCGGCGGTGCTCAAGCCTCTGGGCGGCAAGGCTGGGGAGGGGATTTTGTTTTTGCAGGCGGGCGATCGCAACCTTAACTCCATGGTCGAAATCAGCACTCGCCAGGGCCAGGAGCCGGTGATGGTGCAGATCTACCTGCCCGCCGCCAAGGACGGCGACAAACGGATTATTTTGCTCGACGGCGACCCCATCGGCGCGGTCAACCGCATTCCCACCGGCAGCGAGTTTCGCGGCAACATGGCCGTGGGTGGTCGGGTGGCCAAGGCCGAGATTACCGATCGCGAGCTCGATATCTGCCGCCAGCTGACCCCCACCCTGCGGCGCGACGGCCTCTATTTTGTGGGGATTGATGTGATCGGCGGCTACCTCACCGAGGTCAATGTCACCAGCCCCACCGGCATTCGCGAGATCGATCGGCTCGACAATGTGCGCCTGGGCGACCAGGTAATCGCCTGGGTCGAGCAAGGGTGACCTTGACTCAAGTGTCCGAGCGGTTGAGGCCCGTGGGGTAGGGATGGATTGGCCCAGCCGCCGATGTCAGACTAAATCATGTTGGGTTACCCCCGATGCCTGAGGGCGAATGCCATACGCCCCTAAAGCTTGGCCTTTGGGGAATCGGGGGTACATTGTTCGGATTTTTTAGTCGAAGTCGTTGGGCTATGCCTCGGGCATTAAGCGCTTGCCAAAGTATTGCTGGTGTTCCTCTGAGGCAAGCCAGTAGGCGCTGGCGGGTTCAATCTGAGTGACGATGGGTTTGGGGTAATGGCCCGATTCCTGGAGCTGGTTTTTAGCGCGGCGGGCGGCCTGGGCCTGCTCTGGGGTGTGGTAAAAAATCACCGAGCGATACTGCTCGCCGCGATCGCCCCCCTGGCGGTTGAGGCTGGTGGGGTCGTGGATGCGCCAAAAGGTTTCGAGCAGGGTGTCGTAGGCAATTTGGGCGGGGGCGAACTGCACCTGACAGACCTCGGCATGGCCGGTAATGCGGGACAGCACATCCAGGTAGCAGGGTTTTTCAAAGTGGCCCCCCATGTAGCCCACGGAGGTATCGACCACGCCATCGAGCTTGCGAAAGGCGGCCTCTACCCCCCAGAAGCACCCGGCTCCAAAGGTTGCGAGTTCGATAGCATTGGTCATAGCTGGAGAAACTTCAGGAAGACGTCCATTCTCTATTGTAGGTAGTCTTTACAGTCCCCCCAATGGCAGTGCGGCTATGACAACTTTCTCTTCTAAACCCGCTGACTCCGGCGCAGCGCTGGCGGCGTTGGCGACCTTTGCCCAGTCGACCCAGCCGGGGGTTTGGCCCCACTTAGATAAGACAGAAATTGTGCGGGATATGCGATCGCACCTGCGCAACCCCTACTCCGTCAACCAGGGGCAACAGCCCTTTTGCGGGCCGGCCTCGGTGCTGTTTGAGCTAGTGCGCAAGCAGCCGCTGCGCTATGTGGAACTGTGCCGCAGCCTGTACGAGACGGGTGGCTTTCAGGCCAAGAGCCAGTTCATTCAAACCTCAGCGGCGCTGCGGCAGGCCAGCAAAGATATTGCCCACCTGGGGCCCGGCGACTGGATGGTGCTCGCCGCCCTGCGGGAGTCGGAGAACCTCATTTTTCCGGTGGAGCCCAATGCCCCAGAGATGATCCGCAACCTGGCGGGTATGACTAAATCGTGGGAAATGCTGGGCTGGGTGCGCGAAATTTTGGGCTACGACCATGCCGACTATCTCTCCACCTACGTGCTGCGCGATCTAACTGCCCTGCGCAAGGCCCAGGCGGTGATCGACCAGGGGGGTGTGGCCTTTGGTCTAATTACGGCGAATTCTCTACTAAGCCAGACGCCGCCCAAAATTACCACCCCAAACCACTGGGTAACGCTGGTGGGCAACATCGACATTCAAAAGGGCACCTTTGGCCGCCACGACAGCGGCCAGGTGAGTTTTGATGTGTTTACCTGGGCCAAGAAGGTGCATGTCGATGTGAATGAAGGGGTGTTTGAAGATGGCTTTTGGGGCGTGGTGCTGGGCTGGTAGGTAAATGTAGCTGCTTATCTCTAGTTGCCAAGCCCGCACCGGGAGGGGTAGAGGTGATTGTAACCCAGGCAACCAAGCTGGTGAGAACCAGCGATTGGGCGTATCTATAGGTTAGGGGAAGGGTCAGTCAGCGACCTCGGAACCGAGGGAAAGAGGTCATCAAAGTGGTCATTGGCCCAAGCCAGCCTGAGCGCACTACAACTAAATATACGGAAAGTTTCTAGATATCCACCCAGATCCGGATAATATGCGGAAAGTTTCTCGCGATCTGGCGGATTTGAGGTAGGTAGGTAAACAGTTTCGGCATATCTACCCCGACAGGAGCAATATACCGAGACTGTCTCTCTAATAAGATTGTTAGCCCTCGACACTCTGATGGTGCCATAGTTTAGTTCTTTGAGACTTTGATCAATCCGAAAAGTCCCTTAAGCTTGAGAGTTAACCGCCAACGTCTAGCATCGCTAAGCGTGAGATAGAGTTCAAAGTCCCGAATTAAGAGTCCCGAAAGGTATCAAAAACTTCGCTCAGTGTTACTGAATACTCCTATGAAGATCCTTCTATTTTTTATAAGTCCATTTTTGTATATGCTTTCCCTAGCAATTCCCAATTTTCTCTTCATTGAGACGCATTACGATTTTCAAAGCTCCTGGATCGCACCTTCACCTACTATGGTGAGCGGATTGACTGTACTAAGCGTAGGGTGGTTTTGGCTTTTTGGACTTCAGTTCATCTGGCTTGCAAACCCTTTTTATTATCTAAGTCTTTGTTTTTTTTGTGAAGGCCGTTGGCGCGCCGCTATTGTTTTAAGTGGAATTTCGATTGCAATAGCCATAGTAAGCACAATACTGCTGCTGTTTCAACAACCTTTACCCGGTGACGTAATGGGTTTCTCGAAACTAAGACTACAGCGATTAGAACTAGGTTATTATCTTTGGCTGATATCGCTGCTAATTCCCTTTGTACTGAGTCTAGGCCAATTCCTGAAGCGGACGAGCAACGGTGTGGGCTAAAATAGACGAAGTTGCCGCCTACTTCTTGCATGAGTGAAGCTGTTTACATTGAAACGAGTATCTTAGGGTACCTCACTGCTCGACCCAGCAGAGATCTTGTTGTGGCTGCCAATATTGAGATAACCAGAGAGTGGTGGGATACACGTCGCAGTAAATTTCAGCTTTATACGTCTCAAGCAGTCGTAAAGGAAGCTTCCCAAGGAGACGCTCAAATCGCAACCCAGCGGCTCGAAATTATTCGCGATTTTGAATTGCTGGAGCTGAATCAATCTGTCCTTGATCTGGCAGAGCAATTCCTGGAACGCAGTAGTCTTCCTTCAAAGGCTGATGTTGACGCTGTTCATATCGCAGCCGCGACAATTCATGGGATGGATTATCTGCTCACATGGAATTGCAAGCATATAGCTAATGCCCAAATCCAAAGAAAATTAGCAGAGATTAGCCTTGACTCTGGATATGAGTTGCCGATTCTTTGTACACCCTATGAGCTGCTCGGAGATTAATTATGTATCAAGATGCAATTGTAGAAGAAATTCACCAAATTCGCGAAGAGTATTCACGGTCATTCGACCATAACTTAAAAGCACTTTTCGCTGATCTGCAAAAGCAACAAGCTGAGAGTGGCAGAAAAGTTGTGAATTTGTCGCGGAAACGCGGTCTAACAACACGTTGGAGAGGGCGGACGAGGGATTTTGGTGAGGATGCAAAGGATAACTAGCCGCCGCTCAACTTAGCCGTTAGGTGTAGCTTTGCCATGTATCGACGTCCTGTAGAAGAACCAGAGCTCGATACTCTTTTCGCTATGCACCGAGAAGTATAAAGGGTGACAACAACGCTAAGCTGAGTTTCATTAATTACTCCTCGGCGGGTGGTATTGGTAAAACCACAAGTTCGCCAATATCAACATGAGGCGGTTGCGATAGCGCAAAGAGCACCGTCCGAGCCACATCATCGGGACGTAACGCATCGGGCTTTGGGTCATCAAAAAACGGGGTATCCACCATGCCCGGTTCAATCAGCGTGACGCGCACCCCCGTACCTCGCATCTCCTCTCGCAGGTTATAGCCGATCGCTGAGACAGCCCATTTCGAGACTGAATACATCGATCCCCCCAGCACTGTACGCCCTGCGATCGAGCCAGTGATGATGACATGACCTTTGGTTTTCTTGAGTTCTGCCAGGCTAGCCCGCAGCGTGTAAGCAACGCCCAGAATATTGGTATTGACTATGCGCTGCCAAGACTCCACCGGGGCTCCCGAAAATCCACCCGGCTCACCACCACAGCCAGCGTTCGCAAACACGGCATCTAGACTGCCAAACGCCTCTACTGCATTGGCTACCAACGTTTCTTGAGCCGCATAATCAGTCACATCACAGGCAAACGTCCGAACGTTGTCGGTATCCAATTCTTGCGCCAATTTATCCAGCTTCTCAGTAGAGCGGGCGGCCAAGACGAGGTTAAAATTTTGCGCTGCCGCCTGCCGGGCGGTTGCGGCCCCGATGCCCGTAGATGCGCCGGTAATCAGTAGGGTTTTAGAACTCGACACGTTGAGTATTTGCCATAGGTCTTCATGGTCATCTTGCCACAGCCGATTGGGTACGTGTGGTACGTAGCTAATCCTGCTGTGAGCAACAAGACTCAATCTCACCGTGAGAGATAGGCTGCTTTTGCTGTTCTTATTGGCCCAAACTCATTTGGCGATGTCTCGATCGCAGCCTCCAATTCCCTCCGCAGCAGTTAACTAAACAACCGTGGATAAATCCGCAGGGCCGCCAGCCGCGCCATCACCACCATCCATCCGAACAGCCACAGCAGCAGCAGCGGCCACCAGGGGGGTAGCCCCAGCGGCCAGCGCAGCAAGTCTACCAGCGCCGCCAGGGGCAAAATGCCTGCAAAGCGTGCCAGCAGAGGCGGCAGCGTATCGCGGGGAAAGTAGGTGCCGCAGAGGGTAAACATGGGGATGATGACCAAAAAAATTGGCACATTCACCTGGTCAACCTTGGTCACTGCCCCGGCGATCAGCAGGCCAAAGGCCCCAAACAGCAGGCTGCCCAGCACAATGAGCGGCAGCGACAGCACCAGACTGGGGAGGTCGTAGAGGCGGGCCAGCACGGCCACCAGTCCCGTCAGCGTGCCCGCAATGGTGCCCTTAGTCGCCGCCCAGAACCAGTCGCCCAAAAAGACATCGGTGTAGCTCAGCGGTGCCGTTAGCAAGGCCTGCCAGGTTTTTTGAAAGTTGAGCCGAATGAAGCTGCTGTAGGCCCCCTCAAAAAACGACTGAAACAGCACCCCGATCGCGATCATGCCCGGGGCCAAAAACTGTGGATAGGGAACCATCTGCCCCAGGTAGGCCACATCCCCCACCAGGGGAGTGAGGCCGTAACCAAAGGCCAGTAGATACACAATCGGCTCAGAGATGGGCGGCAGGCAGTTGACCAACCAGGTGCTGCGATACACCTGAAAGTGCCGCCACCAGACCGAATACACCCCCCAGGGGGTGGCGGTGATCAGCTTCATTCCAGCACGCTCCCGGTGAGTCGCAAGAAGACATCTTCTAGGTTAGCCGGTCGCCGCAGTAGGCGACTGGGGCGGTGGGCCTCGATCTGCTGCCATAGAGCCTCAGGGTCGGCATCGGGCAGTGTCACCAGGTGGCCGCTGCCAAAGGCGCGGGTCCAGGTGCCGTGGCGGGTGGCCAGGTCTTTGAGCTGGCCTGGGGCTACCCCTTCCACCTCGGCCACCTCGCGACCAATCACCCGGGCCACCAGGGCGGCGGGGGTGCCCTCGTCGATGACCTTACCCGCCTGGATTAACAGCAGGCGATCGCACAGCCGCTGGGCCTCATCCATATAGTGGGTGGTCAGTAAAATGCCGCAGCCGCTTGCCTTCAGGTGCTGCACCAGCCGCCAAAATTCCTGCCGGGCGTCGGGGTCCAGGCCCGTGGTGGGCTCGTCTAGGAACACAATTTTGGGGGAATTGAGCAGGGCGCGGGCCAGCACCAGCCGCCGCTTCATGCCGCCGGAGAGTTCGTCGACCTGGGCGTCGGCCCGGTCTTGCAGGTTGACCAGGGCCAGCAGTTCGCCCGCCCGCTGCCGGGCCGCTGCCCCAGTAATGCGGTAGTGATGGGCAAAGTGGGTGAGGTTTTTGAAGACCGTAAAGTCGGGGTCGAGGTTGTCCTCCTGGGTGACGATGCCCATTTGGGCGCGGGCTAGCTGTCCCTGGCCCGGTAGCTGCCACGGCCCCAGCTGCACAAATCCTTTGGTCGGTATGACGGTGCCAAACAGCATGCCCACGGTGGTGGTTTTGCCGGCTCCGTTGGGCCCTAGCAGGCCGACAATTTCACCGGGGGCCAGGGTAAAGCTGATGCCCTGCACCACCGCATTGTCGCCGTAGGTTTTCCAAAGATCGTAGGCGGTTAAACTCAGCCTATCGGCCACGGTTTGCTCCCTGGGATCTTCCCTCCCCATCCAAGTTCCCTGGCACTGTAGCAAAATATGCTCAAAACTATCCTGATTTACTGGCTTGGCTCAGAAATATGAACTGGTAGATGCACCCTGATCATTCCCTGGCCCTCGGGTCGGGGAATTTTTTTTGCTCAGGGAGCCCGATTGGGCCTGGATAGAGTTCTGAAAAATTCAGGTTAGACTGGGGCCAGGTTTGGGGGTCATCTGTAGTTGTCTGGCCGATGGACTTTGAGGAAATTGCTGTACTGATCAATCAGGTCGCCTTGGCCCGCCGAGGCCGCCCCCTCAAGGATGTTGAGCGTTTGGTGCTGAAGGGGGCGTGGGAGAACCAGACCTACTCAGCCATGGCGACGCCCACCGCAGGCTACACCGAAGACTACCTCAAGAAAGATGTGGGGCCCAAGCTCTGGCAACTGCTGAGCGATCTGGTCGATACCGATCGTCAGGGCATTAAGGTAACCAAGCGCAACATTCAAAACGTGCTGCAAACCTGGGCGGTGCAGGGGTTGGTGGCCCCAGACGCGGGGGCAGCGACAAACCCCCCAGCCCCAGCCCTAGACGACGGGCTGGCGGTGCGTGAATCGCCCCGCATCGACCTGGCCGACTGCTGCGGCCGCGAGGCCGAGCTGGCTCAGATCGCCCAGTGGATTGGCGTAGACCGCTGCCGCACGGTGGTGCTGTGGGGGCTGCCGGGGGTGGGTAAGACCACCCTCGCCGCTGCGATCGCCGCCGCAGTAGCGGCCCAGGTCAGTCGGTGTGGCTACCTGGCGCTGCCCGCTGGCGTCACCGATCGGGCGGTACTGGAGGCGATCGCGCGCTGGCTTGCCCCCGACGCCGACCGGGCTGGCTTGCCCCCCCTGACGACGGTGGGCTGGGTGCTGGACCAGCTCGATCAGCGTCGGACCCTGCTGATTATTGACGGTATGGAGCAGCTGTTTGAGGCCCAGCAACTGGCGGGGCACTACCGGGCTGATGCAGAGGCCATTCACCAGCTGTTTTGCCAGGGGGCCGAGCGCCACCACCAGAGTTGTCTGGTCTGGGTCAGCCGCGAAAAGCCAGCCGACCTCGCCCAGGTGCAGGGGCCTCGGGTGCAGGACTATGCCCTGGGCGACCTATCCGCCCAGGCCGCCCGCCCCCTGCTGCAGGCCCCTGCTGCCGCTGGCTCTGGTGCAGACGACTGGGCCGCCCTGGTCGATCGCTACGGTGGCCATCCCCTGGTGCTGCGCGGTCTAGGGGCGACTCTGCGGGAGGTCTACCAGGGGCAGCCCAGGGCACTGCTGCAGACCCCTGGGCTGACGGTGCCTACGGCGGTGCACCGAACCTTTAGCCAGGCCCTAGAACGACTGCTGCCAGAGGAATGGGCGCTGCTGTACCACCTGGCCATGGCCCAGGAACCCGTGGCGCTCCATGCTCTGACCGAGGTAATGCAGCCGCCCCCGACCGGGGCGGTGGTGCAGTCGGTCCTGGGGCGCGGCTGGGTTCTCGGGGCCGCCACCCAGGGGGAAGGGCTGGTGCTGAGCCTGAACCCCGTTGTGCAGATCCTGGTGCTCGAACGACTCCAGGCCCTGCTCGCCGCCGAATTAAGCACCGAAACCCTGGTCTGGCTTCAGCGCCTGCCCCTGGTAACCATGACCGCCCAGGAAGGGGTGCAGGAACGGCAGCGAGCGGCCATGCTGATGCCCCTGGGCGATCACCTCAGGCGGCATTACGCTACCGCAGAGTTGCTGGCCGCCAAGGGCGATCGCCTGCTGAAGACACTGCCCCAGTTGCGGGGCCAGCCGGGCTACGGGGCCAGCAACCTGATTCACCTGTGCCAGCATTTGGGGCTGGGGGTGAGCGGGGCCGACTTCTCCCACCTGACCATTTGGCACGGCGATCTGCGCCGGGTCAGCCTCCAGGGCGCTAACTTTAGCCAGGCTCAGTTTAGCGATACCGCCTTTGCCACCGCCCTAGGGCGGGATCCGGTGGCGGCGTTTAGCCCAGATGGCCGTCATCTGGCCACCGGCGACCACGAAGGTCGGCTGCTGCTGTGGGATCTGCGCCGGGGCAAGCTGGTGTGGATGTTTGACGAAGGACAGGGGCAGGGGGTGCGATCGCTCGCCTTTAGCCCCCAGGGCGACCTGCTGGCGGTGGGCACCGAGACCGGCCAAATCTGGCTGTGGCCCGTGGGTGCCACCTACCAAACCAATGTTCTGGACGACCATCGGGTGCCCGTGGGTGCCCTCGCCTTTAGCCCCGACGGCGGTCAGCTGGCCTCGGGGGATGACAGCGGGCGGCTGTGCCTGTGGGATGTGGCCTCAGGGTTTGGGCAGGGGCACCTGGAAGGGCACCGCGGCCCCATCCATAGCCTGGTTTTCAGCAGCCTGACACCTGGAGGGGCCCCGGGCGAGGCCGAAACCGATCGCCACCTGGTCAGCGGTGGCGATCAGCATGCCTGTCTGTGGCGGCTGGGCGATCGCACCCTGCTGCGCGATCTCCAGGCGCGATCGACTGCGACTATCCACACCGCCGGGTTCCTGAGCGACCCGAACGACCCCACCTGCCTGCCGATCCCCTTTGCGGCGGGCTATGATGACCACTGCCTTACCATCTGGAACCTGGAAACCGGCCTGCCCTGCTGGATTGTGCCCGCCGATGTGCAGACTCTGCTGGCTATGGCCCTGAGCCCCAACGGGCGCTACCTGGTCTGCAGCCGCCAAGACTTCACCGTTGATCTATGGGATATTCCAGAGCGCCGCGCCTGCTACACCCTGCCATCGCTGGGGGGGCCGGTGTGGGCCCTGGCCTTTAGCACCGACAGCCGCTACTTTGTCACCGGCAGCAACTACACCATACAGATCTGGAGCGCCCAGCGGGGCCAGCGCTGGCGCAGCTTTCTCAGCCAGGCCCACCGCGTGCAGTGCCTGGCCTTTAGCGCAAACCCGGCTAGCGGCACTATTTTGACCGGTCACGACGATGCCCAGCTCAGACTTTGGCAGGTGAGCGGGGGCAGTCCCTACGCCAGCGGCCCCAGCACCCTGACCGGTCACGACCAGGCGATTCGCACGGTGGCCCTCAGCGCCGACGGTCAGTGGCTGGCCAGCAGCGCCGCCGATCAAACCCTGCGCCTGTGGTCTGCGGCTACGGGCCAGAGCCACTGGGTGGCCGCCACCGCCGCCACCGCCACCCTGCTCAGCTTCAGTCCTGACGGGCAGTGGTTGGCGGTGGCTTGCCCAGGGGCGGGCATCGCCCTGTGGGATGCCACCACCGGCGCGGCCCTGGGGGATTTAGACGATGCCCCCGCCAGCCCTTCGGCCCTGGTGATTAGCCCCTGCGGTGAATGGATTGTGGTCGGAGCGAGGGATGGCAGCATTGGCCTTTGGTCGCGGGCCCAGGGCACCCACCACAGCACCCTGATCGGCCACCAAGGCCAGGTGCATGGGCTGGCCATCGGCCTAGACGGGCGGATCCTGGCCAGTGCCAGCCACGATGGCACCGTGCGCTGGTGGGATTTGGCGGCGGGCGATGGGGGCAGGGGGCAAGCCTCGTCTCGCCATGACCAGCCGCTGCGGCAGTACCCCCTGGGCCAGTGGCAACATCCCGCCGAGCAGTGGCTGCAGGGGGTCACCCTGGACCCGGCAGGAGACATGCTGGCCATTACCAGCGAGGATGCCCAGGTGGAGGTGTGGGATGTCAAAACTAACCAGCGCCGCCACACCCTACGGGGCCATAGCCAGGGAATTTGGCAGGTTGCCGTTAGTCCTAGCCGCACCCACTTGGTCACCGCCAGCCAGGACGATGAAATTCGCGTGTGGGCCCTAGACACTGGCCTTTGCCAACAGACCCTGCGACCCGATCGCCCCTACGAAGGGGTCAATATTCGCCAGGCCACGGGCCTATCGGATACCGAAGAACGCATGCTGAAATCCCTGGGTGCGATCGTCAGCTACTGACACGAAATCCGATTTGGTAAACCCCGATTCATCATCAGGCACCCCGTAGGGGCGTAGCATGCTACGCCCCTACAAACCGGAGGTATGCAGTCAGGATTTGGTATGAGGCGCTTCCCCGGGGCAGCGGCTGAGTAAGATGGGGAGACCGCCAGCATCCGTCCACCCACCGTTTTTCACGCTCCATGACGACCATTGCCACCGCCATTGCCGCCACCATCGCAGATGAACTAGAGATTCGCTCCGCCCAGGTAGAGGCTACCCTTGCCCTGTTTGCCGAGGGGGCCACGGTGCCCTTTGTGGCCCGCTATCGCAAGGAGCGCACGGGGGACTTAGACGAGGTGCAACTGCGGCACATTGCCGAGCGCCACCAGTATTTGAGCGAACTTGAGGAGCGCAGGCAAACGGTGCTGACCGAGATCGCCGCCCAGGGCAAGCTCACCGAGGGGCTTAAATCGGCCATTCTCGCCTGCCAGCAAAAGACGGAGCTGGAGGATCTCTACCTGCCCTACCGACCCAAGCGCCGCACCCGCGCCACCATGGCCAAGGAAAAGGGCCTGGAGCCGCTGGCGCAGCGCCTTGAGGAGCTGAACCAAACCGGCCAAAAGGCGCTGCTCAGGCAGGAGGCTGAGCCCTTTGTGGCCCCCCAACAGGGCGTGCAGACCGTGGATGAAGCCCTCCAGGGGGCGGCGGATATTTTGGCGGAGCAGCGGGCGGAACGGGCCGATCTGCGGCGGTATGTGCGCGATCGCCTACTCCACCACGGCCAGTTTACGGCCAGCGTTAAGAAGGATTTCCCCGAGGGCACCACCAAGTACGAGATGTACCGGGCCTACCAGATACCGGTGCGATCGATCGCCTCCCACAACCTGCTGGCCCTGCTGCGGGGCGAGCGGGAGGGGGTGCTGAAGGTGGGGCTTGAGGTAGACCCTGAGCCCATTCTGCAAACCCTCGAACAGCGCTCGGTGAAGACCCCCATTCCCGAGATTCGCCAGTTCTATCGGGATTTACTGCAGGATGCCTACAGCCGCCTGATGCGGCCCTCGCTGACCAGCGAAGTCATGGCCGAGAAAAAGGCCTGGGCCGATCAGGTGTCGATTCAAAACTTTGAGGCCAACCTCAAAAACCTCTTGCTGTCTCCCCCGGCGGGGATGAAACCCACCCTCGGGGTAGACCCCGGCTTTCGCACCGGCTGCAAGGTGGCGGCGGTGGATGGCACCGGCAAGTTTTTGGAGTACCAGGCGATCTTTCCCCACCAGTCGGCCCGCCAGCGGCAGCAGGCGGCAGACACCTTGGCGGGCATGATTCGCAAGCACAAAATTGAGCTAATTGCCATTGGCAATGGCACCGCCAGCCGGGAGACCGACGACTTTGTGGCGGCGGTCCTGAAGCCGCTGGCGAATCCTCCAGTCAAGGTGTTGGTGAATGAGTCCGGCGCGTCGATTTACTCCGCCAGCGAGGTGGCGGCGGCCGAATTCCCCGACCTGGATGTGACGGTGCGGGGGGCGATCAGCATTGCCCGTCGCCTTCAGGATCCTCTGGCGGAGTTGGTAAAAATTGACCCCAAATCGATTGGGGTGGGCCAGTACCAGCACGATGTCGACCAAAAACGGCTGAAACAAAAGCTGGATGACACCATCGAAACCTGTGTCAACTACGTGGGGGTAGACCTCAACATGGCCTCCCGCGAGCTGCTCACCTACGTGTCGGGCCTGACCCCAGCGGTGGCCAACAATATTGTGGAGTACCGCAACGTCAACGGAGCCTTTCAGTCGCGGCGGGACCTGCTGAAGGTGAAAAAGCTGGGGCCAAAGGCCTTTGAGCAAGCGGCGGGTTTTCTGCGCATTCGCAACGGCAAGAACCCCCTGGACAATACGGCGGTACACCCGGAGAGCTACGGCATTGTGGATGCGATCGCCGCCGATCTGGCCATTCCCCTGGCTCAAATGCCCCAGGCCACCGATCGCCTCCGGCGCCTCGACATCAAAAAGTACACCACCGCCCAGGCTGGGGAACTCACCCTGCGCGATATTCTCCAGGAGCTGGAGAAGCCCGGTCGCGACCCCCGCGAGCAGTTTGCCTACGCCCGCTTCCAGGCGGGCATCAACGAGATCACCGACCTGAAGCCGGGCATGACCCTGGAGGGGGTAGTCACCAACGTCACCAACTTTGGGGCCTTTGTGGATGTGGGGGTACACCAGGATGGTCTGGTGCATATCTCCCAGCTGGCCGATCGCTTTGTCAGCGACCCCAACGACATTGTCAAAGTGGGTCAGGTGGTCACGGTGCGGGTGCAGGAGGTCGACCCCAAACTCAAGCGCATTGGCCTATCGATGCGAGCCAATGCGTAGTTTTAAAAAAGGCGAAAACTTCCCGGCTAGCGTTGATTCTACCCGGCGAATCTCCTAAGGTGGGCAAGGGCGATTTGCCTTGGAGCCACGACCCTGCCACCCATGACCAAGCAGCTGATTCTCTTTCGCCACGGCAAGTCAGACTGGGATGCCAGCTACGGGCGCGATCGCGATCGCCCGGTCGCTGAGCGCGGCATCATCGCCGCCAAAACCATGGGCAAGCTGCTAGCGGCAGCGGGCAAAGTGCCCGATATCGCCATTGCTTCGTCGGCGGTGCGGGCCCGCACCACCCTGGAGTTGGCCATGGCGGCGGGCCACTGGGCCTGCCCTATGGCCGTCACCGATGACCTCTACGAGGCCTCTATCGATCAGGTGCTTGAGGTCATTCACCGCGTGCCTGAGCCCCACGGCTCGCTCATGCTGGTGGGCCACCAACCCACCTGGTCTGACGCCATTGCCTACTTTTTGGGGGGTGGGGGCGTGCACATGCCCACGGCGGCCATGGCCTGCCTGGAGTTTGATGTGGCCACCTGGCCCCAGGTAGAGGCGGGCCGAGGCACCCTGCTGTGGCTGCTACCGCCCCGTCTGTTTGTTTAGGCGCGCCTGCCTAGGCTTACCGCAATGGTGCGCTCCCCCCCAGGCTGTGGGCACCGGGCGGGCGGGGCGACGGATGCTGGCGCTGGGGTTAGGGATGCTGGCGAATGCCGACGGCGGCCTGAGGGGTGGGACTGTAAACCTTGAGGTGTTCGCCCTCGATAATGACTAAACCTACGGCAGTCTGCACGTGAACTTTGCCGTTGAGGGCGTAAGCTACGGGGGCGAGGCGAGGGTCTACAACCGCTTCGCTGGCAGGGGTCTGGTGCGCTGGTTGAGTCTGACTGGTTGGCCCTGGTTGGGCCTGGGGCGATGCCCAGAAGCAGGTTTGATCACCCTCATCGCAGCGATCTTTCTCAAGCCACACCACCATGTCGTCGCCGTGGTGAACGGCGGTACCGCTTAGGGTTTCGATGTAGAGGGTGCCGGTGTTGATGGCAATATCGCGCACCGGGAACCACTTTCCCTGGGCCAGGACACACAGGTCGGTCTGGTGTTGGCGATCGCTCAGGCGACTGGGGTGGGTCCACCACTGTTTCCACAGCTGGCGGGCCTGACCGTAAGCAATGGAGTAGCCCTCTGGGATTGGATAGTGGGCGTAGCACAGCACTGGGCTGTCTAGCTCCTGGCCGACGGGCACGAAATGGTGATCGATCAAAATCTGGTGCAACACCTTGGTGTATTCGGTGTCGCGGCGGACCTCAATGCGGGGGGGCATAGCGGCATCGTAGGCGGTGGCTAGGAGCGATCCTTTGCGGCCTAGGAGCTGGCGGATGTTATTGGCAGGCTGAATGCGTAACGTCTGATTGGCTTCTAGGGTGGCATCCCCCGAAACAAACCACTGCATCAGGGTCAAATCATCAAGAGCGGCCATAGGTCAGCAACAGGAACTCAAGAACGGGTGTAAAGACCACAACAGACTATCCACACTCTCTACCTTCTACGAGGGGTCAGACCCCTCACCCGGTTATTTCGTGGCCAGATTAAATATTTGTTCGCCCGAACATCCCAGGGTCTTCTCCAAAATGGGCTCATCCAGCCGATTGGCCCCTGCATAGATGAAGGAAGATAGTTGAGGGATAGGAAGCACAGGTGCCCAATGGCGACAACAGGTCCAGGTAATCGGCAGCACGGGTTCCTCAAGACCAATGGCTTAAATCTGCACTACGTGACCCAGGGACAAGGGCCACTCCTGCTGTTTTTGCACGGCTTTCCAGAATTTTGGTACTCCTGGCGGCACCAGCTTGACTACTTCGCCGCCCACTACACCTGCGTCGCAATTGACCTGCGCGGCTACAACGACAGCGATAAGCCTGCCGGGGTAGGGGCCTACCGCCTGGATATTTTGGTGGAGGATGTGCGGGGTGTAATGACCGCCCTGGGGCACGAGCAGATGATTTTGGTCGGCCATGACTGGGGCGGTGCGATCGCCTGGGCCTTTGCCTATGCCCATCCTGAACTGCTGCGATCGCTGATCGTGATGAATATGCCCCACCCGGCTAAGTTTGCCGAGGGGCTGCGCACCCCCCAGCAGATGCTGCGCAGCTGGTACATCGCCGCCTTTCAGCTGCCTCTGCTGCCCGAACTGCTGCTGCAGGCGGGCAATTACCGGCTGATTGAGACAATGCTGCGGGGCATGGCGATCGATAAAACCGCCTTTAGCGATGACGATTTGGAGGCATATAAAGCCGCCGCCACTAAACCCGGCGCCCTCACCGCCATGGTCAACTACTACCGCGCCCTGGCCTTAGGTCGCCCCTGGTCCAAGCCCTGGGGCAGGCTCGAGGTGCCCACCCTGATGATCTGGGGCGAGGAGGATGCCGCCCTGGGCAAAGAACTCACCCTCGGTACCGAAGCTTACGTCAGCGATCTGCGGCTGCGCTACCTGCCCCATTGCAGTCACTGGGTACAGCAGGAACAGCCGCAGCAGGTCAACGCCCTCATGGCCGAATTTTTGGCGCTATGACGGTTGCCCCCGAGTGAATTTGCTCTATCCTACTTACCCAGGTGGCTCAGCAAGGCAGACAAAACCATCTGCCCCATGGCCAGGCGGCAGGGAGGCAAAGGCTTCTCTGTCGTTTCCGGAAGCGCCTGCCGAAGCTGTGAAGTTAGCCCTGGCACCCCCACCCCCGCAGCAAAAGAGCAATCATGGCTAGACGCACGCAATTTGCCCTGGCGACCCTCAACCTCTACAACCTCAACCGGCCCGGCCTGCGGATGTACAGAGATCCCGACGGCTGGGACAGGGCCGCCTACGATCGCAAACTCGACTGGCTGCGCCGCACCATTCTCCAGCACCCGTCAGATGTCTGGGGGTTTCAGGAACTGTGGCACCGCCAGGCCCTGGAGGAGCTGTTTGACCACCCCGATCTGGCCGACTACGCCCTGCTGGTGCCACCAGGGCAGCTGGGGCAAAACATTATTTGCGCTGGCGCGGTGAAGAGAGACATTTTGGTGGGGGAGCCCGTCTGGATCGATCGCTTCCCCGAAAAATTTCGCCTCCAAAGCGGCGGCGGCGATCCCCAGACCCCCAAGGTCGCCGTGAGAATCGACGGCTTTTCTCGGCCCGTGCTGCACTTTAAGGTGCGCCCCCGCTCTAGCGGTGCGCCGATCGCCGTCTACGTGGCCCACTTTAAATCAAAGGCCCCTACCACCATCTACACCGAGGGCTGGTACCGCGACGAAGCAGACTACTACAGCCGCCACAGCGACGCCCTGGGCAGCGCCCTCTCCACCATTCGCCGCACGGCAGAGGCCACCGCCCTGCGCATGATGCTCACCGAGGTGCTGAAGGGCACCGACGATGCCGCCGTGGTGCTGGGCGACCTCAACGATGGCGAAACCAGCAACACCCTGAATATTCTCACCGGTCAGCCCAACTACATTCTCAGCGGCCTCGACCAAGGGGGCAGCGACACCGCCCTCTACTCCGTCAGCCGACTACAGCAGTACCGCAGCGATCGCAACGTCTACTACACCCACATCCACCAAAACCTGCGGGAATCCTTGGATCACATCCTGGTATCCCAGGAGTTCTACGACAACTCCCGCCAGCGTCAGTGGGCCTTTAAGGGCATGGATATCGTCAACGACCACCTCAACCACGACGACCACAAAGCCGATGGCTCCTCCGACCACGGTATGGTGAGAGCTTGCTTCGAGTACCGCCCCGCAAAGTCGGATTCTTGAGCGTTATGCAAGCTGGGGAAGACCTCAGGGCAATCTAGAATTGCCCCCGTTGTAGATGCCGCCTGCCATGCGTGTGCTTGTCCTCAGCCACACCTACATCGTTGACATCAACCGCGAAAAGCTGCGCGCCCTGGCCCAGCTTTCCCCAGATATAGAAGTGGTCGTGGGGGTGCCCCGGCGCTGGCGACCGGGCGGTGTGCAGAATCGGCTGATTGTCTCTGAACCGCTTCAGGAGGGCAACTTTCGGGTGCAGCCCCTCAGTAACCTGAGCCAAAACAACCAGGGCCTACTCACCTTCGGCCCCGATCTGGTGCAGCTGCTGCGGCAGTTTCGGCCCCAGGTAATCCAGGTGGAGCAGGGCTCCAGGGCGCTGGCCTACGCCCAGACCATCACCCTCAATCGCCTGCTGGGGCTGGGGGCCAAAAATGTTTTCTTTACCTGGTGGAACCTGCCCTACCGGCTCAAATTCCCCATCTCTGCGCTGGAAGCCTACAACCTGCGGCACACCCACGGGCTAGTGGTGGGCAACCAGGATGGGGCGGATATTTTGCGCGATCGTGGCTACACCGCCCCCTACCGGGTGATGCCTCAGCTCGGTGTTGACGAAGCCATCTTCCGACCCCAGCCTCAGCCCGAGCTGGCCCGTTCCCTAGAGATCTCCCCCGATGCCTTTGTGGTGGGCTACTGTGGTCGCTTTGTCGAAGAGAAAGGGCTGCTCACCCTTGGCAATGCCCTGGCCACCCTGCGCGACTCACCCCAGCCCTGGGTATGGCTGCTGGTGGGCCGGGGCGAACTGCGCGACAGGATTCAAGCCAGGGCCGATGCCGGGGGGATCGGCGATCGCCTGCGCTGGGTCACCGACATCCCCCACGACCAGGTGCCCCACTACATCAACCTGATGCACACCCTGGTGCTGCCCTCCGAAACCACCGACAGCTTCAAAACCCTCACCGCCAAAGGCTGGAAAGAACAATTCGGCCATGTGCTGATCGAAGCCATGGCCTGCGCCGTCCCCGTCATCGGCTCCGACTCCGGCGAAATTCCTAACGTCATCGATCAGGCCGGGCTGGTGTTCCCCGAAGGCAACGCCCCCGCCCTCGCCACCCACCTGCGCCTGCTGATGGAGCACCCTGCCCAGCGGCAGGAACTCGCCGACGCAGGCTACCAGCGGGCCATAACCCACTACACCAATCGAGCCCTAGCCAAGCTGCTGCTGAGCTTCTACCAAGCAATTGGCGTATCTCCATAAGGTTGAAACCGCAACAAATCCCCTCTCGCTCCCCATCCCCCCATCCCCCCATCTCCCCTCCCTCTCATCCCTTCCCCATGCGCCTCCTCCAAATCGTCCCCTCCATCTCCCTCATCTACGGCGGCCCCAGCCAGATGGTGCGGGGCTTTGCCCAGGGGCTAGCGGCGGCGGGGGCTGAGGTCACGATTCTGACGACAAACTCCAATGGCGATTCAGGCCAGCCTCCCCTGGAGGTGCCCCTGGGAGTGCCGGTGCCGGAGGAGAACTACACCGTGCGCTACTTCGACTGCGCGCCCTGGCGACGGTACAAGTTTTCGGCTGGGCTATTGGCCTGGCTATATTGGCACGCCCACGATTACGACCTGGCCCACATTCACGCGCTGTTTTCGCCCCTGAGCTCGGCGGCGGCGACGGTGGCGCGATCGCGCCGTCTACCCTACGTACTGCGCCCCCTGGGTACCCTCGACCCGGCTGATTTGCAGAAAAAAAAGCGGCTTAAGCAGGTCTACGGTCGGCTGTTAGAAGCCCCCAACATTGCTGGAGCGGCGGCACTGCACTTCACCAGCCCCATCGAAGCGAAAGTCTCCCATCGGTTTGGGGCCACGGCACCGGATTGGGTCATTCCCCTGGGGGTTCAGCCGTCGCCTCAGGTAGCTGATGCGGATCGTCAAACAATTTTGGCTCAGCTGGGAATTCCGTCCGATCGCCCCCTCCTGCTCTACCTCTCCCGCATTGATCCCAAAAAGGGACTGGATCTGCTGCTGCCCGCCCTGGAACAGCTCACCGCCGAGGGTCTGGGGTTTCATCTGGTGCTGGCCGGGGGCAACCCCCAGGACCCGGCCTACGAGCAGGCCATTGCCCAGCGCGTAGGGGCGGGCTTACTGGGCGATCGCACCACCCTGACCGGCTTTGTCACCGGCCCCACCAAAGCCGCACTGCTGCAATCGGCTGACCTGTTTGTGCTGCCCTCCTACTACGAAAACTTTGGCATCGCCGTCGCCGAGGCGATGGCCGCCGGGGTGCCCGTGGTGGTGTCACAGGGGGTTTACATATGGCCTGACATTGTGGCTAGCGGCGGTGGCTGGGTCTGTGACCTTACCGTGGCGGCGATCGCCCAGGAGATAGCCAGCGCGATAAGGGATTCTGATGAACGGCGGCGGCGGGGGCGACAGGCCCAAGGCTATGCGAGGGAACACTATAACTGGGATGCGATCGCGCAGCAAACCCTGGCCGCCTACCACACTGTGCTGGCTCAGCGGGAGGCCCCATAGCCTACCGACCGCGCAATAGTGTCATAATCCACACCCCCAGCCCTGGGGAAAACGGTGTATAAAGATACGTATAAAGGTACGTTAAGAGACCCATCAGTTTTTTCACCCTTTGGTGGAAAATTTAAACCTAGAGCGAGATCTACCCCCTAGCCACCGCCGAGTTATAGGTCAACCTCCATGCTTCAGGATGCCAAAGCTGTTCGGTACTATCAGCGAATTACCGATGCCTTCGTCGACCAGTGGAACCGGGGCTATCGCACCAGCGAACTGCGTCTCTTCCTCGAAGGCTACCTGGCCGCCCTGCGCCACTCCGACTCCCTAGAACCCTACCTAATTCACCGCCTCGAAGAAGACACCCTTCGCTATCTCAACGATCCGTCTAATTTCGCTATTCCCCTGCCTGAACCCGAAATTTATTGACGCTTGAAGCCGCTGAGTCACGTCAGCGGCTTCTTTGTATGCCCCCAGGTCGGGGCGAAGGGCATTCGCCATTGGATTTTTGTCGAAGACCTGGACAAGTACCTGCGGGTTGTCACACTGGAAGATGGGGAGACTGTCCTGAATGCTTTTCCAGACCGTAGTTTCAAAGGGCCGCCGTTATGAAGTTTCACTATTACTCTGAAACCGATTCGCTGTATATCAGTTTGTTAGATCGGCCCGGTGTTGACTCTCAAGAGGTGGCCAGCGGTATTGTGCTGGATTTTGATGCAGAAGGGCATTTGGTGGGTTTGGATATTGACCAGGCGAGTCAGGTAGTAGACTTATCAAAACTTGAGGCGAGTTCTCTACCGATAGCGTCTCTATCGCTGGCGGGGCAGTCTGCGGCATGAATCAGGCCCGTTGAGGTAGGAGGTAAGCATGTCGCCCCAGGTGGTGCAGGTAGAGCCACGATCGCATAGCTGCCTGAGATTATTTTTTGACAATGGAGAGGTGCGGCTGTGTGATGTCTCACCGTATCTGGATAAGGGTATTTTTCAAGAATTAAAGAGTGATGCTTATTTCAAGCTGGTGAAGCTATTTTTTGGTGGTGTGCAATGGCCCCATGAGTAAGATTTTGGGCCAGATACGCTGTTTTTAGACAGCAAACTAGAGAGCACTTGGGAAGCGGTGTAAACTTTTTGGGCACGGTTTAACAAGTCGCCCTCATGGCTGCTCACTTAGACGTTGTCGCTCCTTCAAGCGCTCATCAGTGTTCATTTTAAGCAGATTTATAGTTACTCTTCCTTCTGGCGATCGCCCTACCAGAATTGCCCTATTTAGAGAAAAATGCTCTGCCCATTGCTGAGTTCTGGGATTGAAGAGAAAGACAAATTCACGAGTCTCAGGATCGAATGAGCCTAAATCGCTACCCTTGTGACGATTGCACCGCCAGCAGGCAAGGGCAAGATTCTCTAACACCGTTTTTCCGCCGTGCTTTTCGGCAATGATGTGGTCTACTTCATGGGGAAAGAATGCCACTGAAGTTGGTAAACAACAATACTCGCAGCGATCGCTGGCGCGTTTTTCGACCAGACGACGCAGCTCTGGGGAAATATAACTCATAGGGTCGGGGTCAGAAACCTCAAGTTCCCGACTTTAACCATGACCATGAAATGTTCAATGCGTTCATATTCATCCAGCTCTTGCTGCTCAGCAGGGGTTAGTTCGTGACTTTGGCTGCGGCTGAGCAACCCCTGAAGACGGCTTACCATCTCTTCTGTGGGTGCGAATTTAGCAATGTCTTCTGGAGAGGGGTTGCTGGCTAAAAAGTTCAAAATATAGCGATAGACCTGGGCAGGAACGGCGGGCTGCTGAAGGCTTAGGGCTAAAACTTCGGGGAGGCGATCGCCCAACTGAGACAGTTTTTGGGTTAGCTCATCGGGTAAATCTAAGGTGATTTTGGCCATGACATAATCCTGAATGTCTCATTATGAGTGGATTGTAGCAACTCAGTCAGCGGAATTGGGACTTGCAACCGCCCAAGTTTAAGTTGTGGTGCCCCATCTACCCCTTACCCATCCACCCATCTACGTAACCGTCAAGCCAAAGAATTAAGACGGGTCGCTTTTTGGAGGCTTGGCCGTTGGTAAAGGGAATATCGGCGACCCAAAATTCACCCGGTGATATGGTCATAGAGCCCTTCGTCTTCGTCGGCGTAGCTGTTGAGGAATGCCCCGTGGTCTCGAATGGGGTAGGCGGCATCTGCTGGGGATGCGGGCTCTATGGTGATTTTCCAGCGTCCGGCCCCTAGGGCTGTGACCCAATCGGGCGGCAGGGGGGCGGGCTCGCCGGGCTGTAGTTCAATTTCGTAGGTGAGGCTGAGCAGTTGGCTTTTCATGGTCGAACAGCGGAGTTGCGTAATCTTGCACTTCTAGAATAGGCGCTAACTCTTAGCGGTGCTTTGTGTTCAACAAGTCCTCAGAATGTCCAGATTTGCTGACAAACAGTGCTCACACGCTGCCAATCGCTAGAGGCGAGATGGCCCAATTGGCGATCGACCAGCCTTTTATCAAGGGTAGCGATTTTGTGCAGCCTTGCCGTTGAGGGTACCAGTAAACCCGCCTCTTGCCAGTGGGTTAGGGAAATATCAAAGGCTGTGGAGTAGGGCTGACTCGTGATCCGGGCAACAACGATATCAGGATCACCAGTATCGAGCAAGACCAACGCTGGGCGACGTTTTTGGCCAATGGCATCGGTAAAAGGACAGGATAAGCGTCCCTAAGACTAGGCTGGCTGAGCGAAGTCGAAGCCAAAACCTACCCGAGATGTCCCCTAGCCCCTCTGGGGCGGCTGCGCCTACGACTCCGCTCAGGGGACGGTTACAGGAAAGGCTATCAGCACTACTGCCCCTGGTGGGAAATTGTCCATCGTTAGAGGGCATCGTAGATGGCATCTTCGGCGCTGTAGCCTGCTAAGAATTGCTCAGCGGCCAATGTAGACCAGGCTTGATCAACTGATGCATCAACGGGTTCTTGAATGAGTACGATGACGCGCACCACCTGCTCGCCATCAATCTGGGCTAGAGCAGCTTCTGGCAGCCTGAGTTGCCCGTCTTGGGTGACCTGGACCGGAAATTCGTAAGCTTTCATCGCGAGGTCTCTAAAGCGTACTATCTCTAGAATAGGCGCTAATTCTTAGCGGTGCTTTGGTGTGAAGAAACCGGGTTTTTGGGTCGCCCCTTACTCATCTCCCCCCGCTCCGGCCAACTCACCCCCACCAGCTCCACGGCCCGCCCTAGGCATGACTCGAAGGGGCCATCGGGGGCTGAGTCGGCGGGGGGGCAGGTTGCAGAGGGCGCGATCGGCGTCGGTGGCTTGGCCGTACTCTAGGTAGTTGTGTAGCCACTGGCAGCCACTGGCAATGAGTTCGGTCAGGGTTTCAATGTTGTAAACCTTAACCCTGTCGTCGACTACCTTGTCCATCTGGGCTGAGGGCGGCGGGGTAGGCGGCGTAAATCAAGGTGGGCATTGCCCACCCTACAAAACTACAAAACTGGGAGTTGGCTACCTCTGGAGAGCAAATATTTAAGATTGACCCGTTGAGGTAGGAGGTTAAGGTGTCTCCAAGAGTAGTGCAGGTAGAACCGCTTGCTAATAGCTGTCTGAGGCTGTTTTTTGATAATGGAGAAGTCCGGTTGTTTAATGCCTCGCCATACTTGGGCAAGGGTATTTTCCAGGAATTAAGTAGTGATGCTTATTTCAAGCTGGTGAAACCTTTCTTTGGGGGTGTGCAATGGCCCCACGAGCAGGATTTTGGACCAGATACGCTGTTTTTGGAAAGTGAATTAGAAAGCACTTGAGAAGCAGCGTAAATTGAAGTGGGCATTGCCCACCCTACGAGACTCATTCACCCCCTACCCCTCACCTCGCTCCGGCCAACTCACCACCAGCCCAACGGCCCGCCCGAGGGATGACTGGAAAGGGCCATCGGGGGCTGCGTTGCGGGGTGGGAGGTTGCGGAGGGCGCGATCGGCGTTGGTGACTGGGGCAGTGCGTTGGGGGGCTTTAAACATTAAATCCAAATCCTGCAGCATTGACTTTGTTTACAGCCTTTCTCAGGCTCGTAGGATAGGCTTGGCTTTCGTGCATTAAGGCTTACAATCTATTCTTTGTACCTCGTCAGAGTAGGAAATGGTATGGTGCTGTGACCTACTCTGACGAGAAAAATATAGCCGAACCCAAATCAATCTATAGATTATTTAAGGCATAAAGAATTACTATCTTCTTGTTCGATCGGCTTCGAGAAGCTGCTGATTGGCTTCAAGCAGTTTCCGCAAGCGTAGACGGAAGGTGAAATAGTTTATGCATAGTCCTGTTGCTAATATTGCGATTATGGCAGGAATTAAAGGGAGCCAACCACTTGCCATGACCAATACTAAGTAACATGTGATATGGAGAGCTATGAGCACCCCAACTGTTACTAGAAGCAATGGTTTTAGCTGACGAAACTTCCAAAAAGTTAAGCCTGTTATTAATGACCAGCCAAATACCCAAGCAGTTTCCCCCCAGGTGCTCCACCACCAAATTAGAGGTCTATTGTCTAAGGCAGCACTAACCAGTTGGCTAACCAGTTGGCCTTGCAGCCCCACCCCCGACATTGGTCCGTAGGGAGTGTTGAAAGCATCAGTATTCTGGTCAGAGGATGAGTATCCAATTAATATTATTTTCCCTCGCACCAAGTTGGGAGAAACCTGTTGCGTTAGAAGATCTTTCAAGGATATCTGCGGTGCAAACTGGTTTGCGTCACCTTCTAAGTTTCGGCGAAAATTTATCATGGTCTGATAACCATTTAATATGTCTGGATTACGAATCCAGCTGTAGGCTGCAGCATGATTGTTCAAAATGACTCCCCATAGTTGAGGTACCCGCACTGAACCAAATGCCATATCTTGAATGCCCCCACCTGGCAGGAAGGGATCGGTGTAGGCGACGCCCTGGCCCTCCAGATAGTATCGGGCCAGGCGCAGACTAAACGCATCAGGAGTATCGCATCGGGGCGGGTCGGCCTCGTGCTTGAGGTAATGGCGGCGGACGAAGTAATTGGCATCGACGACAAGATCGCTAAATCCAACCTGCTGGCTGGGTAGTTCGGGGGGCTGCTCGACTCCGGTGCCCTGGTAGGTGGCTTTGCAAACGCCAAAAAAATTATCACTTTGCTCCAGGCGAGTTTTTAGGGCTGGGGAAGCATCAAAATCACGATAGATATCTAGGCCAATTACCGCTGGGTTGTGGGCCGAGAGGGTGGCTAGAACATCCTCTAGTGCGCCGTCGGGAATGCTACTCAACCCCGGCTGGTAGCGGCCCTGCTTAATCTGCTGCCGCAGCCAGTCGCTACTGGCTTCGTCAACAGTTACTAACAGCATTCGAGAGTCCTGAATTTCATCAGGGCGTTGTCGCATAAAGATGTCGTAGGCCCAAAATTCAGCTGCTTGCATCAAGCCAAGAAGGCGCAAAATAAATACCGATGCCGTGACAGCTACACTCGTAATAACTGCTGTTCGAATTTTAATTCGTTCTCCTTGATTAGTCCTGAAATAATGCAGTGGTCCCAAGCTGCTAGTAATAAAGTCAAGCTGTAACTTCGTGGGCGAGGGCTGCTTGCTTTTTGCCTCCTCAAGCCATTTTTGTGACGCAGTTAGTTCTTTGCCTCTAAGCAAAAAGCTACGATCATAGTTTTCGTTTTGCCACTCAATAGCCTTTGTCAAGAAGCGAGTATGGCTACGGAGGTAGTCGATGTCTGTGTCGAGCGTTTGAACCAGTTCTTTGAAGCTTGTAAAAAAGTCTTGGGCTGTATCAGAATTGAAAGTGATCCACTGTATCTTTGCAAGCTCAGGATGTAGCTGAGTAGTATCGATCGCCCGATGCAGCACCGTCGCCATGCGCTTGTTTAGCCCCTGGGCATATTCCACCTCATCGGCACAAAAGGGTGAGGTCACCGACTCCGGCGACAGCACAAACACAAACACATCCGAGCTTTCTATGCCCCGGTAAATCTCCTGCTGAAAGTCGCTGCCGGTGGCAATGCTCTCCTGGTCAAACCAGGTGCGCTTGCCCTGGGTTTGCAGGGCGTCGTTGAGCCGACGGGCAAAGTCAGAATCCACCCGCGAGTAAGAGATAAACACATCCAGCGCCGGGTTGGGCGGCTGGCGCAGGCTCTCGGCAATGAACTGCTCGTGCAGCGCCGTGGGTGGGTGGCGGTGGGTGCGGGCCACCTTTAGCCAGGTTTCGGCCCGGCGCAGGTTGTAGCCCCGCAGCAGCAGGGTGGGGTTTTGCTGCTGCCGTTGCCACTTCAGCGCCTGCACCAGCCAGGTCTTGTGCTCGGTGTGGTAGGTGCCGTCAGTGTTGAGCTGCCTCAGCAACTGGCTTTCGTCAGCTACATAATCGCTGGCCTGGGTATTGTCGGTCAGGTCAATGTGCTGAAGGTTCTTCAACCCCTCGGGCACCTGCTCGGGCTCCACCGCCGCCGCCAGCACCGGAATC
>JBGSNT010000145.1:0-35037 GCA_041739575.1 Nodosilinea sp. | reverse complement strand
ACTACAGTCTTGAACTATACACGAGCGATCATCCCTTCATAACCAGTCGTCGGTACTGGAGACGGCTTAAAAAAGCCGAGCGATCGCACTGCCAAAAGGTCGCCGCCGTCATCATCCAAGACCAGGCCAGGGCGGAGATTCTGTTTAGAGATAATGATTTAAGCGATCGCCCCACGCTCTACCTGCCCGTGTCGCTATCGGGTGATCTCTATGCTCAGCAGAGCAGCTATCTGAGAGACAAATTTCAGCTCTCCGCTGACAAAGTGCTTATTCTTCAGTACGGCCAAATTCGGCGGTATGGCAAAGCCCTGGTAGAAATTGCCCAGGGCTGGCCTGACAACTATCTGCTGGTTCTACACGATGGGCTGACAAAAGATCTTTGGCAGTGTGAGTCGTTTGTGGAAGAGCTAAAGTGCTTAGATAACGGTAATAAAGTAGTGTTTTCTTTAGACAACTTGCCATTTGACCAGGTGCAAGCCCTGAGCGCCTCCGCAGATGTAGGTTTGGTGTTCTATACAGACAGCATCAAAAATGATCAGCTCACAGGCAAGTCATCAGAAAAACTCGCTCTTTACCTTCAGTGTGGCCTGCCTATAATTGCCTTTAACTACCCAGGGTATGGGCACATAGCATCGGTCCAGGCGGGTATTTTGATTCACCACCTCAATGAGGTAGAGCAGGCCATTCAAACAATTCTTAACGCCCCTGCTGTGTATCGACACAACGCCCAGCAGCTCTTTCTAGCCGAATATCAATTTGAGAAAAACTTTTCGGCGGTAACTGATTTTTTGGCGAACTTGGGCGATTCTGCCCCTGCCTAAACCATTCAAGCCCTTTTATGTCACCGATGTCGGGCCTGAGGCTAGCGATCGCTAGCCTCAGGCAACACTCGCTTTAGTCATAAATGTTGTATAAGTACACACCCCTGGGCTGGCAAAAGGCCTCAGAAGACGATTGTGGCCAATGCTGTTATGCTCACGCGTCAGAATGGGCATTAGTAGTAAGGAGTACAGGGCGCCAAGGAGCCCACTGACAGAGCGGCGGCGGCCCGCTCTGTAGCCTGCATTCACATTGTTAAGTAGAGACCCCCTCACCATGAAAGCCCCAACCCTACAACCCACCCAAACCTTGCCCGTACAGCAAATTGTCCACGACAGCGAGCTGCTAGCCCTGGTTCTTTCCCATCGGTTTGCTGAGCCAGGTATCCACTTCTTTACCCCCAGCGAGCTCTCCCAGCAGCTTGCCTACATGAAGTACGACGCGGGTAAGTGCATTCCAGCCCACGTGCACAACCCCGTGCACCGCGATGTGTTTTACACCCAGGAAGTGCTGTTCATCAAAAAAGGCAAGCTGCGGGTTGACTTCTACAGCACGCAACAGGAGTATCTAGAGAGTCGCGTACTTGAAGCAGGGGATGTAATCTTGTTGATTACCGGCGGCCACGGCTTTGAGGTGCTCGAAGACCTGGAAATGGTTGAGGTCAAGCAGGGCCCCTACGTCGGCGACCAAGACAAAACTCGCTTTACGGGTATCTCCGCCGCCCAAGCTCAAGTCGCCTAGGGTGAAGGCATGGAGTTTATTCCAGTCAATGAGCCGGCCCTGGGCGGCAACGAGAAACGCTACCTGCTAGAGTGCCTCGAAACAGGGTGGATTTCGTCTGAAGGCCCCTTTGTGCAGCGGTTCGAGACCGAGTTTGCCCACCGGGTAGGTCGACGCTATGCGGTGGCCGTGGCCAACGGGTCTGCCGCCCTAGATGTAGCGGTGGCAGCCCTCGGGCTGGGGCCGGGCGATGAAGTCATTCTGCCCACCTTTACGATTATTTCGTGCGCGGCGGCGATCGTGCGGGCGGGGGCCAAGCCCGTGGTGGTAGATGCTGACCCCATCACCTGGAATATGGATATCGGCCAGGTCGAGGCGCGTATTACCCCAGCGACCCGAGCCATTATGGTGGTGCACATCTACGGTCTACCGGTGGATATGGCTCCGTTGATGGCGATCGCCCAGCGGCATAATTTAGCCATTATTGAAGATGCCGCTGAAATGCACGGCCAGACCTACCGGGGCCAGCCCTGCGGCAGCTTTGGCGACATTAGCACCTTTAGCTTTTACGCCAACAAGCACATCACGACTGGCGAGGGGGGTATGGTGCTGACGGATGATCTGGGTTTGGCCGAGCGGTGTCGATCGCTCCGTAACCTGTGCTTTCAGCCCCAGCAGCGCTTTGTCCACGAAGAACTGGGCTGGAATTTTCGCATGGGGAACCTACAGGCGGCCCTGGGGGTCGCCCAGCTGGAGCAGCTAGATCAGTTTGTTCAGCGCAAGCGCGCCATTGGCCAGCGCTACACCGACGGGCTGAAGGGGCTGAAGGGCGTTCAACTGCCGCTGGTCGCCACCGACGACGCTCAAAACATTTACTGGGTCTACGGATTAATGCTTGAGGACTCGCTCCCCTTCGCCGCCGCCGAAGCCATGCAGCGGCTCAAAGCCAAGGGCATTGGCACCCGCCCCTTTTTCTGGCCCATGCACGAGCAGCCCGTTTTCCATAAGATGGGGCTATTTGCGGGTGAATGTTACCCCGTTGCCGAGCGCATGGCCCGACGAGGGTTTTACGTTCCCAGCGGGCTGGCCCTCACCGATGGGCAAATTGACCGCGTCATCGATAGCGTCAGGGAGATCCTAGAATGAGCGTCTTCCAGGCTTACGCCAAGTACTACGATCTGCTGTACCAGGACAAAGACTACAAAGCAGAATCGGAATTTATTCAGCATCTGATCACCACCTACGCCCCTACCGCCCAACGGTTGCTCGAACTGGGCAGTGGCACCGGTCGGCATGCCCAGTACCTGGCGGAGCAAGGCTATGCTGTGACCGGGCTAGAACGTAGTGAAGACATGTTGGCCAGTTGCCGTCAACGCCAGGTGGCCCAGCCCCAGGACATTGCCCAAAGGCTGGAATTTTTGCAGGGCGATCTGCGGCATGTCAGGCTTGACCGTGAGTTCGACTGTATTCTCTCGCTCTTTCATGTCATCAGCTACCAAACCACCAATGCGGATCTAGAGGCGGCCTTTAAGACGGTCAGCCTTCATCTCAAGCCAGGCGGGATATTTCTCTTTGATGTTTGGTATGGCCCCGCCGTACTCCACGACAAGCCTCAGGTGAGGGTTAAACGACTGCGATCGGGAAATTGTCTGGTCACTCGCATCGCTGAGCCTGTGTTACACCCCAATGATAATGTTGTGGATGTTAACTACCAAATTTTGGTACAAGATTTAGACCAGCAGAGTTATCAAGAGCTCTGCGAACAGCATCAAATGCGATACCTATTTAAACCTGAACTAGAATGGCTGCTGGAACAGGCGGGTATGGCGCTATTGAGTCTGGGGGAATGGATGAGCGATCGCCCCGCTGGACTAGATACCTGGGGTGTTTATCTTGTAGCTGTTAAGCGATGAAATATGGATACTTCGCTGCTCGATACACCAGTTGTTTTGATCGTTTTTAATCGGCCAGAGGTAACCCGGCAGGTTGTGGCTGCGATCGAGGCCATCCAACCTGCTAAGCTCTTTGTCATCGCTGATGGCCCTAGAGCGGGCAACCTCAAAGACGCAGAAGCCTGTGCAGAGGTGCGCAAATTGATTGTCAATACGCCCTGGAAAGGTGAATTAATCACCAACTTCTCAGAGGCAAATCTGGGCTGTAAAGCTCGTGTCTCTAGCGGTCTAGATTGGGTGTTTGGTCAAGTAGATCAGGCTATTATTCTTGAGGATGACTGCTTACCTAATCTAACATTTTTTCCCTATTGCCAGGAGTTGCTCAATTACTACCGTGACGATCAAAGAGTCATGACTGTCTCTGGCAACAACTTTCAATTTGGTTTTGATGTCAATCCCTATAGCTACTATTTTTCTCACTACAATCACTGTTGGGGGTGGGCTAGTTGGAGGCGAGCATGGCAATACTATGATGTGGAAATGAGCATCTGGCCAGAGGTTAGAGACTCTAACTTATTGGCTAACATATTTCATAGAAAGCGCGAAGTTAACTACTGGACTCGCATTCTCAATGCTGTACATGACAATCGGATAAATAGCTGGGCCTATCGCTGGATGTTCGCTTGTTGGATGCAAAGTGGGCTGACGTTATTGCCTCAAAAAAACCTTGTTTCTAACATTGGTTTTGAAGCTAAAGCTACCCATACCAAAGAGTTAAGTCCATTTTCCAAAATGACAGTTTATCCTATGAATTTTCCGCTCCAGCATCCTCCTTATGTTGTGCGTAGCAAGCTAGCAGATATGAAAACCGATAGCATTATGTTTTCCCTTACTCCGCAAGCTAGGTTCCGAGGCAAAATCAAGACTCTTTCCAGGTCGATAGGCAAAAGATTCACACTACTCACTCACTAGCCAAGGCAGCAACATGGTCATTCAGGGCATGGAGATTGATGAGTCATATCTATCTTCCTATGAACTAGAGGAAATCAACAAACTTTTGAGCAGCCATAGTGAGAATATGCTCACATTAGACGATCTATGGTCGATGATGGATAAAGTGTGGCATGATTCCGAATGCCAACAACATTCTCCTACTGCGGATAGTTTGTCAAAATACTACAGTCATCCCATTTGGGTGTTGAATGGGTTGTTTTCTGAGCAGGATATAGATTCGAAAAAAAATCGCCAAAAAATTGTCAATTGGGTGATGGCGCACAAGCCTGAGATCTCGAAAATACTAGATTTTGGTGGTGGCATAGGTAGTTTAGCCCGTTCCCTGGCTCAAGCTTCTGATGGGTTGAACGTCTTAGTCTATGAACCGGCCCCCCATGCCATTGCCCTAGATCAGCTAAAACACTACAAAAATGTGCAGTATACCGATTCAATTGATCAACTGTATGATTGTATTATCTGCTTAGATGTTATGGAGCATTTGTTGGATCCATTGCAGGTATTAGAAACCTTGGTCAAAGCGACTCGGCCTAATGGGTATCTGATTTTTGGCAACTGCTTCTTTCCAGTAATTCAGTGCCATCTTCCCCAGACATTTCATCTCAGGTATACCTTTCCTTTGTTTGCCCGTTTGATGGGCTTAAACCCTGTTAGTAGTCTGCATCGCAGTTACATAACGGTTTTTCAAAGGGAGCATTCGGTGTTAGTTCATTGGCCAACTGTGCGATGGCTTGAGTCGATCTCTAAGCTCTGTTATCCCCTGCTAAATGCGGCTCATATGACCTGCCGAAGACTTAAACTAGGCTAGATTTTTTGATGAGAACAGTCATCCTCAGTGCTCAAGATATAGAAGGAGGGTCAGGGCGGGCAGCACATCGGCTGCATCGAGGGCTTTTGCATGAGCAGGTAGACGCTCATATGTTGGTCAACCTAAAATTTGGTGATGAGGTAAACGTTTATGGTCCCTCTAGTGCTCTGGGCAAAGCTTTTTCACGCCTTCGTCCTGGCGTTGATCGTCTACCTTTGGCAGCTTACAAAAAGCGACGAGGCCATGAGTTTTCCTGCCAGTGGCTGCCAGATTCCATTCTGCATCGTGTCGATCAGCTCAATCCAGATATTGTCAATGTCCACTGGGTCTGTGATGGGTTTGTCAGCATAAGGTCTCTTGGACGCATCGCTCGCCCTATGGTGTGGACGCTACATGATATGTGGATGTTTACGGGAGGGTGTCACTATACAAAAGAGTGCGATCGCTACACGCAGAGCTGTGGGTTATGCCCCCAGCTTAATAGCACTACACAGTGGGATTTATCTCACTGTGTTTGGCAACAAAAAAAGACAACCTGGCAACGAGCCTCCCCCCATATCATCACCCCCAGCCGATGGCTAGCGGATTGTGCTCGACAGAGTAGTTTGCTGGGGAATTTTCCCATTAGCATTATTCCCTACGGTATTGATCTGGCTCGATATAGACCTATAGATAGACCTTTGGCCCGAAGGCTGCTCCATCTGCCCTCCGAAAAAAAACTGGTGCTGTTTGGTGCCCTCAATCCTACCCAAGACAGGCGTAAAGGATTTCATCTTTTAATCTCAGCCTTGCAAGCACTTAAGACCCAGCAACAGTCTGACGCGGTAGAGCTAGCCATTCTGGGTACTTCCCAAAACCCAATCCCAGATCTGGGCTTTAAGGTTCACTGCTTGGGGGTTCTAAAGGATGATGTCTCGTTAGCTCTGGCTTACAGTGCAGCCAACAGTTTTGTGGCCCCTTCTCTACAAGATAATTTACCCAACACAGTGCTAGAAGCAATGGCCTGTGGAACCCCCTGTGTCGCCTTCAATATCGGGGGTATGCCAGATTTAATCGATCACCGAATAAATGGATTTTTAGCCAAGCCCTTTGATGTCGACAGCTTAACCGAGGGTATTGCCTGGTCGCTAGAACATGAGTCATCTGAGGCCTTGGGCGATCGAGCCCGAGAAAAAGTGGAGCGACAATTTCCGCTGGCATTACAGGCCAAACGATATAAGGATCTCTTCTCAGAGGTTATGGATGAGTGGACAGCAAAACATTAACCAAACTTTTATTGTGATGCCGGTGCATAATCGCAAAGGGATTACCCTGGCTAGCTTACAGCTCCTCGATCGCAATGCTGATCTTTACCACTTCACCGTAGTCATCGTTGATGACGGATCGACGGACGGTACCGGAGTGGAAATTTGCGCCAGCTATCCTATGGTGACAGTGCTTCAGGGCGATGGCACCCTCTGGTGGACGGGGGCGATCCGTCAAGGCATGGAGTATGCCCTATCTCAAGGGGCCGACTACCTGATCTGGCTCAACGACGACTGCCGCCTAGCCCCAGGCACCCTCGATGGGCTGGTGCAGTTTTGCCGTGACCATCCCAACGCCATTGTCGGAGCCCAAGGGTTTGAGCACGACTCCCCCAGCCGCCTTTCCTTTGGGGGCAAACGCAAGACCTGGCAGGGCTATCGCTTCTTGACAGTTCCCCCTGGCCAAACAGTCCCCTGCGACCTGCTGAGCGGCAACCTGGTCTGCATGCCCCGCGCTGTAGTCGAGGCCATTGGCTACCCCGACCCCCAGACCAGCCCCCACTATGGCGGCGACTCGCTGTATCTGCTGCGGGCCCAACAGGCTGGGTTTCAATTGTTTGTCGATAGCCGCTACCCGGTCTATAACCAGTCTGCCGAGGCGCGGCTGTGCCCCAGCGACTGGCTAATGGCTCCGGGCGACCCCTGGCAGATTGTTCGCCTGGCGTTTAACCCCTACTCGGGGCTGAGCTGGCGGCTCTGGTGGCGGCTCAACTGGCAGGCCTTTGGCCCCTGGGGGCTGGTGATGTTTCTCAAAAAATATGTCTCTATATTCCCGATTACCATCCTGCGGCTGTTGCCGATGCCCACCCGGCAGCGGCTTTTTCGCCCTGCCACTACACCATCTCAGTAGCGTTAACTCAAAGTGAGCTTTGGCCATGGCTAGCGTTCCTACCCTTAGCGTTGTGATTACCTGCTATCGCGAGGGCGACCTGCTGCTCGAAGCAGTAGACAGCGTGCGCCAGCAGACCCAGTCGCCCCTGGAGCTTGTGATTGTCAACGATGCTTCACCGGACGATCGCACCAACCAGGTCTGCCGCCAGCTAGAAACCGAACCTGACATTACCCTGGTGTGGCAGAACCGCAACGGTGGCCCCTCCGTGGCGCGCAACGCGGGGTTTGCTGCTGCCCAGGGCGAAATTTTGGTGCCCCTCGATGCCGATGACCTGCTGCCCCCCGGTGCGATCGCCCACATTCAGCAAACCTTTGCCCAGCACCCCGACGCGGGGTTTATCTACGGTAGCTACCGGTGCCAGCGCCACGCAGACGACCAGCGAGTTGTGATGGCCCAGCCGATCTCGTTGCAGTCTCTGCTGCGGGCCAGGCCCTTTTCCCTCAGCACCAACTGGACCCTGATTGGCACTGCGCCGCTGCGGAAATCGCTGTGGGAGGCGGTGGGCCACAGCGATCCAGAACTCGGGGCCGAGGATTTACACGATCTAGAGTTTTGGATTCGGGCGATGGCGCTGCCCTGTCGCTACTACAGCACCCCGGCGGTGATCTATATTTGGCGCAAGTACCTGGGGCGCAACAGCCGCCAGGTCACCCCCGTATCGTGGTACCGCATTGCCCAAAAGCATTTTGAGGTCTATCAGCAAAATGAATTAGAGTACCGAGCCCACGAACTGCTACTGCTGGGCAGCAAGTGGATGCAGCGCCCCGAGGAGATACGCCACCACCGCCGGGACCTGTTAGGCTGCATTAGCCGGGGCCATTTTCAGCTGTCGTCGCTCATGGCGCTGGCGATACCGGCGAGTTTATTTCAACCCCTGGCGACCCTGGCCAAGCGCTACCGCTAATTCGGCCGACCTGCTTACAGCGAAGCCTAAAATCCAAAATTGGTGCGGTATTCGTCCGTCAGCAGGGGCTGCCACCAATCGCGGTTAGCCAGGTACCAGGCTACGGTCTGGCGGAGTCCACTATCTAGGGCTTGTTGGGGGACCCAGCCTAGTTCAGCGCAAATTTTGCTGGCGTTGATGGCATAGCGTCGGTCATGGCCAGGGCGATCGTTGACAAACGTAATGAGGTCGCTGGCGGGGCTGACCGGTAAACCAGGCGACAGTTCATCCATAAGGGCGCAGAGGGTGGTGACCAGGTCTATATTTTTGATCTCGGTGTTGCCGCCGATCGCATAGGTTTCGCCGGGCTTGCCTTTGTGGAGTACGCGGTCTAGGGCCCGGCAGTGGTCGCCCACGTGGAGCCAATCGCGCAGGTTTTGCCCGTCGCCGTAGACGGGCAACGGCTGGCCCAACAAAATATGAACGCACATCAGCGGGATCAACTTTTCGGGGTACTGGTAGGGGCCATAGTTGTTGGAGCAGTGGGTGGTTAGGGTCGGTAGGCCGTAGGTGTGGTGGTAGGCCCGCACCAGGTGATCGCTACCTGCCTTGGAGGCCGAATAGGGGCTGTTGGGAGCGTAGGGGGTGGTTTCGCTAAAGGGCGGGTCGGTTGGCCCCAGGCTGCCAAACACCTCGTCGGTGGAGACATGCAAGAAGCGAGCCCGATTTCCCCGCTGCCAGTGGGCACGGCAGGCTTCGAGCAGGGTAAAGGTGCCCTGAATATTGGTGCGGATGAAAGCATCTGGCCCCAGAATCGAGCGATCGACGTGGGACTCGGCGGCTAGGTGGGCGATGGTATCGATCGCCTCGGTATGCAGCAGATGATCGACCAGGGGGCGATCGCAAATATCGCCCTGCACAAAGCGAAAATTGGGCTGCTGGTCGAGCCCGACAAGATTTTGAGGGTTGCCTGCGTAGGTCAGGGCATCGAGCACCACCAGGAGATCGCCAGGGTAGGTGCTGACCCAGTGGCGAACAAAATTGGCGCCGATGAACCCGGCCCCTCCGGTCACCAGCAATCGACGGGGTGATCGTTGAGTTGCCTCGGGCGGGGCAGCTGTCATGGGATTACACTCCAGTCAAAGGATAGTTCAATTAGCATCTAACAAATCCCTCAGACTTGCCCATATCAAACAGGCATACCGAAAAAAATGCAAGGAGCAGTCAACTTCATCCAAGCTTAATACTAATCCTGGAACTCTCCAGCCATTTGTCGTGGTCTATTAAACTGACTTACTTGTTGATGGATTGAACCACAATGAAGCAGCGACATGGAGCCTTGAGCTTATTGGGGGCAGCGGCCATTAGCACCTTGGCGATGCCAGGACTTGCCAATACAGCCACTGAACAAATTGGCACACAGTCGGCCACTATTAATGGCGACAACAATCAAATTATCCAAGTCATTAATCAAGTCAATATTGAGCATCCTGGGCTGGGCCGAGGCCGAGGCAATAACAGTCGCCGCGGCACCGTGCAGGACACCTACCAGGGCGCTAGCGTCAATGGTTCTGGCAATTCGGTCTACCAGGAATCTAGCCAGGTGAACCAGCAGGAAGCCGCTAGACCCGGTCAGCGAAACGGGCAAAGCCGACCCGGCAGATACGATGACGATGATAAGAATCGGGGGCGAGGCCAGCAGCGGGGGCGCGATCGCGATCGCGACGACGACGATTAAGCCGAAGACTGATCGCTCTTAGGGGCCTGAAAACGCCTTCGATTAAGGCCGAAAAATTATATATTATCCTGTGGATTAGGGTTTTACTCCCAAAGGTTGCCATGCCTTTGGGAGTTTTTATTATGGAAAAAACAGATAAAAATTCTGGGAACTTTTGTTTTTGTGGTTGTGTCTTTAGACATGTGAATCGCACATTTTAAGGATATCTAGAAGGCATGAAAATGCTTGTCTTGGATGTTTTTTAAGTGTCGAATTCATCAACTTATTGCTTTGCACTTTTTTGTTGAGGACGTTTCTCATGCTGAAGCACATCTCTACTGTGGGTCTACTGGGTTTTGCTGCGCTGGGCTTGGTGGCAATGCCCGCCAGTGCCGATACCGCTGTGGTACAGCAGGGCACCCAGGATATCTACATTCAAGGTGACGGCAACGCTGCCATTCAGAGTAGCCAGCAGATCAACCGCATCAATCGTTCTACCACCCCCAATGCCCGCCGAACCGACAGCACTGGCATTGTGCAGGACATCTACCAGGGTGGCACCGTGGCAGGGAGCGGCAACGGCGTTTATCAGGAGAGTAGCCAGGTCAACGTGATTCAAGAGCGGGTGCGCCCCAACAACGCTAACCGTGGCCGCAGCGTCCGGGTTGACATCAACAACTAAGGGACTCGCAGGAAAATAAGGTACCCGCTGATCGGCCTTCGACTTCGCTCAGTCCTCGATCACTGAAGGTTGAGCGAAGTCGTTCGCTTGGCGTCTCCCTCCGGGAGAAAACCTGGACACCTGGTACACCATTAACCCACAGATCCCTAAGCTAGCTTGACCACTGGGGCTGGGGCTGGGGAAATCCTCTCAGCCCTAGCTCCGCCCCTTGACGGGCTACCCTTGCAAGGAGAAGACCATGATGATTGCAACACTGAAGATAGGACTGGTGGGGGCGATCGCCCTAGCCGCCATGGCCACCACCGCCATGGCTAATTCCATCACCATTGCCACCGACCGGGTCCAGGTGCAGGTGGGCAATAGCGGTCAGATCTACCTCAGAACCCTGGCCGATCGACCGGTGCCCCTGTCCCAGGTCACCGGTACCCAGGTCACCGGAGCCCAGGTGGGATCTCGGTTGCCTACGGCCACCTTTGCCCCCGCCTGCACGGCGCGATCGCACAGTGCCCACTCTACCCGGTCCACCGCTGGGGGTAACGTAATCTACAGCGAAAACCGCAGCACGACCCAGGTGTGTCAGTAGCGCTCCGACTCTGCTTAACCCCCCCGTGGGCTCTCGATCGGGCCTGCGATCGGCTCAAAACCTATCTGGCTGTAACGATGATTAAACCTCAGTATCTTGGCCTAGGCCTCCTCTGGGGAGGGGCCCTGGCATGCTTTACCCCGTCGGCATCGGCCACCTGCGTGGTCGCCGATGTGGCGATTCAGGCCGCTATCCACGGGGGCGACCGGCCCGCCGAACAGGTCAACGATGTGGCCATCGACGCTGACGGCCCCTGTTCAGGCAATACCAGCGTCAGCACCAGTCGCCAGGTGCAGGTGGGCGGCACCGGCGAGGTGCGTCAGGTGCGCCAGAGTCGCCATCAAATTCGCGGCTCCGATCAGGTGGGCCAGAACGCCTCTGGGCCTACCGTAGCGGTGCCCGTAGGGGTTCAGGTCGATGTCTACAACCCTGCCGATCGGCTGCGCCGGTAGCTCCAGTGGGGAACGTACTGCCGCCCAGGTTCGTCTGTCTGGATTGCCTGGGGCGATCGGCCGTCAGGGTGCTACGGCAGTACTCTTTCCCCTCAGCTCCTGGGGATGACGATCGCCCTTAGAGTGGCTCTTCAGAATGGCTCTTCCCCTTTCCTGGAAATGGTTAAACGACTATGAAACATCCCTCGGCCCTTGGGGTTTCTCTATTGATTCTCGTGGCGGTTACCACAGCGGTGGGGCCATCCTCCGCCAATGGTAGCCAGGCCTTTGGGGGCACCTACCATGCCCTCAGCGCCATTTTGTCTAAGGCTAGCGCCAAGGATGTTATGGAGTCATACCAGCGACAAACCAACACCATCAGCCTCGATCGCGCCAATTTAGACGAGCCCCACCTGCTATCGGTCAGCGCCCCTCGGGGCGGCACCCTGCAGGGCTACATCGAGATCGATGGTGAGACCCGGTTACCCCTTGGCAATAATTCCGAATTTTTAGATGTCAGCCCTTACCTGGGCAAGGCCGTTACCCACGTTGCCATTGTGGGCAGCTATTCCCCCGCCTCGGGCTCGGTGGATATCGTCTTTAACGGCCCCAATACGGTGGTGCAGCAGCAGACCGCAGGTACCGGGCGAATTAACTATCAGCTCACCCTGGTGGTGCAGTAGAAAGCGGCGGCCCGGAGCTAGTACTCGAAGGCTGAAATATGCCAACTATTCCAGATCGCCTGGCTCCCTGGCTCCCCTGCCCCTCGCGATTGGCAATAGTCGCCACACTTATGCCGTAGTCTGCTAGGGGGCTACTGCTGGTTGAGGGCCCAGTCGTAGTCGAGGTAGCTGAGCCGATAGTCACCGGCGGCCAGGTAGGCGCGATCGCCAGGGCTGAGGTAGCTGCTGATAAAATTCAGCGCGCCGCGCTCCCTGGGGCTGCCGGTAAATTGGTCAGGGGCCGCATACTGAGCCTCCCAGTCTTCGCCAAACCACTTGAAAATAGCCGAGATCGCCACCCGGTTCTGGTCGCGATCGATCTGGAGGCCGTGGGGACTGGTCAGCCAGCGCTGGACCTGGTCATCGAGTTGAGCATTGAGGTCGCCCCCGGTAAAGGCCTCCTGGCGCAGGGGCGGACAGCTGATGGCGGCACAGACTAGGGCGGCGTGGATGCGCGGTTCTGAGAACTGTCGCCGCAGGATATCGTGCTCGATCGCATCGAGGGTCAGGCCCTGGCCCAGCAGCCTGTGCTGTTTGAAATTCCACACCCCAGGAATATCGCGGATGCTCTGCTTGAGGGGATTTTGAGCAATGATCGACTGAAGCGTCAGGGCGTTGTAGGCGTTGATCAAAAAAGCGATCTGGTCCGCCTCGCTCCAGCTGTCGTAGGCCGCCGGGGAAACCGCCCCCAGCTTAGCCACAAAGGACTCTAGGACAGCGGGCTGGGCCTGGAGAGCGCCATAGTCGACTAGGCCCGTTGGGCTGACGTAGGTTTTCAACAGGTCGTTGTAGTCGCCGTAGTCCAGGGGTTCGGTGACCGCCGCAGTGACCGAATCGGCGGGGGCTTGGATAGAGGGTGGGGCGCAGGCCGGGGCAAGGGCGATCGCGGCCACCAGCAACAGGGGAATGGGCTTTAGCATAGACAAGTCTGGTGCACCTGTAGAGTCGGGCTACGGCCCTAGGAGATTTTCGAGCAAGAAGATACCCCCATGTAGGGGCGCAGGGCCTGCGCCCTTGAGAGAGATTCCGAATGCTGGGTATTTTTGTGGTCAGAATTCACCTTAGTTATCGGACATTTGCCGATGGGTTGTCTAATTTGCCCCTAAGTTTTTCCTGAAAATTTGATGAGCCAGCCAGCCCAGCACCAGGGGCAGCCACAGCAGCAGACGCTCCGCCAGGGTCAGACGCCAGTCGGGCAGACGCGAGGGCAGCACAAAGTACACAAAGGCCGATAGGCTGACCAGCCGTACCCCCCAGTTTTGGCTCGGTACCGCAAAGGGTACCATCCAGGTGAAATACCAAAAGTGCACGATGGGGGAAAGGGTCAGCAGCCCCAGCCAGTAGCCCTCGGCAAACTGGCCCAGGGTCTTAGCCCGCCCCAGCAGCCAGAGCACCACCAGCCCCAGAGGCAGGGCGTAGATCCAGTTGGCCGCCAGGGTAGCGGGCCACAGGCGGCCGATGAAGTAGGGCATAAACTCGGCGCTGCGCCCGTAGGCGACAAACGCCGAGCTGGTAGGAATCAGCGGACAGGTCGTCCCAGAGCAGAAAGGCAGGGCCGAGAGGGCCATGGGCAGCAGTCCCAGTAGCGCGATCGCCCCAGCCTTGAGCCATTGGCGCTGGCGCAGCGATCGCCACCCCAAAAACCCCACCAGCGGCAGCGATACCCACTTTACCGCCACGCTAATGCCCACCAGCCCGGCCACCCACAGCCAGCTGCGGCGAGTCGGAGTTGCCCCATCGAGCAGCCAGGCCGCCACCAGGGGGAGAATAAACCAGCTGTCGTAGTGAGCTCCCCCGGCAAAGCTGTAAATCACCATCGGGTTCCAGGCGTAGAGGGTGGCACGCCGATAGCCAAATCGCCGACACAGCAGCCAGGCTACCCCCAGATCGGCGGCCACAAAGGCCAGCTTAAAGATCAGGGGATGCAGGGCAACGGCCGCCAGCAGCCGAAACCCCAGCTGGGTAATGGGCGGATAGATCGCCGCTACGTCGCTGTGGTTAATGGCGTCCCACCAGGGGGTGCGATAGGGTTCTAGCGCCGGGGCGTCAGGGGCCAGGTGGTAGGGGCTAAACCCCAAATTTTGTAGGTGCCCTTCCCATAGATAGCGCCACAGGTCGTCACCGGCCTCCATGGGCAGCAGCAGCAGCCGGGTCACCACAGCCACACCCCAGAACCAGAGGCCAGGCAGCCTCGGCGCTACCTCTGGCCAAGGCAGGCAAAACCCTGCCCCCATCACCGCCGCCGCCAGCCAAAATCGATGCAGAATAGCAGGTTCAGTAAACTCTCCGTGGGGGGCCATCAAGGCCGCCCCAGCCACCAGCAGCAGGGCGCTCAGGCTCAGCGGCCAAGGGAAAGGGCGAAGGGAGGCGGTGGCCGATGCCATAGCTCTGCGGGGTTAGAGAGTTCGCGTTGTCGGTCAGAAACGCCCCTGGGCACAAGGGCAAAGCTGGAGTAGTCGATCGGCTTAGGATAGTGAGCGTTTTAGGTGATCCGGTTTTAGTTGGTCCGGTGAGATGGCCTGGGCCCGAGACCAGGGGCAAAAAATGAAGTTAGCGGCAGGAACCATTGTCTTCTCCCTTGGTCAACGGAATGCAGTGATAAGCTAGGCCAACTTAGCTATTATGTGCTCTGACCTGAAGGCATGGTGCCGCGTCCCCTAGACTTAGCCATGCCCGAGCCCCAACCTTCACCTTCATCGGGTAACTCACCCAAATCTATGGCCAGTCCTTTCTCCGCCGCCCGGCGTACCCATTACCTCAGTCGACTCGCGCGGCCCCTGCTGATGCCGGGGCTGGCCCTAATCACGGGGCTGATGGGCCTGGGCGTAGTGCCCCTAGCCGGCGTTGGGCGGGCAGAGGCCCTCAATGCCTACTGCCAGGTCACCCAAGCAGCGGCGATCGCCAAGGAAAATCTGCGCAAGGAAGCCCTGACCGGCAATGCCACGGCCCAGCAGCAGTATCAGGCCATGGTGCGCCAGCATACGGAAGACCTGCGCCAGTGCCGCAGCCGCACCTGGCCCCAGCGCCAGGCGGTGTGGGTACGCCTCTATCCCTGCGACCTGCAGCCCGGCATTCTAGACGCCCTCTTCGATCGGGTGGTGAACTTGGGCTATAACGAGGTCTACGTCGAGGCTTTCTACGGCGGCCAGGTGCTGCTGCCCCAGGCCGAAAACCCCACGGTGTGGCCCTCGGTGGTGCAGTCCCCCGGCTACGAGCGCCGGGATCTGCTGGCCGAAGCCATCGACATGGGCCGCCAGCGCGGGCTGCGGGTCGATGCCTGGCTGTTTGCCCTCAACTTTGGCTACTCCTACGGCCTGCGCAGCGATCGCGCGGATGTGCTGGCCCTCAACGGGCGCGGCGAGACCACCTACAGCTACGCCAAATCGGGGGCCTCTAGCAACCCCGATGAAGTCTTCGTCGACCCCTACCATGCCCAGGCCCAGGCCGACTACAGCCGCATGCTAGGGGCCGTTCTCCAGCGCAAACCCGATGGGGTACTGTTCGACTACGTGCGCTACCCTCGCGGGGTGGGCCCCAACTCCGTGGCCGACAGCGTCGACGACCTGTGGATCTATGGCCAGGCCTCCCGCGATGCGTTCTTTCGGCGGGCGGTGAATCAGCAGGGGCTAGAGCTGATGCGGCGCTACATTAGCCGCGGCTACCTGATCGACAGCGATATCGTAGACGTGCGCGAGCTCTACCCCAACGAGCCCGAGCCCCTGTGGCAGAGCCGCACGCCTGCCCCCCCCCTGGCAGAGGACCAGGAGCCCCCTACCCCGGCCAGTCTGCGGCCCCAGCTGCAGGCCGAGCTGTGGCAGCTCAGTGTGGCCCACGCCGTGCAGGGGGTAGTCGATTTTGTCAAACTGGCCGGTGAACAAGCCCAGCGCACGGGCACGCAGTCGGGGACCGTGTTCTTTCCAGAGGGCAACCAGACCGTGGGCACCGGCGGCTACGACTCGCGCCTCCAGTACTGGGAGCGATTCCCCACCTGGATGACCTGGAACCCAATGGCCTACGCGGTTTGTGGCAATACCGGCTGCATTTTAGACGGAGTGCGGCGGGTGCTGACCATGGTGCCAGCGGGAACCTCTCCCACGATTATCCCCGCATTAGCAGGAATTTGGGGCCAGGCCACCTACAACCGCCCCGCCCTCGAGACTCAGATGGAAGCCCTGCACCGGGCCGCCCCGCAGATTACCTCCGTCAGTCACTTTGCTTATTCCTGGCAAGATCCTGAGTTTGACCGGGTGAGAAAGTTTTGTTCTCTCTAGCGGTCGCCCCAGGCAGATGGACGTGGGCCATGGTCATCGCATCCCGACCTGTCGAACCGGGCGCATAGCGGAAACCTTTGACTTTCGGTATTCTTGAGCTGTCTGGTTGCCCTATCTACCGAGCCCCATGGACGAGATTCAGACGCGATCCGGCCCCGTCACCCTGGTGATCTCCGAAGTGGTTGACCCCGGCCAGGTGCCCGCCTACGAGGCTTGGACCAAGGGTATTAACCAAGATGCCAGACAGTTTGACGGATTTTTGGGGGTTGAGGTGATTCGCCCACGCGACCACCACCATCCCGAATACGTGGTGATTGTCAAGTTTGAGACCTACGAACACCTCCGCCACTGGCTGATATCGCCCACCTACCGCGACTGGATGGATAGATCCTACGGGCTGATTGCGGCGCGATCGCAGCAGCAGTTGCCCAACGGTCTGGAGATGTGGTTCACCCTGCCTAGGGAACGCTCTGCCGCCCCCTCATCCCTGTCGGCACCGCCCTATTACAAACAGGTGGTGCTGGGGGTGTTGGCTGTTTACCCGCTAATTTTGCTAGCCAATCTGCTGCTGGGGCCGCTGCTGGCGGGGCTGCCGTCCCTGCTGGGGCTATTTATCTCGGTGATTTTTGTCTCGGCCCTGCTGACCTACCCCGTTATGCCGTGGCTGAGTAAAGGTCTGGGGTTTTGGCTCTATCCAAAAGCAAAGCGGCGGTAATCACCCATTAGCTCGATGCGCTGGTGTAAAACCGCAGGGCAAAGCGCCAGAACTGATTCGCCACCACCAGCAAAATTCCGGCCAGCAGCGCCGAGGCCAGCAGCCACCACCATCCCCCCTGGCCCAGCATGGTTTGAGCCGGCACCGTGGTCAAAAACGCCACCGGCACCACAAAGGTAAAAAACACCCGATAGGCCGTGGGGTAGGCCGCAATGGGGAAACGCCCCGCCTCCAGCAGCCCCCGCAGCACCTCGGTAACGTTGTAGATTTTGACAAACCAAATGCTGGTGGCCCCCAGCATAAACCACAGGCTGTAGAGGGTAATGGCCCCAAACAGTAGCGGCAGCAGCGCCAGGCCATAATCGGCCCAGCCCAGCCCCAGGCGGCTGCCGCCATAGCCAATCATCACCAGGCCAAAGAGCACATCGGGCAGGCCCCAGGGCGAGATCACGCGGGTCGAGAGCCAAAACTGCGAACTAATCGGCTTGAGCAGTACAAAGTCGAGGGTGCCCTCCTGCACCTGGGTGACGATTTTGTTCAAATTGGGACTCAGCACCATTGCCGAGAACCCCTGCAGCACGGTGAAGAGACCCAGCACCAGGAGGGCACCCTCCCAGCTCCAGCCCTCGAACTGGTAGCCGGTGCGATAGAACAAAAACAACCCAAACAAGCTGCCCACCAGACCGCCCAGGCTAATCAGGGCGGTGACGACAAAGTTGAGGCGATACTCGAGCTCGGCGGCGATCGCTGTACCCCAAAACAGCTTCAGCACCTTCAGATAGCGTTCCATTAGGCCCCCATACCCGAGTACTGCTTTACCCCCTGGCGCCACAGCCAGCGGTTGAGCCCCCAAAACAGCGCCGTCCAAAACACCATGGCCGCAAACCCCTGCACCACATGGTTGGGTCGGTTGATCAGCAGACTGGCCGGAAAATAGATCAGGTAGGGAAAGGGCGTCCACAGCACGGCCTCCCGGACAGCGTCGGGGAACAGCGATAGCGGGGCCACCATGCCCGATAGGAAGGTGTACAGCAGAAACCAAAACTGCTCTAGGGCGCTGGCCCGCTCGGTCCAGAAGGCGGCTAGAGCAAAGGTGTACTGCATGATAAACCGCAGACAAAAGGCCAACACCGTGGCCAGTAGCCCCAGCACCAGGTTGTCGAGGCGGGGCAGCCAGGCGGCGTAGGGGTAGAGCAGCAAAAACAGCCCCACCAGCAAAAAGGCAAAGGGCAGCCGGGCAAAGCGCTCGGCAACATGGCTAAAAAAGTGCCGCCAGGCCGGGTCGATGGGTTGCAGTAGGTAGGGGGAGAGCTTGCCCTCGACCACCTCGCGCTCAAACTCCCAGATCACCCAAACTACGGTGAACTGGCGCACCAAAAACACCGCCAGGAAGTACTGCACTAGCTCCGTGGGGCTGAGGTTAAGGCGATCGCCCTGGGCCGCCTCCACCCACAGCCCCATGAGAATCAGCGGGAAGGTGCCGGACAGCACCCAAAACACCAGTTCGGCCCGGTATTCCACCATGTAGGCGTAGTACACCGACAGCATCACGCGGGCAATTTTAAGCGCCTTGGGCACCGTAAACCTCTTGAGTGGCAAGCCCCAATCCTACCAAGGTGTTAGCCTATCTCTCCCCAGAGCAGTTGATCAACCCTGCCCACCTCGAAACCTGTAGTTTGCCAAACCTGCCCTTACCCTAAATCCCTCTCCCAAGGGCCTACCGGGTATACATATCTCGGTCCTCCCGCTCTCATACCGAGTCCGAGTCCAAATACCCCCGTTTCAAAAGCAGGCGGCTCTGTAGGGGCAAACGGCGTTTGCCCTGAGCAATCAGGGGTAACTAAAACTGTGGTTCTCCAAGTGGACTTGGTTTAGCTACTGCGGCAGGTTACGACCAAGAGCTTACTCTGTATCGTCGTGGGCGAAGCGGTGGTAGAGGAAGTCGAGGGCTTCGTTGCGCAGTTCGTAGAAGCGGGGATCTTCCATAATGCGGGCTCTGTCCCGAGGCCGGGCAAAGGGCACTAGCATCACCTCGCCGATCTTGGCGGCGGGGCCGTTGGTCATCATCACGATGCGATCGCTCAAGAACAGCGCTTCATCGATGTCGTGGGTAATCATCATGACAGTGATCTGGTGGTCTTGCCAGATTTTCAGCAGTTCTTCCTGGAGCTCTTCGCGGGTGATCGGGTCGAGGGCACCAAAGGGCTCATCCAAAATCAGCACCTTGGGGCGCAGGGCCAGGGCGCGGGCAATGCATACCCGCTGCTTCATGCCGCCGGAGAGGGCACCGGGCCTCTTATTGGCCACATCGGCCAGGCCCACCATCTCCAGGTGCTCCATGACAATGTGCTTTTTCGCCGCCTCGGGCTTGTTAGCGAACACCGAGTTGACGCCCAGGTAGATGTTTTCGTAGGCGGTTAACCAGGGCAGCAGCGAGTAGTTTTGAAACACCACCATGCGATCGGGGCCGGGCTCGCGGATGGGCATGGTTTGCAGGCGTACTTCCCCCTCGGTGGGCTGGCGGAAGCCTGCGACCATGTCGAGCAGGGTCGATTTGCCACAGCCGGAGTGGCCGATCACGCAGACAAATTCGCCTTCATTGACGGCCAGATCAATGCCGTCGAGGACGACAAAGTCGCCCGTGGGGGTGGGGTAAACCTTCGAGAGGTTATCAATGATCAGGAACGGCTCCTGGGTGGCGGGGCCGGTAGTGGCTTGGGTTGGAGAGTTGAGCACTTGCATGGGGAGGGGAATGGGTGGATGGGTGGGCGGGTGTTCCCCTCCTGGGAGGGGTAGGGGTGGGGTTATCTTTGCCTAGACAGACCCACCCCGCTCTGCGGGCACTCCTCCTAGGAGGGGATGGCTCTATAGAATGGTCGCGACATCCAGGGAGACTTCTTCAATACGCAGATCGCGCTTGATGGCAAACTTATCGAGGTATTTCAGCGGTTCGTCAGGGTCAAATTCTACGCCGTCAAACAGGTGGGTGGTGTGGCGATCGCGACCAATGTCCAACAGACCCAGCTCACGGGCCGCTTGGCCAAAGATATCGGCCCGCTTCACCCGCTCAGCCACCGCCAGCCAGTTGCGGGGGAAGGGGGTAATGCCCCAGCGGGCCATTTGGGTCATCATCCACACCGCCTCAGAGACATCCGGGTAGTTGGCCTTGCCGGTGAAGAACTGAATGTAGTTGAGCGCAGGCTCGGGCTCACCACCGTCACCCCGGTCGTAGGGGTCAAGGAAACCCTGGCGAATCAGCGCTTCGTTAGCACCCACGTACTCGGGCCGAGCCAGCATCTCGGCAATTTCTTCGCGGTTGCGGCGATCGTCGCAGTATTCGCAGGCTTCGAGCAGGGCTTTGACCAGGGCCACATGGGTTTTGGGATATTGCTCAGCCCAGGCTTCGGTAACGCCCAGCACCTTCTCGATGTGGCCGGGCCAGATGTCGTTGTCGGTGGCCATCACCACCCCTACACCTTCGGCCACCGCACGAGCGTTCCAGGGTTCCCCAACGCAGTAGCCGTCGATGCTGCCCGATTTCAGGGTCGACACCATCTGCGCCGGAGGAATCACCGTGACGCTGACATCGCGATCGGGGTCGATGCCGCCGCTGGCCAACCAGTAGCGCAACAGCAGGTTGTGCATGGAGGTGGGATGCACGGCGGCCAGGGTATGCACCCGGTCGGGGCGGCGATCGAGGTTGGCCTTAAAGTCGGCGAGCGATCGCACGCCCTGGTCAAATAGCCGTTTACTAAAGGTGATCGCGTTGCCGTTGCGGCTCAGGGTCAGGGCGCTGACCATGGGCCGGGGTCGCTGATTGCCGTAGCCCAGGGTCATGCCCAGGGGCATGCCCGCCACCATCATGGCGGCGTCAAGACGACCGGTGGCCACGCCGTCGGCGATCGCATTCCAGCTCGGCTCCCGGTTCAGGGTGACGTTGCTCAAGCCGTGGGACTCAAACAGCCCCTTCTCCTTGGCTACCACCAGGGGCGCACAGTCCACCAGGGGAATAAAGCCCAGCTCTAGGTTGACCTTCTCCAGGCCGTTGGCGGCCATGGCCACCACGGGCTTGGCCCTGTGCAGCTTGGCCCGCTTCTGCTGGTTGAGGAAGTAGACAATCTCGTTGCGCAGGCTGTAGTAGTTGGGGTGCTTGACCACCTCCATGCGTTCGCGAGGCCGGGGGAAGGGCACATCGACGATTTGGCCAATGTGGGCCTCGGGGCCGTTGGTCATCAGCACAATGCGGTCGCTCAGCAGCAGCGCCTCATCCACATCGTGGGTAACCATGACGCAGGTGACTTCGTTCTCCTGGCAAATTTTCATCAGCTGCTCTTGCAGACCGCCGCGCGTTAGCGCATCGAGGGCACCAAAGGGCTCGTCGAGTAGCAGTAGCTTGGGGCGAATGGCCAGGGCGCGGGCGATCGCCACCCGCTGCTTCATGCCGCCAGAGATTTCGCCGGGGCGCTTGTGGGCCGCCTTTTGTAGACCCACCAGCTCGATGTGGTGATCGATCATGCGATCGCGCACCGGCTTGGGGTGCTTCTGCATCACCTGATCCACCGCCAGGGCAATGTTTTCGCGCACCGTCAGCCAGGGCAGCAGCGAATAGTTTTGGAACACCACCATGCGATCGGGGCCGGGTTCAGTGACCTGGCGACCCTCCAACACAATGCCCCCGTTACTGGGCTGATCCAGGCCCGAGAGAATATTCAGCAGGGTCGATTTGCCGCAGCCCGAGTGGCCGACCAGCGACACGAACTCCCCCTTGTGAATATTCAGCTCAATATTCTTGAGGGCAATATACTCACCCCCCTTGGGCAGCTTAAAGACGCGATCGACGTGGTCAACTTCTACAAAGACAGCCATGGTGCTCAGGGAATGAAGGTGCAGACGGACGCAAGCATGTTGGATTTTTGAGGCTCCCCTCTCCTCCTGGGAGAGGGGTTGGGGGTGAGGGCCACCGGGCGCATCCGCGCAGCGATGCACCGCTAGAGTAAAGAGCAGCTAGGGAAAGGGCCGCTACTGCTTTTGCTCCTCTGGCAGAACCAGGGTGCCAACAAACACAATCAGGCGATCGAGCAGCAGACCCACCACACCCACATAGACAATCGCGATGATGATGTCGCTGATGCGGGAACTGTTCCAGGAATCCCAAATAAAGAAACCAATGCCCACACCCCCAATCAACATTTCTGCTGCCACAATCGCCAGCCAGGACAGGCCAATTCCAATCCGCAGGCCAGTGAAAATGTAGGGCACCGTAGCGGGAAAAAGAATCTTGAAAAAGTAGGTGGGTTTGGACAGCTTCAGAACTTTAGCAACGTTGTTGTAGTCCTGGGGAATTTGGCGAACGCCCTCAGTGGTATTGATGATAATGGGCCAAATCGCGGTGATAAAGATTACGAAAATAGAGGCTGGCCCCGCCTGCTGAAGCGCGGCCAAGGAAATCGGCAACCAGGCCAACGGAGGGACAGTTCTCAAAATTTGGAAAATTGGATCAAGGGCGCTAAACATTAGCGGGCTAGTACCCACCAAAATGCCGAGGGCCACCCCAGCCACCGCCGCCAGAGAAAAGCCAATAGCCACCCGTTGCAGGCTGGTTAGCACCTGCCAAAACAGCCCTTTATCGGTGCCGCCGTAGTCGAAAAAGGGGTTGATAATCAGTTCCCAGGTATCTTGAACAGTGCGGATGGGGGTGGGCAGGGTGGCGCTGGGGCTCATGGTTAGCACTTGCCAAATGGCGAGGAAAATCAAAATGGCCACAGCGGGGGGAATCAGTCCCTTTAGCCCATTGAGCACCTGCTGGCTCAAACGGGCTACATTGAACCGTGATCGGGTTGGGCGGATGTCAAGGGGTGCGGTCATCGGTAATCTCCAGTGGCGAGGTTGCTGGGCAGCGAGAAGTCAAAGGGTGTGGGTGAGAAATCCCCGTATCCGGCTCCCCTCTCCCTTGGGGAGAGGGAGTGTGGGTGAGGGTGGCTAGACCTTTTTGATCTTGAGGCTGTCCAGGTAAGCCTGGGGATTTTCGGGGTCGAAGGTGACGCCATCGAAGAAGGTCTCTACGCCGCGAGAGGTGCTGGCGGGGATTGCCGCCTCTTGGCCAATGGCAGTGGCCGCTTCGCGCCAGAGATCTTCCCGGTTCACGCCATCCACCCAGGCGTTGACATCGGTGTCCTTGGGCAGCAGCCCCCAACGAATGTTCTCCACCAAGAACCAAAGGTCGTGGCTCTTGTAAGGATAGGAGGCGTTGTCGGCCCAGTATTTCTGCATCAGGTCGGGCAGCTCTTCCACTCGGCCATTGCCAAAGTCAAACTTGCCCACGGAGCGGTCGATGATGTCGTCGAAGGGCACGTTAAACCAGGCCCGCTCGGACAGAATACGGCACATTTCCTCTTTGTTTTCGGCCTGGTCGCACCACATTTGGGCTTCCAGCACCGCCATCAGCATTGCCTTGGTGGCGTTGGGGTTGGCATCCACCCAATCAGCCCGCATCCCAAAGGCTTTTTCGGGGTGGTCTTTCCACATTTCCCCGGTGGTTAGGGCGTTGAAGCCAATTTGCTGGTTCACGGTTTGCAGAGGCCAGGGCTCGCCCACACAGAAGGCATCCATGTTGCCCACCTTGGCGTTGGCCACCATCTGGGCCGGAGGCACCACAATGGTGGAAATTTCGGTGTCGGGGTCAATGCCGCCCGCCGCCAGCCAGTAGCGAATCCACATATCGTGGGTGCCGCCGGGGAACGTCATCGCCGCCTTGAGTTCCTTGCCTTCAGACTTGCGCTTGGCAAACTCGGCCTTTAGGGGGCTGCTGTCTACCCCCACATTGAGGCTGGCGTAGTCGCTGGGCAGAGAAATGCCCTGGCCGTTGACGTTCAGGCGGGCCAGGATATACATCGGCACCTTGTTGCCGTCGGTGACAATGCCGTTGGAAATCAGGTAGGGCATGGGGGTCAGAATGTGTGCCCCGTCGATACCGCCGCCACCGGAACCCAGTACCAGGTTGTCGCGGGTAGTGCCCCAGGAGGCCTGCTTTTCGACCGACACGTCGGTCATGCCGTACTTGTCGTAGAAGCCTTTGACTTTAGCAATAATTAGCGGTGCAGAGTCGGTCAGTGCGATGAAGCCCAGCTTGGCGGATGTGGTCTCTGGCGCATCGCCGGGATCGATGACAACCTCGGTGGTGGCATCTGAAGCCTGATCAGTCCCACCCTGACTACAGGCATGGAGCAGCACAGTACCCGCTGCGGCGGTGCCAGCGGTCATCAAAAATCGGCGGCGATTGAGTCGAGTCATAGTGCGCTTTCTCCAGCAGTACGTAATGCAACAAAAAACAAGAAATTAATCAGGCCAACCCACAGTTGTCATGGCATGACGACCACAGGCCCAAAACTCACCTGAACCTATTCCCTATCGACACCACAATTCAGCCTCCTTAATAGAATCAGAATTGATTCAGCCAAACTGTGGCAACGCTAGCAGATCAGATGAGAACCATTGGTTTCTATAGATGAAATTAGGAATTTCCATCCCCACAGAAATAGCATTCCCAGGCTCACATCTAGCAAAGATGCCTTACTTTTAGGTTGTCTAAGTCCCTACCCGAAAATAATATTCAGACTTGACAAAATTGCTGCCTCAAGATGGTTTTTCCCATAGAATGCCGCACAAAAATCTGCATCTCTGCATTTGTGCCGTTGCATTTGAAGTTAAGTTATTCAAACTTTGAGACGGGTTTTGTATTTTTAGTCACTCTTTGTAGAGCACCATCCTTTTATCGCATGGACAACATGTAGGTTCTGCATAATCCTGGGCGAAATACCCCTCAAAGTGGCCTCTCTGCGATCGCAGAGAGGCCCAACAGGTCCGAACAACCCTCTGAGCTAAGCCGGTAAGAAGCCCTAGGAGAGGGAAGTTATGGCGATGGCTACACTGCCGCTAAAGTTGCGCGCGCCTGGGTCATCACCCCATCGTAAAAGGCTTCTAATGCCGGGTTGCAGCCCCGGCACCCAGCCACCACCTGGTCTGCCCAGTCTAAGTACGCCTGCCGTCGCTCTAGCGACCAGTTGGCCGGGGGAGAGGCACAAATATCCTTCACATTGGCCGCTTTATCGGCAATTTTGATCTGCTGTGCTTGCCGCGACAGGTGGGGGGCGTGTTCAATCTGCAGGCGCTTGCGATCGCCCTTGGGCAAGCCCTTATCGTCAGTGACCTCGGCCACCAATCGGCGCACCTCTGGCCCAAAGTAGCGCTCTATCTCCTCTGGGCTGGTCTCAGTATCTTCTACCGTGTCGTGGAGAATGGCTGCCAGCAACGTCACCAGGTCGGTGACACCGCCCTCGCTAGCCAGCAGCCGCGCCACCTGAATGGGGTGATTGATGTAGGGTGAAGCCTCCTGATCTTTACGGCGCTGATCGCGGTGCTTGGTGGCGGCAAAATGCAGCGCCTCCAGCAAGGGCTCCCCAGGAGATGCCGACGTACTCAACAGAGATGAAGACATAGTTGTTCAAGAAACTCACTGTTGTCAACGGCTTTCCCTAGGCTCAACCGATCTCACGCCGTCCTACCAATATATCCCGGTAGGCCCCGTGGGCCCACCCAGGCAGCGCCCTCCCTAGACCCTGTAGGGGAACCCATAGGAGGTTTCAGTTTTCAGTTCCTCATGCCAAGGGCTGGCCCCGGTGACGCCACCGCTGACCCCCTAGACATCCCGATGGGATAAGCTACCGGCCCCTTCTCAAGCATCCGATTACCGAACGGACTGAGGCTTAGACAAACCTACAAACTGAGGCAGAAATCGTTTCAGCCCCAAGACAAGGGGAACACAGAGCAGTAGAGAAACAGCCGTCAACACAACCCCTAAGGTCAAGATAATAACTGGGTTGTCGGGTATATAGGCTGACAGCAGGGCAGCCAGCTTATGGTTAAACGGCATCAGCAGGCCATTGAGTCCCAAAAGTATCAGCGTATTCATGCCGATAAACCGTATTCCCAAACGGTGCTGAAAAGAGTTCAAAAACTGGCTAGAACTGACCCAACGGGCTAGATATATCACGGCCAGGGAACCAGCCAATCCCGTAATAAGGAACAACAGAGGCTGCCCCCGACTGGAGAGACCCATAAAAACCACAGGAGGTTCTACAAAAAACAGAGACTGGTTTAAATTAAAGGTCAGCAAAACGACTAGGGAGGCAATCAAAAAGCCCATCGAGACCCTGAAACTACTGCCCCTGGAGAACCAACTGCGGTGTTTTAAGGCAGCGCCAAAAACATAGAATAGATAGGCAACCATGGCCTCAGGAAAAAACCAGTAATTCATGACTAGACCCCGATATCTCGCGGTCAGCCCCCAACCCAGGGCGAATAAAGTCAGGGCCACCAGCAGCCGCGATCGCTCTGTCTTGAAAAATTTACAGGAAATAAAATTAATTATCTCTACGGCCAGCAAACACGTCAAAAACCAGGTTGTTATATTAAAAGCCGGAACACCCTTCAGCAGCGAAAAAGAATCTCGAAGATATCCTAATATATTTAAATTATTGCCCAGGAAATCAAGGAGAAAAAGCCCCAATAAAGCCATGAAATTGAAAAACAAAAATGGAATTACTCTGGTATTTTTTCTGATTTTCAAATATGCCCAAAATCCGCGCACAGGGATCTTAGACAGATATCCAGACAGAAGGAAAAATAAGGGAATATGGAAAGAATATATGGCCTTATAGGTTAAGAATACTGATTCAAATCCGTTGTTGTAAAAAGCCTCAAGAATATGCCCCAAAAACACTAGAATCATGCCGTAGGATTTTGCATAATCCAGCCAGACTACTCGACTCAAAGAAGACTTCCCTACTGAGGGATCTATGGCGACCTTCACATTGCCTCCCAGATTATTAGATTGTAAATTATTGGATTGACCTAACCTTAGAAAATCGACTTAACTCATTGCTAAGAAAAATTTTATTGCCTGAATAGGGGGCAGAGTTACCCTATGCCGAAGAATTACCTACTCTCTCAATAGAGGTAAGATAATGAATGCCTACTCTGAAAAAGGCTATAAGCTACATCCTGTTTAGCAAGTCAGCTTAAAAAATTCCTCCTAATTGTGACGGGGCAATTCACGCTAAATAAAGTCGAAGGCATCCATATTACTTATGGATTGAAGGCGAAGTAATTTGAAACGTGCTTTCAAGATTTAATCATCGCTTACAGTCTTTGCTCTGCCGCCTAAGGTATGTGCAGACACCTGTCGAACAAAGGTTGTCCCTTCAAAACTACCTTGCGGGCTTAGGAGAAGATCTATGTCCTGCTTAGCTTTCTACCGGCAAAGCATCGGAGAAAGAGGAATTTCGGGAAAAATTTCCTGGGTTGCGCACAGACTGGGGCAAGGCTAAAACCTGACACAAGCCTCACATCTAGACCGATCTATCTCCAGAAGAGTTTAAGCAGAGACGATGGCTTACATGGATTTTTTTGGGGGGTGCTTTTTTCGGCGGCCAAGCTCGACGTATATAGAGGAAGCATCATCTTAGTTTGTTGGTTTTTGGTAGATACACAGGGTTGGCAACGCAGGTTAGCCCGAGCAAGGAGTCTCTAAACGTTTTGTTTTTCTTTATCGAATAGAGTCAAAAAATCACAAAAAAGCGTTGCTACGTTTCCATTCATGAAATCAGCCTACTTGGAAATACCTAGGCCCTGGGGGGAAGAGAATCAATATCATGAAATCTATACGCCATCGACTAGGATCTTCATAATATTTTTATTTTTAATTTACAGCTTGGATGTGTGGATAATTCACGCTCATCATTGCTCAGTTCACCGCACAGTGAGACCTTCAAGGGTTGATGAGGGCGCCGAACTGGATTCTCGGCTCGATGCAGTCCCTAAGTGTTGTCCACAGGGTTGAGGTCGGAGCCCATTGGCCATTGACGCCCTTGACTGAGGGACCCTTGCCGTCAAAACCAGGGTTTTGGCTAAAAAATGGGATACCCAGGCTCAAGCCTTCCTTGGCCCCGTCCTGAGTCGGCCCCTTAGCCAGCATCCTAAAAACAAATTAAATTTGGTCAAATTGTCATTTTGATCACTATTTTGTCGTTAAGGTGAGCACTAGATTGCCCATGGGATCGTGTTTCTGGATGTAGTAGCCCCCTGTGACTCAACAACTTGACCATCAACTCACCTTTGCCATTAACGGAGAAACGGTCTCCGTCACAGACTTGTCCCCCGCCATGACCCTGCTAGAGTATCTGCGGCTGAGCGGGCGGGCGGGCACTAAGGAAGGCTGCGGCGACGGCGACTGCGGCGCCTGCACCGTCGCCCTGATTGGCGAAGGGGCCGATGGCCAGCCCCACTACCAAGCGGTAAACAGCTGCCTGATTCCCCTGGGGGCGGTGGCGGGGCGACAGGTTTTGACCGCGGACGGCATTACCCAGTGCCAAGTACCCAAAAATGCCTTCTCGAAAGAACCCGTCACCGCCGACCAACTCCACCCGGTGCAGTCAGCCATGGTCGAAACCGGAGGCTCCCAGTGCGGCTACTGCACCCCTGGCTTTATCATGAGCCTATTTGCCGCCTACTACGACGGCACCCCCGACGATCTCTCGGTGGAGGGTAACCTTTGCCGCTGCACCGGCTACATCCCCATTCGCCGCGCCGCTCAGATGGTAGCGGAGGTCGCCCCCCAGGACATCTTTTCAGCGCAGCTGGAGTCGGCCGCTACGGCGCTTTTGCCCTTGGCCTACACCACCCAAAACAACGGCCACAGTGAGCTGTTCTACCGCCCCACTCAGCTCTCAGAGGTGATCAATCTGATGCAGCAGCATCCCGGGGCTACTCTGGTGGCTGGGGCCACGGATCTGGGCCTGGAGATGAGCTGGCACCGGCAGCATTACCCCATTTTGATTTCCCTAGAAGCGGTGACGGAGCTGAAGCAGATTCAGCAGACCGAGGAATTTGTGGAAATTGGCGGTGCGGTGCCCCTCAGCCATATTGAGTCCAACCTCCACGGGCTCTTCCCCAGTATGGATGAGATGATCCACTGGTTTGCGGCCCGCCAGGTGCGCAACCGGGCTACCCTGGGTGGCAACATCGGCACCGGTTCTCCCATTGGCGATCTGCCCCCGGTGCTGCTATCGCTGGATGCCATTCTGAAGCTGGCTGGCCCCGATGGGGAGCGCACTCTGCCTTTGGCCAACTTTTTCATCGGCTATCGCCAGACCGAGCTTCAGCCCGGAGAGGTGATTGTAGCCGTGCAGATTCCCAAAACTCTGACCCCCGGCACTGCCCGCCGCCTGGCGCAATCCTACAAAATCGGCAAGCGCGGCACCGACGACATCAGCATTGTGGCGGCGGCTTTCTTAGTCGATGTGGATGCCAATAATCAAATTCTCAAGGCTCGGCTGGGTTATGGGGGGGTGGCAGCAACTCCGGCAAGGGCGATCGCTGCCGAATCCTTCCTGGTCGGCAAGCCCTGGACCGCCGATACGATTCAAGCGGTCAAACCCATTCTCCAAGAGGCCTTTACCCCCCTTACCGACCTGCGCGGTAGCGCCGCCTATCGCCAACGCCTGGTGGTGAATCTATTCGAGAAGTTCTTCGTGGAATTTCCTTAGCGTCGGCCCTCGCAGCCCTCACCCCCAGCCCCTCTCCCCCTGGGAGAGGGGAGCCGACCCAAAATCTAAAATCCCCCATCCAAAACCCCTCAACGAGATCCCCCCATGAGCCCAGTCGGCAAGCACAAAAGCCATGAAAGCGCCGTAGCCCACGTCAGCGGCACCGCCATCTACACCGACGACCAGCGAGAGCCCGCAGGCATGGTGTCGCTGTATCCGGTGCTCTCTACCCACGCCAGAGCCCGCATTACCAAGCTAGAGACAGACCCGGCACTGGCCGTGGCGGGCTGCGTTACCGTGCTCACCGCCGCCGATGTGCCGGGGGAAAACAACACCGGGGTGATCGTCCACGACGAAGTGATGCTGCCCACCGATGAGATCAGCTACTACGGTCAGGTGGTGGCCTGGGTCGTGGGCGAAACCGAAGCCGCCGCCCGCGAGGCCGCCGCCAAGATCGTAGTGGAGTACGAGCCGCTGCCAGCGATTAAGACCGTGAAGGAGGCGATCGCCGCCGACAGCTACCACAATGACCCCCAGTTCATTCGCCGGGGCGACCCCGACGCGGTGTTGGCCCAGGCGGAACACACCTTCTCCGGCGAGGTCGAAATCGGCGGCCAAGACCACTTCTACCTGGAAACCCAGACCACCTGGGCCGTTCCCGATGGCGAAGGCAATCTCCAGCTCTACACCTCGACCCAGCACCCCAGCGAAACCCAGGAGATTGTCGCCCGCGTGCTGGGGCTGCCCAAGAACCGGGTGATCTGCACCTGCCTGCGCATGGGCGGAGGCTTTGGCGGTAAAGAATCCCAGGCCAACCCCTTTGCTTCGGCGGCGGCCTTGGCCACCTACAAAACCGGCCGCCCCGCCCGAGTGCGCCTGCGCCGTCACCACGACATGCTGATTACCGGCAAGCGCCACGGATTTCTGGGCCAGTATGAGGTGAGCTTCAACGGCGACGGCACCATCACCGCCATGAACGCCACTCTCACCGCCGACGGCGGCTGGAGCCTCGACCTCTCGCCGCCGGTGCTGGCGCGGGCCATGCTGCACATCGACAACGCCTACTACATCCCCAACCTGGTGGTGGAGGGGCGGATCGCCAAGACCAACCGGGTGTCAAACACGGCCTATCGGGGCTTTGGCGGACCCCAGGGCATGATCGTGATCGAAGAGGTGGTCGATCGCATCGCCCGCACCCTCAACCTGCCCCCCGAAGTGGTGCGCGAGCGCAACTTCTACCACGGCGAAGGGGCCAGCAACCGCACCCACTACGATCAGGACATTGTCGACAACCGCATCGCTCGGGTCTGGCAGGAGGCCAAGGAACAGTCGGAATACCACACCCGGCAGGCGGCGATCGCCGCCTTCAACGCCACCAGCCCCCACAAAAAGCGGGGCCTGGCCATCACCCCGGTCAAGTTCGGTATCTCCTTCAACAAGGTGCAGTACAACCAAGCCGGGTCGCTGGTGCTGATTTACACCGACGGCAGCATTCAGCTTAACCACGGCGGTACCGAAATGGGCCAGGGTCTACACACCAAAATGATGCAGGTTGCCGCTAAGGCCCTTGGCGTCAAAATTGAGCGCCTGCGCATGATGCACACCAGCACCGACAAGGTGCCCAACACCTCCGCCACAGCGGCCTCCAGCGGCTCAGACCTGAACGGCCAAGCGGTCAAGAATGCCTGCGAGATCCTGCGCGATCGCCTGGCTGGAGTCGCTGTCCGCATGCTCAACCTCGACGCCCCCGAAGACATGGTCTTCGAAGACGACTGGATCTACTGCCGCACCTATCCCAGTGCCCGGATTGCCTTCGATGAGGTCGTCAAGCAGACCTACAGCGAACGCATCAGCCTGTCGGCCACCGGCTTCTACCGCACCCCCAACATCTTTTGGGACCCCAAACTGGGCAAGGGTCGCCCCTTCTACTACTTCGCCTACGGCACCGCCGTCTGCGAAGTGGAGGTGGATGGATTTACCGGCACCTTCAAACTGCGCCAGGTCGATATCGTCCACGACGTGGGCGAATCCCTCAATCCCCTGGTGGACAAGGGCCAGATCGAGGGGGCCTTTGTGCAGGGCATGGGCTGGCTGACCATGGAAGAACTGGTGTGGGATGGCGAAGGCCGCCTGCGCACCTTTGCCCCCAGCACCTACAAAATCCCCACCATCAGCGAAGTGCCTGAGCAGTTTACCGTGCACCTGCTGGAGCGCGCCGCCCAGGACGGGGTGATCTACGGCAGCAAGGCCGTGGGCGAACCACCGTTTATGCTGGCCATGGCCGTGCGGGAGGCGATTCGCGCGGCGGTGGCGGCCTTTGGTAATGCCGACTACGTGCCCCTGGCCCTACCGGCGACACCGGAGGCAACTCTGTGGGCGATCGAGGCCGTGAAGGCGGCGGTGAACGCCGGGCAGCCGGTGGAAGTGGTGTCTTAATCAGCTGGGTTAGAAACCGGGTTTCTGATTAGGGGATATCAGGGTTGGTTGCGATCGCACAGAAACCCGGTTGCTGGTCATACTTGATCCTGTCCAAGGGTTGACTCCAGAGGTTAATCGTTAAAGCGCCTATACCAACTAACCAATGGTGAATTGCTTTCAACAACTAGCTCAGGCGCTTGAGGATGGCCCTGCGGTTCTGGCCACCGTCACCAGCGTTAGAGGTTCCGTACCCCGCGAAGTGGGGGCCAGGTTGGTTGTTGATGCCAAGGGTCAAGCTTTCAACACCATTGGCGGTGGGGCTGGGGAAGCCAAAGTGCTGCGCCAGGCTCAGGAGGTTTTGAAAACTGGGGACAAGCAGTTTGTAGACATTGACTTGTCCGGTTCTACTCAGCGCCAAACCCAGGGCGTTTGCGGCGGTCACATGCGGGTATGGCTAGAGCGCTGGCAGGGAGAAGCAGCGAAATCCCTTGTGCAGCAGATACTACAGAATCTCCAGCAGGGGCAATTGGTAACGTTGGTAACGCCCCTAGATGGCAACACTGATCCCTACCTAGCAGACGATACGATTCAGATCGATCCTGCGATCGCCTTCGTCGAAACCCTGCAACCGCCGCCGACCCTGCTGATCGTCGGGGCGGGTCACGTGGGCATTCAGCTGGCCAAGGTCGCCCACCTGATCGGCTTTCGGGTGGCCGTGCAGGACGATCGCATCGAGTGGGCCAACCCCGACTACTATCCCCAGGCCAGCCAGATTCTGGCTGAACCGGTGGCGGCGGCGATCGCATCCCTTGCCCACCATCAAAATCTCTACGCGGCCCTGGTCACCCGGGGCTACACCTACGACCTCGAAGCCCTTCAGTTCTTGCTCCAGCGCCCCATCCCCTGCCGCTACATCGGCATGATCGGCAGCGAAAAACGGGTGCGACAGGTCTACGGCGCGATCGAACAGATGGGTATCCCTAGGGCACAGCTGGCCTCTATCTACGGCCCCATCGGCATCGATATTGGGGCCCTTACCCCTGAGGAAATTGCCGTTAGCATCGGCGCTGAGCTGATTATGGTGCGGCGCGGCGGCACGGGGCGATCGCTCTCTGAACGCCTACGTCAGCAGCTGAGCTGAGGTCGTGCCCCCGGCCCCATTGCCGGCGTCTACTGCACCGGCATGACCCCAAGCGCTGAGGTTGTGTAGCGCTGGCCTAGGGCAAACGCATACTCGCAATGAGAAGATTAAGACTCATTTCACAAGAGGTGAGTCATGTGTCCTACCCAGCCCTTATCGCCATTAATCGAGCATTTTCAGTCGCTAGAAGACCCTCGATGTAGCTATTTGATTGAGCATCGTCTACTTGACATCATCGGGCTCACCCTGTGTGCGGTGATCTGCGGGGCCGATACCTGGGTGGATATTGCCGCCTATGGCCGTGCGAAAGAAGATTGGCTGCGGGGGTTTTTGAGCTTGCCCCACGGGATTCCGTCCCATGACACGATTGCCCGACTCTTTGCAGCATTAGACCCCGAGGCCTTGCAAGCCTGCTTTTTGGAGTGGGTCAAGGCCATCGCTCAACTCGGTCCTGGCAAGAGAATTACGATTGACGGCAAGACGCTTCGCCATTCCTATGACCGAGGGGGCGACAAAGGAGCCATTCACATGGTGAGTGCTTGGGCCAATGAGCAGCGGTTGGTGCTGGCTCAGGTCAAGGTGGAGGAGAAATCCAATGAAATCACGGCGATTCCGGAGCTTCTGAAAGTCCTAGACCTCCAGGGATGCCTGGTGACCATCGATGCCATGGGTACCCAAACCGCCATTGCTCAGCAGATTATCGAGGGCGGTGGAGACTACATCTTGAGCCTCAAAGGCAATCAGGGCAACCTCCATGAGGATGTCGAGCAGGTGTTCACCTGGGCGCGGCAGCAGCAGTTTAAGGATATGCCTCACGAGTTTCATCAGACCATCACTAGCGGGCACGGGCGCATCGACATCCGTCGTCATTGGTTACTCGACGGGGTCGAGCATCTCATCAATGCTGACCGCTGGGCCGGCTTAAAGCGGGTTGGGATGGTGGAGGCCGAACGTCGCATCCTCGGTCAACCGCCGACGATTGAGCAGCGCTACTATCTGGTCAGTTTTGAGGGCAATATTCAACGCTTCGCTGACGGCGTACGCAGCCATTGGGGCATTGAAAATCAACTTCACTGGGTCCTTGATGTCGCGTTTCACGAAGATGCCTCCCGAATTCGTAAAGACCATGCCCCGGCGAACCTTGCCGTCGTCCGCCACATCGCGCTCAATCTGCTGCGCCGGGACTCCTCCGCGAAAGGGGGCGTCCTGGCTAAACGCCTGCAAGCTGGATGGAACAATGACTATCTCGCTCGGCTACTCTCCACCTGAGTATGCGTTTGCACTGGCGGGCGAGATGATTGCGTTTGAATTCCTGGAGTTTGTGGAACTGCCAATAGGCATCGAAGTCATGACTGGCTCTGATGGCACGCAGGCGTAGCACGGCCTCAGCGCAATCCAGTCGCCACCGGGCTCCGGTAATATCCAT
>JBGSNT010000136.1:0-45008 GCA_041739575.1 Nodosilinea sp. | reverse complement strand
GGGAAAGTGTCACACCTTCGCCACGGCCTCGCCATTGCCGCGCCATACCATGGGCCTATGGTTAAAGACATCATGCGAGAACAAGGCAAGGAAAGAAGAATGGCAAAAGGTGACTCTGGACGCATTGCTGGGCACAACCTTAGGCCGGTGGCCGGTTCATTTGCCCTGGTGCTGCTGGGGGCGGGCATCGCCACCGCAGGCGGTCAGGCTCTCCAGACTCTGGTGCAGCCTGGGATATCCGACGGCACCACCACCACCGAGGTGTTTTGGGAAAATGGCCCCTTGGGCAACGGCCAAAAGAGCCCTCAGGAGGGTGAGCTCCAGCCCAATGCCCGCCAGGGCAACAGCCCCGATGGCCAAGGGCAAAACAACCAGCTAGCCATCGCCCCATCGGTCTCTAACCCGAACGCAATTGCCGATATCGTCCGTCAGGTCGGCCCCTCGGTGGTGCGCATTGACGCCACCCGCACGGTGCAGACCAGCCTGCCGCCCATGCTCCAGGACCCCTTCTTTCGTCAGTTCTTTGGCAACAACTTGCAGATTCCCCAGGGAGAACAGGTGCAGCGGGGGGTAGGCTCCGGGTTCATCACCGCTGCCGACGGTCAAATTATCACCAACGCCCACGTAGTAGCTGGAGCCGATCAGGTGCAGGTTACCCTCAAGGATGGCCGTAGCTTTACCGGCCGGGTGATGGGGGCCGACTCGGTCACCGACGTGGCGGTGATTAAGATTGAGGCCAACAACCTGCCCACGGTTGCCCTAAGCAACTCTGACCAAATTCAACCCGGCGAGTGGGCGATCGCCATTGGCAACCCCCTCGGTCTCGACAGTACCGTGACCGCCGGCATCATCAGCGCCACCGGGCGCTCTAGCCAACAGGTGGGCGTACCTGACAAGCGCGTCGACTTCATTCAAACCGATGCCGCCATCAATCCGGGCAACTCCGGCGGACCGCTGCTCAACCTCAACGGTGAGGTAATCGGCGTCAACACCGCCATCATTCAGGGGGCCCAGGGCTTAGGCTTTGCCATTCCCATCAACACCGTGCAGCGCATCAGCACCCAGCTGATCCAGACCGGCCGGGTCGAGCACGCCTACCTGGGTATTCAAATGGTGACCCTGTCGCCCGAGATGAAGGAAAACATCAACCGCTCCCCCAACCGGCCCTTTGCCGTTGAAGAGGACGAGGGGGTGCTAGTTGCCCGGATCATGCCCAACTCTCCCGCCGCCCAGGGCGGCCTCCGGGCCGGGGATGTGATTGTGGCGGTGGAGGGCAACCCGGTGAAGGAAAGCGCCGCCGTACAACAGGCGGTAGAAAATTCGTCGGTGGGGCAAAACCTATCCCTCACCCTGCGGCGCGATGGTCGCGAGCAAACCATTACGGTTCGCCCAGGCAACATACCGGCTCAGTAATGCATCTACCCGGCTCCGCCCGTTCCAAAGGAGCTGATGCAGAGGCGCGGCAAGTTTGCCGCGCTTTTTTCATGCCCCTTGGCAGGTTCTAGTCAGGGCAGCCCTTGGCCTGCAGCATCTCTATGGTCAGTTCAGGCATGAGCCGCTTCAAATTTTTCAGGGAGCGGGTCTGCCAGAGAATCCCCTCAGAGCCGCGAAAGCTTAGGCGGGTGGTGCCGCGATCGCGCACCTTCACCACAAACATCGAGAGCATGCTAATGCCCGAACTATTTAAAAACTCCAGCTGATGCAGGTCGACAATACACTTTTCCCCATCCGCTGCTCCCAGCAACAGGTCCATAATCGACTGGTAGGCCTTTATACCATCTAGGCGCAAGAATCCCTCTAGAAAAACGGTACCGGCCTCGGCCTTGTAGTATACGCGGTAATCTTCGGTTTCAATCATCATGATGGGGAGAATAGCACCACAATAGGTTATCTCAACAGCCAATTCAGTTGAGAGGGCTCACGAAAACTCGGCCCTGAGGCTAAGGTAAGCCTGGATATCTACCTGAATCAGGTCGGGATGCTGAGTACTGGGCATAAAACCCCAGCCAAACTCCACACCATAGTCACAAATCATGGTCAAAAAGCCCATGTGTGATTCGCCGTTCCCCATAGCTGCCTGCTCAAACTGCTGGGCAAAGACTACATCAATGTCATCGGCATCTAGAATACTCTGGACAAATCCTTTGAATTGTTCAGCATCAACAGGTTTTGCCAAGTTAATTGACTGAAAAACAATATAGTCCTCGTATAAAAACAGCGAGATACTAATCGGATCCTGAGCCAAATCAGTGTGGTACTTAATAGCATTTTCTAACAGCTCGTTGGCGATGTAGCTAATCGCTGACCTCACCGCATCTCGATGCATTAAGTCCTCTGCGGCATCAATTTTACTGGTATTGCCAGGGAAAAAGGTAGCGAAATAATCGCCCAAAAAATCAGCCGACAGTCCATAATTTCGCCACCGCTGCTGACGGGCCGAGGCCGAGGGAGAAAAACAAATAGTTAGGTACTCTCTGCTGTTTTCTAAACAGTCAACAAAGCGACCAAACTGATTAAGGATTGAACTCATGGGGTAACTCAGAATAATAGGGTCCCAACGGCCAATGGGCACAAAACAAGTCCTCAGGCACTGATGGCACAGATTTGATTTTTGCCCAAACGCTTCGCCTCATAGAGTTGCTCGTCAGCGATCTGTACCAGGGCCATAGCTGGGGTGCTGGGCTGAGGAAAAGTACAGGCTACCCCAATACTGATGGTCACCACCGGGGCCGTTGGCGAGTACTGATTTGGAATCCGCAAGCCTAAGACTTCCCGCTGAATGCGCTGGGCTACCACCTGGGCCTGGGCCAGCGTAGTGCGCGGCAAAATAACGACAAACTCTTCGCCCCCATAGCGGGCCACCAGGTCGTTAGGATGGTGCAGACAATGGCGCAGTACCGTGGCCACCTGCACCAGACAGGTATCTCCCGCCAGGTGGCCATAGGTGTCGTTATAGAGTTTGAAGGCATCGATGTCGCATAAAATAACCGCCAGGCTGTCTTGGTCGGTGGCCATAGCCCACCACTGCTGCTCAAAATATTCGTCGAAGCGGCGGCGGTTGGCAATTTGGGTCAGGCCGTCTATGTCGGCCCTCACCATCGCCGCACAGAACTTCTGGTGCCACTGGGTATCGAGGGTATCGCCATGCTCCATGACGGTGTGCATGATAATCTCCAGGTCGGCCTTTTGGCGGGAGATAATGTCGATCAGAGCCTTGAGGGTAGCTTCTGCCCGCAGCCGCTCCACCATTTCTCCCTGCAGTCGCTGATTAGCGGTGTGCAGATCGGCCTCGATCAGGTCGCCGTGCTCGGCGGTAGTCGATAGAGCAATGCGCAGGTCAGCATTTTCCTGGCGCAGGCGCTGATTTTCCTGGCGCAGCAGTTCGAGGATGCGGGCGGTATCTGGGGTAGTGGGTAGGTCGGTTGGACGGGTCATGGGTAGAGGGCTTAGAGGGGTTCAGATACGGCGCTTGAGCACCACCAGGGTCATGTCATCGTAGATAGTATGGTGGCCAACGTGGGATCGCACATCGGCCACCACCGCAGCCTGAATAGCCTGGGCAGAGTCGTCCCATCGACTCTGCACCAAGCTGATCAAGCGGTCTAAACCATAGAGCTGGCGCTGATGATTTTCCGCCTCGGTAATGCCGTCGGTATAGAGCACTATCCCATCCCCCACCGCTAGGTCAAGGGTGTGCTGGGCCACAAACGGGGTCAGGTCGGCCACGAGACCCACCGGGTAGCCCAGATCAAGGGTATCAATGCGCTCAACGGTACCCTTGGCGCGCACCACAATCACCTCTTCGTGCTGCCCCCTGATCGACAGCTTGCCCTGGTGGTAATCCACCAGCACCAGGGACAGGTTGCGATGGGAGTTCATGCGTAGACGATTGTGGTAGATCACTTCGTTGAGGGCCTGAAGCTCTTGAACGGGGCGGGAATGGACCGCTTTGCCCAGCGCATGTAGGGTTCTCACAGCCGTTTGGGCCATGATCATCAGCACGCCACTCTCTAGCCCATGGCCGGTAACATCGCCAATGGCCACGGTCACCCGATGGGGATCGGTCTGCAAAACATCGTAGTAGTCGCCCCCGACCTCGGCGGCGGACTCCATAAACGCCGCTATGTCTAGATCGGCGATCGCCTCTAGTTCCTCGGGGCGGGGCAGCACCATGTACTGGAGCTGGCGGGCAACACTGAGCTCGGTGCTCATACGAGAGTTGTCAGCCTGAAGCGCCTGGTTCAGGCTGGTAATTTCTGCGTTGGCGGCCCGCAGGGCGGCTTCGGCCTGCTGGCGCTGATCGACCTCCTGGCGCAGTTGGGCTAGGGCCTGCTCTAGCCGCTGCGACTGCTGCTCTAGCTCCCAACTCGACTGCAGACAGGCGGAGACTTCCCCCAGCATTTCTAGCACTACCTCCGCCGTCGGAAAAGACTGGTGCTCCATGCCCAACCAGGGCATGGGCCGAATCGCCCCAGGGCTAGAGAAGACAATGCGGCATTGACCATCGGCCTGGATCTGACCCACATGACAGGCTTTTCGCAGGTGGTGGTTAGGCTCGCAGTAGACCGGGCCACCGGGGGCCTCCCAGCGTTGGTGATAGGCGGCCTGGCGCACGGCATCGGTGGCGGTGGTCTGGGCGGCGGTGACCGCGGCCCGCCACAGATAGACCTGGGTATAGGCGGCCTCAATGGAGTCACTGGTGACGCGATCGCCGCCGTAGCGCCGCTTAAACCGCTCTACAAAGGCTCGGTTCGCGGGGGTGTCCAGACTTTGAAAATAGCTCCAGCAGGCGTAGTGGCCCGCGGCGGCTGCACCAATGTGCTGCAGCTCCTGTTCGCCGATGCTGACGGTCAGAATCGGCAGGCGATCGGCGGTTAACCCCAGAGCCTGACACTGGGTATAAAAGAACCGGTTGCTGGCCCCGTTAAGGGTATTAAACACTGCGTCGGGCTGAGCCTCAAGCATAGTCTCAGCAATGGCTTTAAAGTCGGTGGCCCCCAAGGGCGCATAGGCTTCCCCCACCACGATGCCCTGGCGATGCTTCAGCTGCCCCTTCAGCACCTTGTGGGTCACCCGCGGAAACAGGTGGTCTGAGCCCACCAAAAACAGTCGCCGCTTGCCCTGGCTAAGCAGCCAGTCAAGGGCGGGTTCCACCTGCTGATTGAGGCAGGCGCCGGTGTAAAACACCCAGGGCGACTGCTCTAGGCCCTCGTAGTGCACGGGGTACCACAGCAGCCGGTTATGGGCCTCTAGGACCGGCAACACCGCCTTGCGGCTCATGGAGGTCCAGCAGCCAAACACGGTAGCCACAGGATTTGGGGCCACTGTGTTTGGGGCCACAGGGTCTGGGGTCATCATCTGCTGGGCCGCCGCCATAAACTGGGCAGGCTCTGAGGCCCCGTCTACCACCACCGCCTCCAGGGGGCGGCCCAGCACCCCGCCCGCGGCGTTAATTTCGTCAATGGCCATCAGCGCTGCATCTAAAAGCGGAGCCTCGCTGGCCGCCATTGGCCCCGTTAACGAGTGAAGAATGCCAACTCGAATAGAATCAGCCGCAAGCATATGTTTTATGGCCAAGTGGGCTCAGGGTTTCCCCCTGCCTATAAACAATTTTGATTGACCCCAAGCCATACACCCCATGATGGATTACCCATTGATGGCTAGAATGCCCAGAAATTCATAGAAAGTTACGTTGGCGAGCTCAGCCCAAGGTTTGTAGGATCGCATAAAGGATAATAAGGTAATCCCCGCCCAGCGGTGGAGTTTTATGGCGGAGCAGCCCCGGGGGCCAAGCTGGCGTAGGGGCTGCTGCGATCGACCACCGCAGTGAGTTAGCCATGATTCAATCGACTAGGGAAATAGCCGAGCCATCGGCATCAACACCCTTTGGCTTAATGATGTTTACCCGCTACCCAGTGCCGGGGCAGACCAAGACTCGCCTCATTCCCCGCCTGGGCACGGAGGGCGCAGCAACTCTACAGCGGCGTATGACCGAGCATGTGCTGGCCCAGATGGCTGGCGCGGCCCAGCGGTTGCCCCTGGCGGTGGAGGTCTATTTTGCCGGCGGTAGCCTTGAGCAAATGCACGCTTGGCTAGGGGTGGCCTACGACGAGCACCCGATCGCCTACTACCCCCAGTCCGCCGGTTCCCTGGGCGATCGCCTGACCGCTGCCTTCGACCAAAATTTTGAGCGGAGGCGACCGGGGGCGATCGCCATTGGTAGCGACTGCCCTGCCCTAGGCCACGACCACCTGGCCGCCGCCCTAGAGGCCCTCACCCGGGTGGATGTCGTGGTGGGCCCCGCCACCGACGGCGGCTACTACCTGATTGGCCTGCGCCAGCCCCAGCCCGCCCTGTTTAAGGAGATTGCCTGGGGCACTGAGCGGGTGTTAGAGCAAACCTTGGCCATCGCCACCAGGCAGGGCCTGAGCCTGGAGCTGCTGTCCCCCCTGACGGATGTAGATCGCCCCGAAGACCTGCCCCAGTGGGAAAGGTTAATCGGAGCATCATAGATCTAGAAAAATCCCAGGCGAATTCATGGCCCTTGAGCCCCAGCCAGCACCAGATCAGTAGCGGCGAGGTCACTCGGGCCGAACCACGCCCCTCGATTTGAGCAGCAGGCCCCAGACTGGGTTAAAGGGATGCACCGCCGTAGTCGGCTGCCCTTGGCTTTCCAGCGATCGCCCCTGATTGGCCCACTGAAACAGTGAGCCCGTCAGGTTATAGGCCTCGGTATACCCCGCCTGGCGCAGCTGGCTGACCAGACGGGCGGAGCGATAGCCCACCGAGCAGTAGGCGACGATCGGCTGATCGGGGTCTAGCCCGAGGGCTAGGGCCGCCTCCAAGTTGACGACCTGGACGGCGCCCGGCAAATGACTCACAGCAAACTCATCAGCTCGGCGGACATCCAGCAGAATGGGTAAAGCCGCTTTGCGATCGCCTAACCAATGGGCAAGACTTTGGGGAGTCAGAGCCGGCACCCCAGGAAACGAGCGCTGCACCCAGCGGTCCACACCCCACCAGGCCATTCTCTGCACCGACTCACGCAGGGTCGTCCTCAAAGCCATACACACAGTGCCCCAGGAGTGGGAGAACATCAAATGCTGAATTTTACCCCCTGGCACGCACTGCTTCAGACCTACGTGGACAACCGAGGGCGAGTCGACTACCGCCGCTGGCAGCAGGAAGGCGACAGCGACCTCAAGATCTGGATAGAGTCCCTGCCTCAGACCCTAGAGGGCCTGGCAACAGAGGAATCGCTGGCGCTGCTGATCAACCTCTACAACGCCCTTACCATTCAGCAGGTGCTGAAGCTCTATCCCATCTCCTCCATTCTGCCGAAGATACTGGGGGTACCCAACTGGCTGGGGTTTTGGCGATTTTTTAGCCGACCGCTTTACCGCCTCGAGGGCAAACCCCTCAGCCTTAACGGCATTGAACACGGGCTGTTACGTCCGCAGCTTAAGGAGGCCCGGATTCATTTTGCCCTGGTGTGTGCCTCCGGCGGCTGCCCCATTCTACGCAACGAAGCCTACCTGCCCGATATCGTCGAAGCTCAGCTCGAAGCCGACGCCCACCGCTTCATCCACAACCCCGACAAGGTGCGCTACGACCCCGCCGCCGGGGTTCTGTACTGCAGCGAGATCTTTAAGTGGTATGGCCAAGACTTTTTGTCCTTAGCCCCTTCGGTGCCCGACTATATCGGCCGTTACCTGAACTCTACCCCGCCGCTCTCAGCGGTGACTGAGGTGCGCTACCTACCCTATGACTGGACCCTGAATGAGCAACCGCCTCAGGCAGCTCCCACCTAAAGGCGATCGGGAGCTGCAATCCTGGCCGCAGGGTCCAAAAACGTAGCTCACCCGGCGGTCTGAGCAATACTTTATACATTTCCTTCGAGCAGCCCGGCTGTCTCCTGCTCGCGCTAGCGCACCTCTTCATAAAACCGCTTCAGGATCGTAGCGGGCACCCCCATACCCCACAAAAAACCAATCATCAAATAAATGGTGTTGGCCTTGAGGCCACCCCAGGCCGCCACCCGGCGATCCGACGACTGGACCACCCGATTTATTTGGCGAATGCGCCCCCAGCGACACAACCTGAGGCACAGATCAGCATCTTCCATAATCGGCAGAGTCGGGTCAAAGCCGCCACAGACCAGGAAATCGACCTGGCGACAAAACATCACCTGGTCGCCAAACAATAGCCGCAGCCCCCGGACAAAAAACAGGTGGGGCCGAAACAACAGAGGAGCGTAGTAGGTTTTGAGGGCATTGTGCAACGAAATACCCCAGCGAATCGAACAGTCGCCCGTCATCAGCGCAATGAACCCACCGCAGGCCACCGACGGGTTTGCCAGGGTATTTTCCACGACCCTCACCAGATCGTCGGGCACCAGGGTATCGGCGTGGAGAAAGCAGAGGATCTCCCCCTTGGCGGCCCTAGCTCCCAGGTTCATCTGCGCCGATCGCCCTCGGGCCGGTGCAGACAGAACGGTCAGGGGCAGGCGATCGCCGTAGGCACGGGCGATCGCAACGGTGCGATCGGTACTGCCTCCATCCACTAAGACCACCTCTCGCGGGGGCGGGTTGAGGGTGTGTAGGCTAGCCAGGGTGCGCCCCAGGCAGCCAGCCTCATTCCAGGTGGGGATAATAATGGAAACTGACATAGGGACAGGGGCCACAACGCTCTAATCGCAATACGATACAACCATCCGATTGGATGATTTTGGGCCGTGGGCGGCGGTCGCCCTGCCCCGATCACCTCGGGTAGAGCGCAGCCTAGGGCAGCGGTGCACCCCACCGCCAAGAAAGTTGTATCTCCCATGGCTAACTGCCAACCATGGATGCTATATTAAATAACGCGATTATGGCGGGTGTAGCCAAGTGGTTAAGGCAGTGGATTGTGATTCCACCATTCGTGGGTTCGAGCCCCATCATCCGCCCTGTTTTTTATAGTGTCCCATCATAGAACCTGTTGCCAGATACAGCCATGGCAACTGCGCTTAGGCAATTGCTGAGAAAAAAGATACCCAATGGAAGACAGGCTTTAGTTCTAGATTCCCGCACGGCGGGAATGACAGGGTAAGTTCTGATCTAGAAATCTCCTTGGGACAGCAATCACTGCCACCAGCAAAACAAAAGCAGTGCTCCAGAAGGTGATGCAGAATATCCTCACCGATCTGGCGACAGCTATGGGATTTTCCTGGATCGCGCAGAGGGTGGCGATCGAGCGATCGCCACCCTCTAGGTTGGTAACGGACTGAGGCGACTAGCCCAGCAGTGCCTTGGCGCGGCTCACCACATTTTCGACGGTAAAGCCAAACTTCTCCATCACCAGACCACCGGGGGCGGAGGCCCCAAAGCGATCGACACCGATCACATCGCCTTCGGCCCCGACGTAGCGGCACCAGCCCATGGTGATACCCGCTTCCACAGCCAGGCGCTTGGTCACTGCCTTGGGCAACACCGACTCCTGGTAGGCGGCATCCTGGGCGTCAAACAGCTCCCAAGAGGGCATGGAGACCACCCGCACCTTGGTACCCGCGGCCCGCAGTTCCTTAGCGGCATCCACACAGAGACTAACCTCGCTGCCGGTGCCGATCAAAATCAGCTCAGGGGTACCGTCGCAGTCGTCCACGATGTAGGCCCCCTTGGCGACACTGTCAATCGAAGAACCAGGCAGATTGGGCAGGTTCTGACGGCTGAAGGCCATCAGCGTTGGGGTCTTGCGGTGCTCGATCGCAATTTTGTAGGCCCCCGAGGTCTCGTTGCCGTCGGCGGGGCGAATCACGATCAGGTTGGGGATCGCCCGCAGGGAGGCGATGGTTTCCACCGGCTGGTGGGTGGGGCCGTCTTCCCCCAGACCAATGGAGTCGTGGGTCATCACATAGATCACCCCGGCCTGGGAGAGGGCCGACAGGCGAATGGCTGCCCGCATGTAATCGGCAAACACCAGGAAGGTGGCGCAGTAGGGAATCAGCCCCGAGTTGTGTAGGGCAATGCCGTTGCAGATTGCCCCCATGCCGTGCTCCCGTACACCAAAGCGCAGGTTGCGGTTTTCGTAGGCCCCCTTCTGGAAGCTGCCGGAGATCTTCATCTCGGTCAGGTTCGAGTGGGTCAGGTCGGCGGAGCCGCCAATCAGCTCGGGGATGGCCGGAGCCAGGGCGTTGATGGTGATCTCGGAGTTTTTCCGGGTGGCCAGGGCCTTGTCGGCGGGGGTGTAGGTGGGCAGGGCGTCGGCCCAGCCCTCGGGCAGCTTGCCGGCCAGCATGCGCTCAAATTCGGCGGCCTCGGCGGGGTACTTGGTGCGGTAGGTGGCCAGGGTTTCTTCCCACTCGGCCTGGAGGCTGGCACCGCGCTCTACGGCTTTACGCATGTGGCTGAGGGCATCGGCGGGGGTTTCAAAGTCGCCGTAGCTCCAGCCCAGGTTCTCGCGGGTGAGTTTGATCTCGTCGCCGCCCAGGGCCGCCCCGTGGACGCCAGCGGTGTTTTGCCGGTTGGGGGAACCGTAGCCGATGGTGGTGGTAACTTTGATCATCGAGGGGCGATCGGTGACCGCCTTAGCGGCCTCGATCGCAGCGGCGATCGCATCCAAATCGGTGTTGCCGTTCTCCACGTGCTGCACGTGCCAGCCATAGGCTTCAAATCGCTTGGCCACGTCTTCGGTAAAGGAGATATCGGTGGAGCCGTCGATGGATATGTGGTTGTCGTCGTAGAGGGCAATCAGCTTGCCCAGGCCCAGGTGACCGCCCAGGGAGCAGGCTTCGCCCGAGACCCCTTCCATGTTGCAGCCGTCGCCCAGGATGACGTAGGTGTAGTGGTCAACCAGGGTGCAGTCGGGCTTGTTGAACTTGGCCGCCAGGTGAGCCTCGGCCATGGCCAAGCCCACGGCGTTGGCAATGCCCTGTCCCAGGGGGCCGGTGGTCACTTCTACCCCGGCGGTCTCGAAGTTTTCGGGGTGACCGGGGGTGCGAGCGCCCCACTGGCGAAACTCTTTCAGGTCGTCGAGGGTGACGCTGTCGTAGCCGGTCAGGTACAGCAGGGCGTATTGCAGCATACAGCCGTGGCCCGCCGACAGCACAAAGCGATCGCGGTTAAACCACTGGGGGTTTTTGGGGTTAAACCGCATGAACTTATCCCACAGCACGTAGGCCATGGGGGCAGCGCCCATGGGCAGACCGGGGTGGCCAGACTTGGCCTTTTCCACCGCATCAATCGCTAAAAAGCGAATGGAATTAATACAGAGTTCTTCCAGGGATTGGGTTGCAACAGCCATAGGTTCAACAGCTTAACGACGGGTTTTCGGAGCAGCACACAGCAGGAGAGGTAGCCCAGGGGCTAACACGGTCATCGGACTCAAAATCTCAAAACATCACACATTGCCTTGCCTTTCAGCAGACCCCGCAACCAGACGATTGTCAATACCCCCCTGGTTAGGCAAGGCACCACACTCAAGGACGGAGGGAGCCGCCTATTGTCGGCATGCTTTAGGTCATTATACCTATCAATCTGTAGCTCTAGCTACGGTATTTCCTGAACACCAGGGTGACGTTGTGGCCGCCAAAGCCAAAGGAGTTGGAAATGGCTACCTCAATGGGCATGGGGCGACTCTGGTTGGGAATATAGTCAAGGTCACACTCGGGGTCCGGCTCGGTGTGGTTAATGGTGGGCGGCGCCATGTCATTGGCGATCGCCAAACAGGTGGCCACCGCCTCAATGCCCCCAGAGCCCCCTAGCAGGTGTCCGGTCATCGATTTGGTCGAGCTCACGGCAACTTTGTAAGCGGCATCCCCCAGTGCGGTTTTGATCGCCTGGGTTTCCGTCGGGTCGTTGGCTCCCGTGCTGGTGCCATGGGCGTTGATGTAGCTAATCTCACCCGGCAATACCCCAGCATCCTTAAGGGCGAGCTGAATGCAGCGGGCCGCCCCTTCGCCGCCGGGCACCGGGGCCGTCATGTGGTAGGCGTCGCAGGTCATGCCATAACCGACAATTTCGCCGTAGATGGTGGCCCCCCGGCTGAGGGCATGCTGTAGTTCTTCGAGAATCAAAATGCCGCAGCCCTCGCCAATCACAAAACCATCGCGGGTTTTGTCGAAGGGGCGACTGGCGGTGGCCGGGTCATCGTTGCGGGTAGACAGCGCACGGGCCGAGGCAAACCCTGCAAGTCCCAGGGGGGTGATAGCGGCTTCGCTACCCCCGCAAATCATCGCCTGGGCGTAGCCGTGCTGGATCAACCGAAACGCATCGCCAATGGCGTTAGACCCGGCAGCGCAGGCGGTCACGGTGCAGGTACTCGGCCCCTTAGCCCCAGTGTGAATAGCGGTTAGCCCGGCCGCCATGTTGGCAATCATCATCGGAATCATGAATGGGCTACAACGGCTGGGGCCACGATTCAGATAAATTTCCTGCTGGTCTTCAAGGACCTTGAGCCCCCCAATGCCGGACCCAATACAGGTGCCGATCTGCTCAGCGTTGAGATCGGTAATGGTTAACCCCGAATGCTTCAGGGCGCGCTGTCCGGCAATCACCGCAAACTGGGAGAAGCGATCCATCCGTCGGACTTCTTTTTTGTCGAGAAAGTCGCCTGGGTCAAACCCCTTCACCTCAGCCGCGATTTGCGACGCGTGCTGGGACGGGTCAAAGTGGGTGATGCGAGCAACACCACTGCGCCCAGCCACCAGACCAGCCCAATAGTCTTCCAGGCTATTGCCAATGGGGGTAATGGCATCCATGCCAGTCACCACAACGCGCTTTGAGTCAGAGTTTGCCATAGCCAAATTTCAGGTAAACCGTATCCGGGTCAAAACTGTATGAACAGACGGGGCAAAGATCGATCGCCCTTGGAAGACGAGGGCCTTAATGCCAAGAACAGAATTGCCAAGAACAGGGAGCCGGTATAGCCCCCCGCTCAAAAACGTGATGAATTCCACTGCCCCATCCAGCAGGTCCTAGGCCGCTGACTTTTCTTGGATAAAGTTAACGGCATCCTGCACGGTGGCAATGCCTTCAGCGGCTTCGTCGGGGATTTCAATACCGAACTCTTCTTCCAGGGCCATGACTAGCTCTACGGTATCGAGGGAATCGGCGCCCAGGTCGTTGGCAAAGCTGGCCTCAGGCTTAACGTCAGCCTCTTCAACCCCCAGTTGCTCGGTGACTATTTTTTTGACCTTATCAAAGACCTCTGCGCTCATGGTTCTCCAACGCCTCGTTTAAGAATTAATCGACAACACAAAACCTTATCATTCTGCGGCCCCATCGAGCCTAAATTCGACGTCAAGCCCCAGCGTAAGGCGGCCCAATTTTGGGCATTGCTTCAGTGTATCGGAAAAGGAACCTTCACCAAAACTCCGTCGCCCGGTAGCCCAACTGGTCAAGCATCGAGCGCAGCAGGGGTAGGCTGAGGCCAATCACGTTGGTGTGGCAGCCCTCAATTTTTTCGATCAGCAGTCCGCCCTTACCGTCGATGGAAAAGGCACCAGCGCAGGCCAGGGGTTCCCCTGAGTTGACGTAGGCCTCAATGGTGGCATCGTCAACATCGGAAAAATAGACACGGGTAACGGCACTGCGCACCAGGGTGACGCCGCTGGGGGCCATCAGGGCATGGCCGGTGTGAATTTCGCACATCTGACCACGCATCGCCTGCCACCGGGCGATCGCATCCGCCTTATCCGCTGGTTTGCCGTAGATTTTGCCCCTAAAGGCCATCACCGAGTCGCAGCCCAGCACCAGCGCGCTGGGAAACTGAGGCGCTACGGATTCGGCCTTGCAGCGGGCCAGGGTCGCCACATAGCTGGGCGGGTCGGTGACCTCAACCCGGTCTTCGTCGAAGTTGCTGGGGCACACAAAGGGGTGAATGCCCGCCCCCACCAGCAGCAGGCGGCGACCCTTTGACGCTGAGGCGAGCACAAACTGGGGTCGGGGAGAGGTAACCATGGGAGACAATCAAGTACCGCAAACGCCAGGCTAAGCAGTCTCCATACTGCCACTTTTCTACGGCCAGAGAAGCAGGGGCTGGGCAGATGATCGAGGGAATGACCGATCGGTTATCCCATGGGTCTAGGACTGCTGGGCAGAAATTTGGGGTTGCTGAACACGGATAGGAATCAAGAACTCAATGTCTCCTGTAGGGCAAACGGCCGTTTGCCCCTACCCAAATTCATGCCTCAATTCAGCAACGCCGAAATTTGGCTGCCATTCCGGCACCCTTGGCTCCCTAGCCCCCCTGCTCCCTAGATGTTGGAATAGTTGCTAAACGCCACAGTCTCCTAGGGCAGCCCCTCAGGGCACCAGGTGGTGGCTGATGGCGAAGCGCAGCAGCTCAGAGCGATTGCTGGTCTCGGTTTTGCGCAGCAGGCTGCTGACATACTTCTCAACGGTGCGGGGGCTGAGGAACAGGCGATCGCCAATTTGAGTATTCGACAGCCCATCGGATAGCAGCGCCAGCACGTCCTGCTCGCGGGCGGTGAAGTCAGAGGAGAGGGCCGCCCCATCGACGGGCCAGGGGGCAGGGGTATGGGGCGGCTCAGCCGCTTGAATCGCCCGTTGCTGGGCCGTGGCCAAAGCCACCTGCTGAATCCACGCCGACTGGAGTAGCTGCGATCGCTCTAGCAGGTTGCGCACAATCGCGCCCAGTTCGCTCAGTTCAAAGGGCTTAGCTAAATACAGATCACAGCCCAGCTGGTAGCCCCGAATACGGTCTTGGACCTGGTTGTGGGCGGTCAAAAAAATCACCGGCAGCAGACGAAAGGCCGGATCCTCGCGCACCTTTTGCACCAGGGTATAGCCATCGAGGCCGGGCATGCCAATATCAGTAATGATCAGCTGGGGCTGGTGGCTAAAAACCTGCTGAAGGGCCATCTCACCCCGACTCGCCATAATGACCGAGTAGCCCTCCAATTCTAAATAATCGCAAAGGGAAAGCCTAGTCCCCTCGTCATCTTCAGCAATTAGAATGGTGAGCGGCATATAGCATTACGCCAATTTGAGAGCGTTTGGCAGGCAACTCCACCGGAGCCAGCGCCTCGCACAAAAGCTGAAGCGCAGCCCGATTATCCAAACCCTGCAGCTCTAGCGTAGACGAGAATTTCAGTAGAAGGTTTATTTGTTGCCGAATTTAAACCCATGTGAGTAATCACTCCGGGTACCTCAACAAATAAACATGCCCCAGCCTGGGCTATCCCCAGACCGCTAGCCTAGACGATAGCCAAAGCCCCGCACGGTTTTGAGGTAGTGGGGATGGCTGGGGTCAACCTCTAGTTTTTCGCGAATCCAGCGAATGTGCACATCCACGGTTTTGTTATCGCCCATGAAGTCATGACCCCAAACCTGATCGATGATCTGGTCGCGCGACCACACCCGCCGGGGCTGCCCCATGAACATTTCCAGAATGCGGAACTCCTTGGGCGACAGACTGATTTCGTCGCCCTTCAGAAACACGCGACATTCCTGGGGGTACAGAGTAATGTCTTCAAATTTAAGGACGTTATCTTTTTCAGCCTTTGATTTGCCCCGCTGCCGCCGCAGCAGCGCCCGACAGCGGGCCACCAGTTCTCGCATGCCAAAGGGCTTGGCCAGATAATCGTCAGCGCCAATTTCGAGACCCACTACCCGGTCGGTCTCGGTGCCCTTGGCGCTCAGCACCAGAATGGGCACATCAATACCCTGGTGGCGCAGCAGCCGACAGAGGTCTAGGCCATTCATACCAGGGAGCATGAGATCGAGCACCACCAGGTTGATGTCGGGTCGGTTGGTGCGGCTAGACACGGAAGTGCCCCCCAGCATGTCGAGGGCGGTCAAACCATCTTCGGCGATGAGAATGTCAAATCCTTCCTCGGCCAACCCTAGGGCCACCGTTTCTCGAATCAGTGCCTCGTCTTCGACAATCAGTACACGACCTAGGCCCACCCGAAGATTTGTCTGAGCCTGGGGAGCGAGATCTAGAGAATCCATGGGAACCGGCTAAAGACGTTTCACTTCAATCATACCAGCCCCCCAGAGGGCAGAATTATTTCGCACCTTAGTAAAGGTTAAGAAAATCGAGACATTCCCCAGCAAAATCCCCCCTGGGGAATGGCTGGGAGCAGGCCCCCAGCGCTAGGGCGAGTGCACCAAGTCTTCCACCGCCTCGGGCCGGGTCGGCAGCGCCGCAGTTAAGACGGTGCTGCCCGTGGGGGTAATTTGCACATCGTCTTCGATCCGGATGCCACGCACCGATTGAAAGTCGGCCAGGCGGCCCCAGTTAACTGCATCGTCGTACTGGCCCGACTGGCGGGCCGGGCCTAGGATGGCGGGCACCTGGTAAAAGCCGGGCTCGATGGTGACCACCATATTGGCCGCCAGGGGTCGATCTAGGCGCAGAAACTTGAGGCCAAAGCGATCGCTGCGCTGCCGCCCCGGCGCGTACCCGGCCAAATCGCCAAGGTCTTCCATGTCGTGGACATCTAGCCCCAGCAGGTGCCCCACCCCGTGGGGAAAAAACAGCGCGTGCACATCCCGCGCCACCAAATCCTCGGCATGCCCCTTGAGCAGACCCAGGTCCACCAGCCCCGTCGCCAGGGTGCGGCAGGCCAACAGATGCAGGTCACGGTACTCGACCCCCGGTTGGGCCGCCTCAATGCAGGCATCGTGGGCCGCCAGCACCACCGCATAAACATCCCGCTGGGCCGGGGTAAACCGGCCTGACACCGGCCAGGTGCGGGTAATATCCGAGGCCCAGCCGCTGGGAGCCTCGGCCCCCACGTCGGCCAGCAGCAAATCGCCGGGGGCAAGTCCATGGTGGTACTGCTCGTTGTGGAGCACTTCGCCATGGACGGTGACGATGCTGTTATAGGCGCAGGTCATGCCCTGGGCCATAATCACCCCCTCCATGGCAGCCCGCACCTGCGCCTCGGTAGTCGCACCAGGGGTGGCGGCCATACCGGCCCGATGGGCCGCCACAGAAACCGCCGCCGCCGCCTTAATTTGCTCTAGGGCGTAGTCGTCGTGGTAAAGCCGCAGAGCGACCAGGGCCTCTAGAAAGTTGGCCACGGCAGCGGCGGGAGCCCCGGCAGACCTGGCCTGGTTCGGCAAGGTGGCCGCCCCATCTAGATAGTCGTCCACTGAGGAGTAGGGGTAAGCGGCGATCGCCCCGATCGCCGCCGCGATGGTGTCGCGGGAGGGGGTAGCCCCGTGCCACAGCGCCGCCTCAGGGGAGGTGTTATCCATCAACAAAGTCGCCCGCCCCCCCTCCAGGTGAATGGCAGCCTTTGCCAGGGGCACCCCGGCAAAGTACAAAAAGTGACTGTTAGCGCGAAAGGGATAGGTATTGGCCGGAAAGTTGCGGGGGGTCGGCTGCCCCGACCACAGCAGCACCGGCCCTGGGTAAAGCTGGGCCAGGCGATCGCGCCGCTGCTGAAGCACCTGAGCCAGGGGCAATAGGGGAGTCTGAAGGGGCATAGGAAACCGAAAAGATCACTCTTTTAGTCTGCCATACCCCCCAGCCCTGGAGCAGCGGCGGACCCATCCACCTAAATCTAGCGTTAACCCCCTGACACCGCCCGTTAACCCCAATCTCAAACCACGTGCTCTAAAATAGTCAGAATTGAATATTGATTTTTGTAGATAGCCCACCCAAAAACAGTTCAGATGAACTATATACTGAGATGGTAACGGCTAGCCTTTTGCAGGTGTAGCGCTATGGCTTCCTTAACGATTCGGCCAGGCTCACAGGTACGGCTCAAGGGTCAAGATGACCACGTACCCGATTTTGTAGTAGTGCGGTGCGATCGCGATCGCTGCTGGATTCGTCAGCAGAGTTGGGCACCGGGGGCTGAACTCAACGTCAGCTTCAAACAGCTTCTTGTGCCCCCCGAGACCGGCTCCACCCTATCCCTTGACCTGGCGGAGCAGATCAAAGCCGTCGGGCTGCTAGCTCACCATGGCGATCACCGCGCCGGCCACAACGTAGTTTATATAGATGCCTATCGCCGCCGCCGGGCTCCCCAGAAACGATAGCCCTGCAAGCCCGCCCGCTAGTTAAAAAATCTATCCGCGCCCGATCGCCTGGTCCCCGAAATGCTAGTATGCAGCTCTGTCGGTTTTAGCGGGGTCAGCCGCTAAAGGAAACGGGGAAAGCGCAGTGAAAATCTGCCACTGTCCCGCAGCTGTAAGGTGATTTTGGATTTTAGATTGCCGATTTTGGACTCTAGATAGCTGCTCCAAAATCTAAAATCGCCAATCCAAAATTGACCGAGTCAGAATGCCCGCCGATGGATGTTCACATCAGATTCCATCTGCGAGGTACAGATGACTACTTATAGTCTTTGCTTTGCCCTGGGCCATAGCTGCCCAGAGCTGTCAATGTTGGCTGTTTTCGATCGCGCCAGTTAACCTATGCGCGTCAAAGACACCGTGTGGCAGGGCTGCTTTGGCGACTGGCAGCCGCTGTTTATTCATGAATACTGGCTCCCCCTGGGCCAGGTTGCCTGGCAGGGATTTCTTCAGCAGGGCCGGGGAATTGTGGTGTGCGAGGTCTATGGCGTTAGCGCCGCCGTGGACTGGAGTTGCACCCCTGTGGCCTACGCTGCCCGGTTTGTAGCCCAGAGCCAGCTGGCCCACTGCGGAATCGACCTGGCCCTAGAGGCCGAGCAGGGGCGAGTGGTAGACGCCGCCGTTGCCACCTATGACCCCGCCCAGGATGCCATTTTGCTGCTGCTGGCCGACTCGCGCCCTTACATCACCTGCCTGAAGGGGTGGGCCGTGCCGCCGCCCGAGTGCTTTCGCCAGATGGGCAATCGCCAAGGCGAGTTTACCCATTCCGACCCATCCCAAACCCAGTAGGTTTTGAGTTTTGAGTTTTGAATTCAGTGGCCTCTTCTAGGTGGCCCCTGCAAAACCGACCCCTCAAAGCTAGCTCCCCATTGCGCCTTTAGCTCTTAAACTATTGCCCTAACCATGTCCCCAAAACCCACATTATTTATCTGCGCCCTGTGCAAGTTCCCCAGCCCCGAGCCAGGTGCGGGCGACACCACTGGCGGACAGTACCTGATCGATCGCTTAGCCCAGAGCTTGGCTGCTACAGACGCTACCATTACCCTACAGCCGGTGCGCTGTATGGCCGCCTGCGATCGCGCCTGCAATGCCGCCCTCAGCGCCCCCGACAAGCTCACCTTTATCTTTAACGGTCTCTCGCCCCAGGCGGCGGCCCCCGACCTGGCGGAGTTTTGCCGTCAGTACGCCGAGGCGACAGGGGGAAAGGTGCCCTACGGGCTGCGATCGCCCGCCATTAAGCAGGCTACGGCCTACGTGCTGCCGCCGTTGCTGGCTGAAGCGGTGGAGGGTGCGATCGCCCGGTAGTGGGGGAGTAGATGAGTGGAGGAGTAGGGGAATCTGAACAACTCATCTCCCCTCTACCTTCAGCCGTCGAGGGTTGAGCGGAGTCGAAACCCGATCAACGGGCACCTTATTTTCCGGCAAGTTCCTTAGCGTTGATCTCAAACTCCAGCCCAAACGCCTGGGCCAGATTGCAGGTGTGGTGGTCGGTAATGTTGGTGTCGCTCAGCTCCAGGTTGTAGAAGCTGACGCTGGGGTGCGTAAAATACGGCCCGGCGTGCCAGGTGCCCACCTCTAGCTTGATAAAGCAGTTACCGGGGATGTGGAAGGCCTGAATGCTCTGGGGGTCGGGCTGGTTAGATCTGACCGGTGGGGCCACGCCCATCAGCCAGTCTTTGCCCTCCAGCGCTCCTAAACACTGGGTACAGCGCTGGTGCCGGGTAATGGTGCGAAACCGGGTGCCCCTGCCTACCAACGTCATGAGATAAAAGCGAGGAATGCCGCCCTCTAGCTGAAGCTGGGCATCGGCGGGGCCAAAGGGAGCACCGTCGACGCTGGGGAAGATGACCTGGCCAAAGGGGGCAAAGGCCTCTGGGGTAATGGGTTGGGCCGTGAGCTTTTGGAGGGTAAGGGGTAAAGCCATGATTGACATCGTGTTCTGTATGGGCGGAGCTTTAAACGACATTATGTGATCTACAGCGTGAGGTTGACCTCGCACAGTTGTTTGTAGCCCTGAACTCAAATCCTGCGGGTTATGTAAAACGGCTCAACCGTTGAATGAAGAGTAACCACGCCACGACGGCGTACTTGAGAAAGGAGGATATGGTATGACCTGTGATCATGCCAAAGCCTTGACCATCGCCAAAGCAGACCAGTGGGATGCCGCCCACAATCTGGTGCTTACTCAAGATAAACTGCCGCAGATTTGAAAGCTTCCTCTGGAGTGCCGTAGAAGGTTCCGTTATCGAGGAAACAGGGTTCATATTTTTCGTTGCTGTAGGTGTAGAAGGCGAAGCTCCAAGAATCTTCGTCGCCGAAGTAACGTAGTCGGCAAAGATGGATAGGATTATTTCGCATCCGCTCCAGGCATTCTTCCCGTGTTTCAGGAAAGTCTGGAGGTGGAAAGTCTGGAGCCAGAACAGGCTCGACATAGGCGTCTATGTAGCAAAATTGGCTCCGGAAGCGAATGTCGAGGCGATTATATTTCCCCGTATAGTGCGCTTCGGCATAGTCCAAAATCCGCTGTTTGGTGCGCTCTTGAGCTGCTTTGGGGACTTTAATCCCACCGGAATGAGGGTCTTTTACCCAGGGGGCCATAGGGTTTCTCCTGGTTGAGTTGGATAATTCTCGTTTCTGCAATTGTAGAATCTCCCACCAACCACAATCCCTAACGTCTCAACCATCTCACAGTGAGGGACCGGGTGCCTGGGCAAACCTGTGAACGTTGCCACACAATGGGGCTAGGCACCCGGTCCCTGGGACGATAGCCGTTCAAGCAAAAACAACACCTCGGCGGCATCGGCGTAATTGAGGGCGGGGTCGTCGGCTAGGGCGGGGTCGCGGGAGCCGTTGAGGATAGCGACCATTGCCTGGATGAGCTGTTTAAGGGAGTCTGAGGTGTTTGGATCGCTGGTGAGCTGATCGAACAGCGGCTGGACTCCATTGCTCTTTTGCTGGGCCAGCAGACCCAAAACGTGATCGACTAGCTTGCCGCCGTAGGACTGTGCGTAGCCGCCCTGCTGCCGATAGGCGAGGTAGGCATCGCGGGCCTGCTGCCATGCCGCCCGCGCCGCTGCTGGGTTGCCGGTGGCGGTTTCGATGTCGTGCAGAATGGAGAAGGATTGCCAGATTTCTCCTGCGACACCGAAGGGCTGCCTACACTCGATCGCCCGCCGGATTTCCCCTCGCGCTTCGTCGTACCGCTGGAGCTTGTATAGCGTATTGGCGATGTTGTTGCGGGCTGCACCTTCGTACCGCAAGTTCCCTTGCTGTACATAAATATCCGCCGCCTGTCGGTAAAAGGTCAACGCCTCTTCATGGCGATTTAAGCAGCTGTCATAGAGATTCCCAAGCTGATTCAAACTACTTGCCTGCCCTGCCCGATTGCCCATCTGAGTCTTAATCTCTAGAGACTGGCGGTAGGCGGTTTCTGCGGCGTTGTACTGTCCGGCCTCTTGGTAGACTATGCCGGTCTGATGCCAGGCAACGGCCACCATCTGGGGTTCATTTTGCTGTTCAAACAGGGTGCGGGCGGCGGTGTGCTCTGCGATCGCCTCCTCATAACGCTTCTGCATCCTTAGCACATCAGCCAATTGCCCCTTCCCAACCGCAACTTGCCGAAAATCTTCCAGATTTTCGGCAAGTTGGATATTTTCCTCGTACTTAGCCGCCGCATCCTCCAGCCGTCCCAAGACCATAAGGCAGTCGGCCTGCCGGGCCAAGATAACGGATGCCATGCGGGCACCATCATCAATGTCCTCAAACAGCCGCTGGGCTTCTATAAACAGATCCAAAGCTGAGGAAGCCTGACCCGCCGCAGAATACACTTGGCCCAGCAAGTTTGTTGCCATCGCCAAATCATAATCCGCTCCGCTGTAGGCGGTTGGCCCCACCGCCTGGGCTTGGGCCAGCAGCACCTGGGCCTGGTCGTAGGCGGCTTGCAGTTGCCCCTGGCCCAGCAGACGCGCAATTTGCAGGCGCTCATTCTCAAAGCGGGCGTTGCCCCACGCGGGCAGGGCCGCCGCTGCCCGCTCCCGCAGGGCCACCGCCCGCGCCAAGGCCTGGGGGCGGTTCAGAAACTCCAGCAGTTGCTCAACCTTCCCGGCAGTGTTGGCGACCTGTTCGGCCATTGCACTATCCGCCTCGACCCGCGGCATCAGATAGTCGAGCAGGGCCATCAGGTTGGGCAGCTCCAGCAGCGTCAGCCGAAACGCCAGTCGGCTATCCTTTGAGATTTGCTGATACAGAAAATCGACCAGTTGCACCATGGCCTCGGCCCAGGTAGTGGTGAGCTGGGCCAGGTGCTCTGGGGGTTGCCCCAGCTGTAGGTAGGCAGGCAGGGCCGGGTCGAGCCGCAGATAGCTGTACTCCTGCTGTTCCGCCATGCCCACATCGATCAGCATGGCAGCAACGGCCTTAGCCTGTTCAACGTCCAGATCCATCACCTGGCTCAAGGCAATTATGTTGCCCCCACCATGCACCACCGCCAGCCGATTCACCCGCTCCCTCACCTCCTCCGGCAATCGCCGCAGCGACAGCTCCACGCTGGCATAGAGCGAGTTTTCTCTGTCGCCCGCATTCTCTCGCTCCAGCTTCGCCATCAGCGCCGCCACAGTCTGCGTGGTCGCCCGTACCCCGTGGGCCACTTCGCGGGCCAGCAACACCAGGGCGCGGGGGTGGCGGTTCACGGTTTCCACCAGTTCGGTGATCTCTTCTGGGGTGGTGGCGTTGTCGCTGGCGGGTGGCTCCCAGCCGTGCTGGGCCATCACCTGTTCCACCAGCTGCACGGCTTCGGCTTCGCTCAGCCGCCCCAGCTCGACGGTGCATTTGGCCTTAGCAAAGGGGGCGGGCAATGGCTCGCGGCTGGTAAACAGCAGGCGGCAGCGGGGGCTGGCGGCCAGCAGTTTTTCACAGAGGGCCAGCAGCTCCGTCACATCCGCCACCCCGGCGGGGTTGTTGCCCTGGGCATCGGGCAGCACGCTCTCCATATTGTCGAGCACGATCACCGTGGGGTAGTCGCGCAGGGCGCGCTCCACGGGTTGCAGGGCGGCGGTTTGGTCGTCGCCATACTGGGCCACGGTGTAGTTGGGTACTAGCTGGCGACCGATCGCATCCAGCACCCCCCGCACATCCTGCACATTCTGCGATTCCACACTGACAAAGGCGGCGCGGCCAAAGCGGTGCGATCGCACCAGCCACCGGGCAAGCTCGGTGGTGAGGGCGGTTTTGCCCAGGCCGCCGCTGCCGCGCACCACGGCGTAGGGTTCCTGCTGGAGCAGGCGCTCCAGGTGCAAAAGCTGGCGGCTGCGGCCCACAAAGTGGTGCTCCGGTTCCTCGGGCAGTTGGCCCAGCTGCACCTGTCGCCGCTGGCGGCCCAGCCGATCCGCCGCTTCCCCCACCGCCACGGTAAAGAGCTGGGGGTCGTCTTTTTCTTGGTAGAGCACCGGCACAAACCAGTCTTGCAGCCTCAGGTCGCCCGCCCCCATAATCTTGAACCGGTAGGGGTCGTCGTAGAGGGCGGCTTGCCCCGCCAGCATGGCATCGCCCACCCGCTGACCCGACCCTAGGCTGGTGTAAAACTGCTCCACAAAACGGCGGGCGGTTTCTACCAGCACCGAGTGGCTCATGGCCACCACCGAGCCCACCCCTTCTTCTAGCAGCTTGGCCGCTACCGAGGTCATGGGGTCGGCGCTAGACTGGGCCGTCTGGCAAGCTTCTAAGAAAATCAGCGGCACGCCATAGTGCCGCAGCTCCGCCGCCAGCGCTGGCGCGTGCACGAGCTGGAGCAGGCGCTGGCCCAGCTTTTGGCTGTCGCGGGGGTCTTCAAAACACAGGGCACCCAGCCCCACCCGCTGGTCGTAGACGCCGTGGCCATCGAAGTGGACGATTTCGTAGGGGTCGTTTTCAGCTATTCCCCGCTGGAGGGCGGCTTTCATGGCGGCAAAGGTGGGCGGCTGCAACATATCCACCTTGACCAGGGCTTCGCCCAGGTTTTCTACCGCCTTCACCAGGGCCAGGGCGCTGATGCGGTGGTCGATGTAGCCGACGGGGTTGCCCTGCTCGTCTACCTCGGGGCGGGGGCTAACCAGCAGCACCCGAATGGGCAGGTCGGCGGTTAGGGTTTGGGTGCGCTCACGGTTGGGCAGTCGTCGCCGCACCCGCACCCCGTTCGCCCCCTGAGAGAGATAGCCTTTGCCGTCGTGCAAAACCTCCCAGGGCAGCGACAGCAAATCGCTGGCGGCTTCGCGAAACTGATTCGCTTCTTCTTCGGGGGTGCCTTCGAGAGGTTCCCCGTCTACCTGGATGGAAAAACGACGGCTGCCGGTAGTGCGCTGCCACTCGGACAGTGGCTCGCGAGCAGTTTCGCCGCTGAGGGCAGCATCGTAGAGGGCTTTGCCCCAGAGCGGCAGGTTCTGTTCTGTCTGGCCCGCCCGCTGCTTAAACACCCCCGTGGGCCACTGGTAATATTTCTCGATGTACCAGCGCAGGTCATCTAGCTCTAATGGCCCCAGGGGGGCGGTAAAGCGGTAGCGGCGGCTGGTGATGTCGCGGCTGCGGTCGGCGGGGATGTAGGTGAGTTCGGCGGTGGCGGCGGCGCGGCGAAGGCCGTCGTGCTCGGTAATGTGGGGGTCGGTGAGCTTGAGCAGCAGTTCTTCGACGGGCTCGACCCGGACAGACTCTCCCCGCTGCCAGTCGGCGGGCAGTTGCAGCCCCAGGGCGGCGAAGATATAGGGCATAGCCTCGTCAAGGCCGTTGGGAGTGTCGCTAACAAAAATGTGGATGGGGTCGTTGGGGAAAAACGGTTTCAAAATTCCCCGCTGCACCCCTGGCAGTACCACCGGAATAACCTTGTAGCCATCGGCGCGGGCTTGGACCACCTCTGAGGCCAAGCGGATTTCTTTTTGCACCCATGCCGAGCTTAGGGAGTCAAGGCTGATCACCACCACACAATGACGGGCGGTGCGAATGGCAGTTTCAATGGTGGGGGTTAGGGCATCCCCGCCGGTCAGCTCTCGCGAATCCACCCAGGTGGTTTGGCCATGGATCTCCAGCGTTTCCCGCAGCCGCTGAACTGTGGCGTCGTTTTTGCTGGAGTGGGAGATGAAGATGTGGTCGCCCATGCTCTGGTTTGCCCTGGTGAAGTGCCGACCGATCCCAGGCAAAATCTACGCCCAGGTTCATGGATATACACCAAAGATAGCTGACCTCTTTCCGGAAGGCATGGCATTCCAATGATCCAGTTGCCCCCAATCTAAAATCCCCTAGCACTTCTTACAACACCGCGAAGAAATGCAGCCAACCCGTAGGATAGGCAAAGCGAAGCGTGCCCATCTTTACAACGCGGCGACGGGCGGCGGCAATGGGCACGGGCTTGGCCCTTTGCCCAGCCTACGGCGGGGACTTCTTACAAGACCTGAAAGAAAAGTCTCACCCCCCAACCCTTCTTGATAAGCTGGAGGTTTGTTCCTTCATTTGCAGAGTTGGGTAGTAGCAGGCATGGAAAACAAGTTAATGCTGATGATTCCGGGGCCGACCCCTGTACCAGAGCAGGTGCTGTTGGCCATGGCCAAGCACCCCATGGGGCACCGCAGCGGCGAATTTAGCACCATGATGGCCGAGGTCACCGAAAACCTCAAGTGGCTGCACCAGACCCAAAATGACTTGCTGGTGCTGGCCGCCAGCGGCACCGGGGCCATGGAGGCAGGCATCATCAATTTCCTCAGCGCGGGCGACAAGGTGCTGGTGGGCAACAACGGCAAGTTTGGCGAACGCTGGGGCGACCTGGCCCGCGCCTACGGTCTCGATACCCACGAAATCAAGGCCGAGTGGGGCAAGCCCCTCAACCCCGACGACTTTAAAGCGGCGCTTGAGGCCGACACCGCCAAGGCCATCAAGGCGGTGATCATCACCCACAGTGAAACCTCCACCGGGGTGCTCAACGACCTGGAAACCATCAACCGCTACGTCAAGGCCCACGGCGCGCTGATCATTGTCGATGCGGTGACCAGCCTGGGGGCCTGCTCGGTGCCGGTGGATGCCTGGGGCCTGGATGTGGTGGCCTCGGGCTCCCAGAAGGGCTACATGATTCCGCCCGGTCTGGCCTTCGTTAGCGTCAGCGCCAAGGCCTGGGAGGCCTACGAAACCGCGACCCTGCCCAAGTTTTATCTAGACCTCAAGCCCTACAGCAAAGGGGCGGCCAAAAACACCACCCCCTTCACCCCGCCGGTGAACCTGTTCTTTGCCCTCCAGGCCGCCTTGCACATGATGCAGAAAGAAGGGCTAGAGGCCATCTTTGCCCGCCACGATCGCCAGAAGCGGGCCACCCGCGCCGCCATGGCGGCCCTCAACCTGCCGCTGTTTGGGGCCGACGACTGTGCCAGCCCGGCAATCACCGCCGTCATGCCCCAGGGGGTTGATGCCGAGCAAATTCGCTCAGTGATGAAAAAGCAGTTTGACATTGCCCTGGCCGGGGGCCAAGACCACCTCAAGGGCAAAATCTTTCGCATTGGCCACCTGGGCTTTGTGGCCGATCGCGATGTGCTGACCGCCGTTGCGGCCCTAGAGGCTAGCCTAACCAAGCTGGGCTACGACCAGTTCACGCCGGGGGCCGGGGTGGCGGCGGCGGGTCAGGTTCTGCTGGCCTAGGGGGCTTCTACCCCCTGCCCCCAAACCGGGTATCACCTCAGAGCGAGATAAATCGCCCTGGAGGGAGCCAGAAGCCAGGAGTCCAGAGGCCAGGAGTCCAGAAGCCAGGAGAGCACTGGCTTCTGGCTCCTAACTCCTGGATTCTCCATCCCCAGGCCTATTGCGGCTGCCGTGGCTATCCCCCCCAAACCTTTAATCGAGTTTGGGAAGGGCAGCAGAATTCGATACACTAAAGGAATAAGCCTCTGGTTTATAGAACACTGGCAGGACAATACTTTCAGGATTCGCCCCTATGACTCCGGTTTTGCCCCAAGCGGTTTCTGCAGCGCCGACCATTGCCCCCGAAAAGACCCGCCAAACCACTCGCCAGACCTACCCCAACTACAAAATCATCGTTCTCAACGACGATTTCAATACCTTTGAGCACGTCGCTGAATGTCTGATGAAGTACATTCCGGGCATGGGCAGCGATCGCGCCTGGGAGCTGACTAACCAAGTGCATCACGACGGTCAAGCCGTGGTTTGGGTTGGCCCCCTGGAGCAGGCGGAACTGTACCATACCCAGCTCACTCGAGCTGGCTTAACCATGGCCCCCTTAGAAAAAGCGTAATTCCACACCACCTATTACAACTACCCATGACACAAGCCTCGGACGGTCGCCTAGTCTGGAACCACTCCACCCATTTGCCCGGGCTGATTCCCATCCTCGAACGGCTGTTAGAGCAGCCCGGCATTGGCACCGTTACCCCAGGGGTAATTGCAAATGTCAGGTCCCACTCTCCCGAGCTGCGGGTAAAGGTGTCGGTGCCCATTCGCGGTGGGTTTAAGCTAATTGCCCGCAAAGGCAAGACCGTTCAAGAAGTCTTTGTGCTCACCGAATTCGATAAGACCACCCTAGAGGGGGCGATCGCCCGCGCCGTTGAGGCCGCTCGGTGACCCTTGGGTCACCCCAGGGTTTAGTTCAGGAGGGCAAGGCCACCTTTGCGGTGGGGTCTGCCTTTTACCGGCCCCAGAGTGCGATCGCCCGCGACCTCGCCGTTTTAGCGGCGGCGGTGCATCGACAGCGCCACGGCACACTGCGGGTGCTCGACGCCATGACCGGCTGCGGTGTGCGGCCCCTGCGCTACGGGCTAGAGGCCGGGGCTGACTTTGTCTGGGCCAATGAGGGAAACCCTGACCTGGCTGAAATGCTGGCGCAAAATCTGGCGGTGCTGCCCCCCAGCACCTACCGCATCACCCACCAGGATGCCAACCAGGTGTTTTTTACCTGCTCCCAGCAGCGCGACTTTTATGACCTGGTGGATATCGATAACTTTGGTGGCCCTGCCCCCTACATGAGCACCGGGCTGTGGGCCACCCGACTGGGGGGCCTGCTGTACTTGACCAGCACCGATGGCCGGGCTACCAGCGGCCACGACCCCGATCGCAGTTTGAGAACCTACGGGGCCTGGGCGCGATCGCACCCCGCCGTCCACGAGCAGGGTCTGCGGCTCGTGCTCGGCCACGCCGCCCAGACGGCGGCGGCGCGGGGACTAGGCATCGAGCCGGTATTTTCCCTGTTCACCGGCCAGGTGCATCGGGTGATGGTGCGCCTGGTCAGTAAGCCAACGCTGACGGATGCCACCTATGGATTCTTGGCCTATTGTCACCACTGCGGCCAGTTTCAAACGGTGGATTGGCGGCACCTGGGCCGGGTGAGTTGCCGCCACGGGTCGGGTGAACCGTCCGATGCCCCCGTGCTGAGCGGGCCGCTGTGGCTGGGGCCGCTGCACGACGAGGCCATGCTGACAGCTATGCAAACCCTGGCCAATAATTGGGGCTGGCGATCGCAGGCCAAGCGGCTAGGGATGATGGCCGAGGAGCTAGCGCTGCCGCCCTACTACTATCCCCTCGGGGAAATCGGGCGGCGGGGGCAGATGGATATCCCCAACCGCGACCGACTAATTGCGGCGCTGCAACGCCAGGGCTACCGGGCGGCGGTGCCGTCGATGGATTGGCAGGGGGTGAAGACCGATGCCGCGTTTGGGGATTGTGTGGCGATCGCCCGAGCGATTCGGACATAGCATAATTATCAGGGAACAGGCTGACTCCGTTATGAGTTGCATCATCTAGTGATTGGTTCGCCGGAGAGGGTGCGTTGGCGAAGCCGCTTCTGAAAGGAACATCGACTATCAACGCCCTGCACCTGCTGACCTATGCGGAGTAGGCAACAGGTCGTCAGCCGGTGATGATCCTGCGATCGGGGATTTTGATTACGCCAGAGCAGGGAGAGGTGTTTAGCTTGCTCTAGTGCGATGGTCAAAGACCGTCTCTCCATGGCCATCAGCAAGTGAGCTGACGCTAGACCTAGGGTCAGGTTTCCCAGGGGAATCTGACCCGTAGACTCTGCTTAAGATCACTATAAGCAGGTCTACGGCGAGGGCGTATCTGTAGAACCGTAGGAAATATTCTTGGGAATTCGTGCGTAAACCTGTTGGCCTAACCACTCCGATGCCAATTGCTTGAACTCTGGGTCATTCATGTATCGGGCAAAGAGATCTTCGTTTAGATCCATCCGCTCGATAAAGATCGACTCTAGAATTTGACCAAAGACCAGCTGAAATTTGTCGTAGGGGTTGGCCTGGGCGGCTTGGCTAATGGCATCTACCTGGGCAGCAGCCTCAGCAATTTGGTCAAAAAAGAGTTGGTCAGCTTCATTGAGGTCTTCGCCAAACCGTTCATTGAGCAGGTCAATTAAACGAGAAAGGGGCACATGCTCTTCGCGCACCCGCCCACTGCCTAGCTCTTTGGGGCCTTCGATGGCAGAGGCATAGCCCTCGGCAAGATTGATCGAGCCTTCGCTGATTTTTTGCAGCCGATAGTATTGAAGCTGCACGTCGTCATCGAACTGATAGCTTGGCCCCGATTTTCGTTTCGGCAGTTTGAGGGCCAGGTGCTTGAGATAGGTATAGAGCTTTTCTAGATCGCTGTCTTGGTAAGGAATCACCTGACTGAGAAAGACGTAGAGATTGCGGAAGGCTTGCACCTTGCCCCGCCACAGCTCGGCTTCTTCTTCTGACTCATCGAGCAGGATTTGAAAGCGGGCCACGGCTTTGTCTAGAACCGCGTTCATGGTCTTGTGATCTGATGGGCTTTGGCGTTGCTTGGGGGCAAAGAATACTAGACAAAATTGAGCCACTTCTAGGTCTAGATAAATGCCAGACGCATCTAGCTCGCCTTTTACCTCATAGAGCCGATCAGGATCGACATCGTCGCCCATGGTTGCGCCATCGAAATAGACCTTGAAGGCTTCCCTGATTTCTTCAGGATCGTTGACAAAGTCAAGCACGAAGGTTTCTTCTTTGAGGGGATGGGTACGGTTGAGGCGAGATAGGGTTTGTACCGCTTGAATGCCCGCCAGTCGCTTATCCACATACATGGTGTGTAGCAGGGGTTGGTCAAAGCCGGTTTGATATTTTTCGGCCACCAGCAACACCTGATACTCCTGGGTGGCAAATTCAGCGGGGAGGTCTTTTTCTCGAATGCCGCCGTTCATTTCGACTTCGGTGTAGGTTTTGTTGGGCACTTTGTCATCGGGTACTTGCCCAGAGAAGGCCACCAGGGTTTTAATGGCGTAGCCTTTTTGGGTAATCAGCTGGTCGAAGGCTTGCTTGTAGCGCACCGCTTCTAGCCGAGAACCGGTGACTACCATGGCCTTAGCCCGCCCGCCAATCTTGTGGCGGCTGACGTTTTGAAAGTGCTCGACCATGATTTCGGTCTTTTGGGCAATGTTGTGGGGGTGCAGCCGCAGATACCGACTTAGGGCACGGGCCGCTTTCTTGCGCTCTACGTTGGGGTCGTCTTCACAGGCTTTGAGCAGGCGGTAAAAGGTTTTGTAGGTGATGTAGTTTTTAAGTACATCCATAATGAACCCCTCTTCAATCGCCTGTCGCATGGTGTATCGACTAAAGGATTCACCCTCGCGACCAAAGACGGCTAGGGTTTTGTATTTGGGGGTGGCGGTGAAGGCAAAGAAGCTTAGGTTGGGCTGGTGGCCTCGTTTGGCCATGCTGCGGTAGAGCTTTTCTAGGTCAGACTCGTTTTCTTCTGTGGCCAGGGCTTCAGCCTGGTTACGCAGGGCCTCACCGCCGAGCACTTCTTTGAGGTCGGTGGCGGTTTCTCCCGATTGAGAACTGTGGGCTTCGTCGATGATGACTGCACAGTTGCGGGTGGGTAGGGTGGCGGTGGCGATGCCGCCCCGCTCTGCGGCCATTTTTTCGAGCTGCTGGGCCACAAAGGGAAACTTTTGCAGGGTGGTGATGATGATAGGGACGGCATTCTCTAACGCCTCAGCGAGTTGCCGGGAGTCTTCTTCGATTTTTTGCACCACGCCCTGGCGATGGTCGAATTGGTAAATGGTGTTTTGGAGCTGGCGATCGAGCACGACGCGATCGGTGACGACGATGACGCTATCAAAGACTCGCTGATCGTTGGCGTTGTGCAGAGAAGAGAGCCGGTGGGCCAGCCAGCCAATGGTGTTGCTTTTGCCGCTGCCCGCCGAGTGCTCGATCAGGTAATTGTGGCCGGGGCCTTCGCTGGCGGCGGCGTTCACCAGGTCTCGCACGGCCTGGAGCTGGTGATAACGGGGAAAAATCAGGGTTTCTTTTTTGATCTTTTTGCCGTCGTCGCTAAATTTGTCTTCGATTTGAAGGTGCAAAAAGCGGGCCAGCAGGTCGAGCAGGCTATAGGGCTGGAGCACATTTTCCCATAGGTAGGCGGTGCGGTAGTTGCGGCCCTCTGGGTCGGTGGGGTTGCCTGCGCCGCTGTCATTGCCCTGATTGAAGGGCAGAAAGTGGGTGGCTGACCCGGCTAGCCGGGTGGTCATGTAGACCTCTTCGGTATCGACGGCAAAATGAACCAGGGTGCGCTGTTTGAAGGTGAAGATTTTTTCGCGGGGGTCGCGATCGCGTCGATACTGCCCCATGGCATTGGCTACGGTTTGCCCGGTGAGGGGGTTTTTTAGCTCTAGGGTGATCAGGGGAATGCCGTTGAGGCTGAGGGTAACATCGAGGGATTTTTCGCTTTTGGGGCTGAAGTGGAGTTGGCGGGTGAGGCCGAGGATGTTGGCAGCGTAGCGGGCTTCAAGATCGGCATTGAGACCGTGGGCGGGTTTAAAGAAGGCGATGCGGAGGGTTTTGCCGTAGCATTTGAAGCCGTGGCGCAGGGTGGTGAGTACGCCGTGGGTGTCCATCCACTTGCACAGGGCGGCGATGACGCGATCGCTGGTGTTTTCGCCGTGCAGCGCCGCTAGCTTGTCCCACACGGGCTTTTGGGTGGTTTGGATGAAGCGCAGGGCAACGGCGGGGAAAAGGGCTAGCTCGCGGTTAAAGTCTGGGGATTGGTGACACTCAAAGCCAGAGGCCAGCAGTACTGACTCAATAGCGGTTTCAAAGGCTGTCTCAGACGTGCTTTTCATGACATTCTTTGGAGTTTTTTGCGAAGGTAGTAGATCACAACCTGACAAAATGGTTCCAGCAGCCCGTCATCGAGTTCTCCATTCCACTTACGAATTTCTTTTTGAATATCTGCTTTAGATGGATTATTACCCATAAATCCACCTTTGATAGAATCTAAGAGAGCTTTTCGATTCTTCTTTAGAATTCCTTCATTAAGATTGAGAACTTCATTGATCTCTTGATCAAACGTTGTTTCAGTGGATTGAAGAGTGCCGTCCCCTAGAAAAGCAAGTTTACTTTCAACATCGTGGTTTGGGTCGGCAGGGTTATAAGTTAGGTCGCGATCGCCCTTGCGAGTATCACAGTGATGCCGTTCTGGTTCTTGATCCTGGCAACCCAGGCAAGCGCCCAGCAGATTGCTGTAATCCAACTGCCGATGAGGATATCGAGCCTGACATTGCCAGTGCTCAATTTTCATGGCTGTGGATCTAGGTCGTATTCTTTGTAGGCAATAACAACAAATTCCCCGTTGCTCAAGCACGAGGCTTTCTCTTAAATCATCTTTGTCTGGATAATTGTCATAATCAGAATTTGTATTGCAGCGATGCTGGGTTAATGATTTTGGCTCTGCTCCTTTGCTAATGTTTCTCATGCTTAATTTTCCAAAAACTTGATTAAGCCTCTAGCACGAGTAAGTTCAGGATCTAGCTCACCCACTTGTTCGCTGAGTTTAGTGATGGTTTGGCGTGCCTGATCAAAATCTTCATCGTCAATGAGCTGGAAGACAGTATGCAGTGTTTCCGAAACTTCTTTATTACGCTCTGGAACGTTCATCACCTCATCTAACACTCTGTTTGCATCAAGCCCAAGGGCATTGGCTGGCGTAGTAGCAGCTTCAGCCTTTAGAGATCGAATACATTCCGCTGGAACTTCACTAATTACAATGGGAGAATGTGTGTTGCAAATAAATTGAATTGAGGGAAAGGTGGTTCTGAGATCTTCTACTATCTGGCGTTGCCATTTAGGATGAAGATGAACATCAATTTCATCAATCAAAACGAGGCCAGTGGTATTTTGCAAGACTTGAGGGAGAGTTCTTGCGTTTGAGTCCACTGAATCTTGCAAGAATGAAGCATTTTGAGTAACAACCTTGATGGCAATATCAGCAATCAGCGCTACAACCGTTTTTTGCCCAGCACTGAGATTGCTAAAAGGAATGGCTTGATGATCGATGGAAATCACAATTTCAGAACGATCACCATCGAACCACAGATTATCAGCATCAGGAATACAGCGTAAGATGGCGTACTTGACAACCTGAAAGCTCTGTCGCATTTGGCCTTGGCGTTTAAGTGAGGCTAGGGCTTCTTTTTGGAACCAGGTTTGTAGATCCGCAATGCGAATCCGTTCATCAAGGCAGTCGTAAAAGGCGTGCCAGCGGCGAGAAACACCATTGATTTGCTTGGCTTTGGGGTCAGTTTTGTTGGAGGGCAACCAGGCCCGACCCGCGCCATAGTAGGCCACGATAGGGAACCAAAGCTTTTCTCCAGCCTGATCACGCCGGTAGAGATCACTTATCAGGTCGAGGACTGTCTTAGCTTCGGCGTTGGAGGTGCGGGAGCCATTGGCTTTTATTTGCCGTGTCCACTCTATTCCTTCCTGATCGCCCAGACGACCAACTGCTTTAATTTGGACAGGTTTATGCTCAATGAATTGGGTAATGCCGTCAGATTCAACAGGTTCTAGATGAATTTCGCTGGTGAGGATGTTGCGCTTGCTGTTGGATAGGGTGGTGTCTGGGGCGTTGACGAGCCACACGCCAGCAGCAATGGCCAAAGCATCGAGTAGGGAGGTTTTGCCTGTGCCATTGTCGCCCACTAGCAGGGTGAACTGGGGATGGAGATCGAGGGTAAAGTCTGAGAATTTTTTGAAGTTGTGAATCTCGATGCGGTCAATTCTCATAATCTTTAGGCGACTCCGTAACCTGTGTATTGGCGTAGAGTTGGTTCTCGGAAGCCAAGGACAATATCTTGGGAAGGAATGCCAGCGTCTTCGAGGTCGAGAGCAATACCTGCTTCGGTGTTATCTCGCTGAATCCAGATTTTGTTGATGATGATGTCGAGATGGACGATACAGTTGTAAAGGTAGCGCTGACCTTGCCAGCCAACATTGACTAGCAGATAGTGATCGTTAGCGGTATCGAAGATGGTTTGGGTTTTTAGATCTAGATTGGCGTAGGGAATGGCGGCATAGTCGGCTAGGATTTTTTGAATAATGGCTCGATATTTTTCTAGGGTATCCATTGACTTACTTCCTCCTGTTCGGCGTTGAAAAGCAAGGGGGTCTATTTCAAGAAATACAGTAGTCATCAACCAAGATATCTAACCTAAAATTAAAATACTTTCTTGCTCACCACATTCAAAATCAGTAATTGCAGAAAAGTTATCTCTTAATATCTGAATGATTCTAGATGTAGGGCTATTCCCAATCCGAAGATAAATGAATTTTGGGGGATGTCCATAAAGCAAGCTTCGCTGGTGAAAGTCTGAGTCTTTGGATACGATTGTAAAGCTGTTGTTCTTAGCGTACTCCCATATAACGGCATCTTCAGTGTTGGTCAAGCCTAAAAACTTGACATGACTGGACTCAGGATATAAGTCACTAATTCTGGCAATAATCCTATCTGACAGATTTTCATCTAGCAGTAGTTTCACAATGTCACCAAAAAGAGTTTCTTCTCGCGATCAGCGGCAAAAGCAAGACAAGCTCTAATGTCTTGAGGGGTTAGTTCAGAAAAGTCTTCTAAAATTTCAGCTTCGGTCATGCCGCCAGCTAGATACTCCAAAATGTCATACACGGTGATGCGCATTCCTTGAATGCAGGGTTTGCCGCTGCGCTTACCGGGTTCAATGGTGATGATGTCTTGATAATTCATAATCTTTTATCTCTCTCAGATTATTTTTTAAATAGGAACAACAAAAAAATCATGCCGCCATATCCTCCAGGGGAATTTGACCCGTAACGGCGGCGGTGATGAGAGCAGAGCGACGTTCTTTGAGAAGAGAAACTGATTTTATAAGTTCATTTTTCAAATCCTCGTTTTTTGCTTGTTCTTGGTTGATCGTATTAACAATGTCTTGCTGCTCTGCCTTGGGAGGCAAGGGAATATACCAATCAAAAATATGGCCTTGAGAAATCTTGACCATTGAGCCACTTGAACCTCTTGCATCAGACTCAATTCGGGAACGGGCTTGAGATGTCAGAAGATAAAGTGCTAAAAAACTTGGGAGTATCTCATAGTGTTTGACTCTTAGGCGATAAATCAAGTCTGAAATGAGTAGGTTTGGCTCATCCTGCGGAACCAGGCAAACATCACCCACAAGTTTTGGCGTGTTCCCTCTCGTAATTAAAATATCTCCGCCCTTCAGAGAAAGACTATGAATTGAATCTTCTGACTCTCGAAGCGCTTTATTTTCGTTCCTAACAAACTTCCCTTTTGAGATTGCGCTTAACTTCAGGACTCCTAATTCATCAGGTTGTGCAGGAACATTGCTGGCTACTGGAGAACTGCCTTGTTCTAAGGATTTGCTAAGGAACTTCAGTCGTCGAATTTCCCAATGGTGGGGGATGTTGCCGAGCCAGAGGAGGCCGGAGGGTTTGAGGGGGGCGTTGGGGTCGAGGCCACGGGTGACGATGTGGCTAATGAGAGCTTGGCGCTTTTCTTCTAGCAGGGCCAGCATTAGCTCTTTGTCTGCTACCAGCGCATCAATCTCTGCGGTTTCGCGGTCAATAAACTTCCTAATTTTCCGTTGTTCTTCAATCGGTGGCACTGCGATTTTGATAGAGCTAATCCTATCGATTGAAATTCCTGGCTGTGCAGCAGATACAGAATATTGATTCAAGTCCATTGCACGTAAGGTTTCCCCAAGCCACTTGATATCGCAATTTTCCTGGGGAGTTACTACAACAGCGTGCTCAGAAGCCCAAAATTTACCATCTGCATAATTAATGTTGCCGCATAAGGCACCTTGCCTGCCAATTAGCCCATATTCGCCATTGTGAGTATAAGAGTCTGCATATCCGCGCAGGCCGTTTCCCCCATAAACTGGATAAAGTCCTTGTTCTTCAATAGCATCAGTTGTAATGCCTTCACCACTCTTCAAAGACGCAAGGTAGCCAAGCTTCTTAACAGTCCAGTGTGGAGGAACTGAAGAAAATATCGTTAGTTCTTTCTGAAGAGTAGACTGCTTTACAAGCATACCTAGTTTGTGACCTCCTGAAGCATCCCTAGAATCCGGCTCTCAACCTCGGCCAGTTCTGTATCAATTTCCTTCAGGCTTCTGGGCGGCTGATACTTAAAAAACTCGCGGTTAAAGTTAATCTCATAGCCCACCTTACCAACGCCCCCATCCATCTCATCCCGCAGTTTGGCATCTGGGTTAATCCAGGCATCCCCCACATAGGGCCCCACCTCCCGCAAAAAGAACTCCACAATGCTTTCCTTCAGCGGCACATTTTCCGTATCCCGCAGGCTAGCATCCACCTCATACTCCACCGTCTTCTTTTTCTTGCCCTCTGGGTCAGCAAACACCCCAAACACCCGATCCAGCTCCGCTAGTTCCAAATCCGTCGGGAACCGTTGATTCGGCAAATCCTCCGCCGTTACCACCCCCGCACTATTCCCCCGCTTCGCAATCACCGGGGCCGCCTCTGGGTCTACCACCGTAAAGCAATCACGAAAGAACTTTCTCTGCTTGCTGCCCTTCGCTCCCAGCGCCCAGGTCACTTCAGACTCTTTAAACACCCACTGCACCAACTCCCAAGCCTTGTTCCAGTCTAGGTAAGGCTCATGGCCCAGTTCAGATTCCATTTCTAAAATCGGGTCGAGCAACTCTGGGTAACCATTGAGAAAAATATCCTTAGCATCGTCGGTAATCTCAAACCGCAGCCGCAGAGGGCGCTCTACTGTAATGCGGCGATAGCCAAAGTCGGCATTGTCAAAAATTTTGCTGGTGTCGCCTTCGGCAAACGCGCCATGTTCACGGGTGAGGGTCGCGATAATATCAGCATCCAGATAACGACGCTTGTCACCCAGGCTGCGTTTCATCGGTAGCCAGCGATCGCGACAATCGATCAGTTGTATTTTGCCCTGGCGCTGCTTGACCTTGCGGTTGGTCACCACCCAAATAAACGTGCCAATGCCCGTGTTGTAAAACATCTGCTCTGGCAGCGCCACGATCGCCTCTAGCCAGTCATTTTCAATAATCCAGCGGCGAATCTCGCTTTCGCCCGACCCTGCTCCACCTGTAAACAGGGGCGAACCGTTAAACACGATGGCAATACGAGTGCCCCGCTGGTTCTGCTGTGGGTCATCCGATGGCTTGAACGCCTGCCGCTTCGAGAGCATATAGATCAAAAACAGCAAAGCCCCATCATTCACCCGAGGCAGCTTGCCCGTGTAACCATTGAAATCTTTCCAGCGGGCAATGTCTTTCTGCTCCGCCTTCCAATCCACCCCAAAGGGCGGATTCGCCAGCAGGTAGTCAAACCCCTCAATATCGTCAAAGGGTGGCGCGGTAAGGGTGTTGCCAAACTCAATGCGGCTGTCTTTGTGGCCCTTAATCAACAGGTCAGAGGCCGCTACTGCATAGGAGCGGGGGTTGTAGTCTTGGCCAAACACCTTCACAATGGCGTTTTCGTTGTGGGCCTGAATCCAGTTTTGGGCTTCTGCCAGCATTCCCCCCGTGCCACAGGCCGGGTCGCAGACCGTGACAATGGGGCTACCCCCGGTCAACACATCCCCATCTGGCTCCATCAGCAGGTTCACCATCAGGTGAATCACCTCGCGGGGGGTGAAGTGGTCCCCAGCGGTTTCGTTCGCCAATTCATTAAAGCGCCGAATCAGATCCTCAAAGACGAGGCCCATGGTAATGTTATCGACCCGGTTGGGGTGCAGGTCGATTTCGGCAAAGCTAGAGACCACCAGGTACAGCCGGTTAGCCTCCTCCATTTTTTCAATCTCTTTGTCAAACTCGAAGCGCTCAAAGATTTTACGAATGTTCTCCGAGAAGCCGTTGATATAGTCTTGCAGGTGTCGCCCCACATTGTCGGGGTCGCCTTTAAGCGCCTTGAAATCGAGCTTGCTGTGGTTGTGAAACCCTAGAGAAGTGCCGTTCTCATCCTTAGCAAAGGCATTTAGCGTGGCGTCTACGTTTTTAATTTTGCCGCTCGCCTCAAGCAACTCGTATTTCTTCAGCACCTGGGGCTTAGAAAACGCCAGCACACCGTCAAACCGCCGCAGCACCGTCATCGGCAGCATCACCCGCTCATACTGGGGCGGGCGATAGGGGCCGCGCAACAGATCGGCCACCGACCAAATGAAATTGGCTAGGGATTGAAAGTTAGCAGGGCTCATGCGGTCATTAGGCGGCTACAGAGTCTCATTGCCCCCCATTGTGGCAGCGATAGCCCGCAAAATGACGATAGATTAACGCTCTTATAAGAACTATCTGACGCAGTTTTAAGCTTGGAGGTGTGGGAGAGCTACGTTAGGGCTACTCACACCATCACCCTGACAACCCTACTATCGACACAGCAGTCAGGGATAGATCTTACGGGTCGATAAGTGTCTTTTACCTCGCAAGATCGATTAAAGGTCTCCGGCATCCAGGTCGGCTGGTTAAGTTGCGCCCTGATCTACTGCAAAGTTGTGTCTTCCTGTTTTCTCCCAAACCAGTTTCCATTCTTGAAACCAGGGCGATCGCCCCTCGCCCCCATGGCAAGTTTAAAACAGCGTTAATCGATAGACTACTATGCAACACCGATGGATGGGCTGGGCCGCGTTGTCGGGCAGCCTGGCCGGGCTGATCCTAGGCTGCGCCCAGCTGCAGGCTCAGCCCCCCGAACCGCCCCCCTACCTTAACCAGGAGAACCTTCAATCTCCTTTAGCCCAGGCCCCCACCATGGATAGCGCCCTGACACAGGCCCAATTAGACTTTGGCTTTGCCCTATTTGATCAACTGCGCCAAGCGGCTCCCGACGAGAACCTGCTGGTCTCGCCCACCAGCGTCGCCCTGGCCCTGGCGATGGCCTACAACGGCGCAGGCGGCGAGACCCAGGCGGCGATCGCCCAAACCCTCCAGCTACAGGGGTTAGACCTGGCCCAGGTCAATGCTGGCAACCAGGCCCTCATGGAGGCCCTCATGCAGCGCGACCCTGAGGTGGCCCTGGCGATCGCCAACTCGCTCTGGAACAATCAGGAGCTACCCGTGCGGGCCGACTACATCGAGCGCATGCAGACCGACTACGCCGCAGAGGTGGCCGCCCTCGACTTTGGCCAGCCCGCCGCCGTCCAGCGCATCAACAACTGGGTCAAAGAACACACCCGCGATCGCATTCCCACCATTGTCGATGACCTGCCCCCCGATCAGCTGCTGGTGCTGGTCAACGCCGTCTACTTCAAAGGAGCCTGGAGCGACGCCTTTGACCCGGCCCGCACCACCGATCGCCCCTTTACCCTGGCCAGCGGTGAAACAATTCAGCATCCCCTAATGGCCCAGGACGGCGACTATCTTTACCTCGAAACCGACCAGTTTCAGGCGGTCAGCCTACCCTACGGCAACGAATTCCTCAGCTTTGAGGTCATCTTGCCCGCCCCCGGCACCGACCTGGCAACGGTGGCGGCTCAGCTCAACGCCGACACCTGGCAGGGCTGGATGAACCAGATGCGATCGCGCCCCGGCGAAATTCAGCTACCCAAATTCCAGTTCGAGTACGAAGCCGACCTGATTCCAGCCCTGGAGGCGATGGGCATGGGCATCGCCTTTGAGGCAGGTAAAGCCGATTTCTCGGGCCTGACGGAACTGGAGGCCGTCATCAACCAGGTGCGCCACAAGACCTTCATTGAGGTGAACGAAGCCGGTACCGAAGCCGCCGCTAGCACTGCGATCGGCATCATGCCGACGTCGATCCAGATACCGCAGGAGCCGTTTCAAATGGTCGTGGATCGGCCCTTTTTAGCCGCCATTCGCGATCGCCAGACGGGAGCGGTGTTGTTTATCGGGGCCGTTGTCGATCCGCGCTCGTAGGGGCATTGCATGCAATGCCCCTACGAGCCGCCGCCCCGTTCCTCCAAGAGCCGCTGCCACTCGCTATCGATCTTGTCCTTCTGGGCCGCTTCCTGCTCGGTCAGATCGGTCTCGGTGGTGTAGGCCAGGTTATCGGTACCCAGCACCGTTTGGGCGGTGAGGGTCTCGGCAAAGGCCAGCTTCTCCTGGAGCTCGTCGGGGAGCTGCTGGAGCGCCTCCACCCGCTGCTCGCGATCGGCGTTGCGGGCCTCAATTTTGCTGTTTTGCCGCTGCACCCAAAAGTAGCGCCCCAGGGGAATGCCCAGAAAGGCCGACCCGTAGCCCAGCAGCACCCAGTAAATAGAGTTGACCAGGGCCACAACACCGCCCAGCTGCGCCACCAGGGCCTGGTCCTGCAGCAGGTTGCCCAGCACCAGGGCGCCGATCAGGTTGGCCCCACCCAGGCCGATCGCGGTCATAATTTGCCCGGAGGTCGCCTGGCTAAACCGCTGGGGCAGCTCCTTCAAAAACCGGGGAGGTTTGATGTCACGCCGCGCCTTGGCGGTCACCTGTAGCTCGGGGAACTGGTACACAATGCCCCCCTGGGGGCTGACCTGGGGCAGGCCGTTGAAGCGGCTCAGCACCGGCACCATAAAGTCTTCGAGTTCGCTGGCCCAGCCCTGGCCCAGGTCGCCCAAAAATGGGGTGATCTGCTCGGCCACCACCGCGCCGCCATTGGCCTGAATGACCTTGGCAATGCCCTGCCAGCGGCGATCGTCCAGATCGGCGTTGGGGTCGCCATCGCCAAACAAAAACGAGAAAATCGCCTCTAAAAAGTTCAGCTCGCTTTTGGCGCGGGCGGGCCGGTTGCGGCGATCGCTCCTCGGGTCAAACATCCAAAAAATGTCTGGCCCCAGCCAGATGCGGGGCATGAAGATCATGCCGCCGCCGCCGCCTCGACCGCCACCGCCGCTGTTGTTATCGTCGCGTCCGGCGCTGCTGGCGGCGATCGCGATTACGGTGATCGCCACCACAATCAGCACCAGCGACAAAATCAGCAGAATGCCAAAGGAAATGCGGATCAGATAGAACAAAATCCGCCAAATCTTTTCCCAGGCCGACTGCCAGCGCAGCCGCCAGGACTTGCTCCACAGCACCGCCTGAATATTTTTGGGGAAGACGTAGGCCACCTCGCCCGACTCGGCCACCTGTAGGTGAGCCTGCACATCGGAGGCTAGAGCCAGCACCCCCCGTTGAGCCTCCATCAGGGGGATACCTGCCTCGGCGGCCACATCCCCCACGGTGACTCGATAGCCCAGACGCTCGACGGCCTGGGTAATTGTCTTTGTCTGCGCCATGATTTGCGCCATAGATAAACGAACCCCCTGGGTTCTAACGATCACGCTAACGACCGGTTGAGTCTACAACCAGTATAAGAACCGCGATCGCAAAATACAGGGGGCAGTTACCGTATCAGTTGGGTTGGGTAAAGGCCAAAGCCTATGGCCCTAGCCTTTACCCAGCACCTGGTCGCGAATGGCGGCGATATCGCTCAGCAGTTCCTGGCGGTTCGAGGCCTTGAGCAGGTAGCGGTAGAGAAACCAGCCGCTATAGATCAGCCCGATCAGCTCAAAGGTGGGGGCCAGCAGGGGGAAGTCGTTGATGGCCCCCAGCAGAGCCAGCACCAGCTTGACCGCAATAATGGCAGCGATGATCAACCCAACCGTAACGATGGGGCGGCGATACTGCTTAAAGAATTCAGACACGTAGTCGGGCAGGTCACCCAGCAGCCCAGAGACCTTTTCCCACACCTGCTGTACCTGGCGGGTGGCTTCATCGCCCAGGGCCCCAGCGGCAGATTCCGATGCTTCTACATCAAACACCGGCTTTTCGGGCTCAGTAAAGGCAGTATCTGATTCAAATTCTGTGTTCATGGCTGACTATCCCAGGGGCTTGATTTAGAGTCGGATGGAAAATAACGAAATTAAGGATACACCCAATCTTCACTGAGTGTTAGGAGTGTTATAGACCGAAACCATCTGATGATCAAATTTTTTAGCCCCTGGGGGGCCGGCGATCGCCGCTCGACCTGGGCAGTCTATTCCCCCGAGAGCCCTTCTAAGGAATCTAAATACTTGTAAAGCTGCCGACGATCGACCACAAAGCCTGGATCGGGCACTGAGCCATGGGACAAACGGCGGGCGGGGGTTGACCAGCGTATAAAGCCGTCCCGGTGACCATCCTTGGGGTCGTTAGAATGTTGAAATGTCATTGACGCTCTCACAGCAGCCCCATTACTATTACATATCCCATCGTACCTAGGAGTTTACGGGCCCTATCGAAACCGTCTACGGCAATCTAAAGGGCCTCAAGCCCAGCCAGCTCAAGCAGCTGCAGCGCCTTTACCACCAGCGGCTGCCGGGGGACTGCGTGGTCACCCCCGAGTTTGCCCAGCGGCTGGCGGCGGTCAGCACCGACATCGACAGCCCCCTGTGCGCCTACGTTAACCGCCGTGGCCAGGTGATTCGAGTCGGGGTGGGCACCCTGCGGCAAACCCAAATTCCCCCCTCAGAACTGCCCCGCTACGGGGCCGAGCGCCTCAGCGGCATTCGCTGCATTGCCACCCAGTTTGAACCCACCCCGCCCAGCGATGCCATTCTCACCACCATGGCCCTGCAGCGCCTCGATGTGCTGGCAGTGCTGGCGCTGACGGGCGCAGGCTTTACCCGCCGGGGCGGCGGCGCGACCGGCTACATTGAGACGACCTACCTGGCCCACCTGGTGCCCCACCCCGAGCAGCGCTGGCTGGTGTCGGCCCCCATGGAGCTGGAGGATCTCTCCCAGCAGGATTTTTTGGCCCTGGCGGAGGGGCTAGAGGCCGAGTTTAGCCGCGCCTTTACGGCCCTACAGGTGGAGGTGGACCGCGATCGCGTCCTGGTCGTGGGCCTGTTTACCGCCGACCAAACCGCCGACCACTTTCAACACCGCCTCGAAGAGCTAGAGAGTCTGGTGGATAGCGCCGGGGGCGAAGTGCTAGAGGCCATGTACCAGAAGCGAGCCCGCCCCCACCCCCAAACCGTGCTGGGGGCCGGTAAGGTACAGGAGGTGGCCCTAGCGGCCCAAACCGTGGGAGCCAATTTAGTAGTGTTCGATCGCGACCTTTCGCCCACCCAGGTGCGTAACCTGGAGAACCTGGTGGGCCTTCGCGTGGTTGACCGCACCGAGCTGATTCTCGACATCTTTGCCCAGCGGGCCAAGAGCGGCGCGGGCAAGCTGCAGGTCGAGCTGGCCCAGCTAGAGTACCAAATGCCTCGGCTGCGGGGGCGGGGGCAGGCCCTGTCGCGGCAGGGGGGCGGCATTGGCACCCGTGGCCCCGGTGAAACCAAACTAGAGACCGAGCGCCGGGCCATTCAGCGGCGGATCAATAAATTGCAGCAGGAGGTCAACCAGCTCCAGGCCCACCGGGCCCGCCTGCGCCACCGCCGCCAGGATGACAACCTGCCCTCGCTCGCGGTGGTGGGCTACACCAATGCGGGCAAGTCGACCCTGGTCAACACCCTGACCAACTCGGAGGTCTACGCCGCCGACCAACTGTTTGCCACCCTCGACCCCACCACCCGCCGCCTCTCGATCACCGACCCCGTGACTAACGAGATCACCCAGCTGGTGCTGACTGACACCGTGGGCTTTATCGAAGAGCTGCCCGCCTCGCTGATGGACGCTTTTCGCGCCACCCTCGAAGAGGTGACCGAAGCCGATGCCCTGCTCCATGTGGTGGATGTGTCGCACCCCGCCTGGCAGGACCAGATTCACTGGGTGATGCGCATTCTCAAGGAAATGCCCATTGTGCCGGGGCCAATGCTGCTGGTGTTTAACAAGGCCGATCGGGTCAGCAGTGAGGAATTGGCGATCGCCCAGGAGGAGTACCCCCAAGCCCTGTTTATCTCCGCCACCGAGCGGCTGGGCCTAGAGACCCTGCGGCAGCGATTGCTCCAGCTCATCGACTACGCCGTGACGGTTTAAACATGTGCTTCAACGGCCAGATCGGCAATAGCGTGAGCTATGGTAAAAAAGCTACGGTAGATCCTCAGCCAAGGCGCGATTCCCTATGCTGCCCATACACGAAGCCCAGTCCCAGTTATCTGAGCTGATTGAATCGGTAAGCCAGTCCCATCAACCTATTGTGATTTCGAGTCAGCATGGCAATGCTGTCTTGTTGTCGGAGTCGGACTGGAATGCCGTGCAGGAAACTCTTTACCTGCTGTCTATCCGTAAGCGTCCCTAGGACAATTCTGGAAACGAAAATACCCGAGAATTTTGATTTCTCTCAAGGGCGCAGGCCCTGCGCCCCTACATGGGGGTATCTTCTTTCTCGGAAATTACCCTAAGACTGGGCTGGCTGAGCGAAGTCGAAGCCAAAACCCACCCGAGATGTCCCCTAGCCCCTCTGGGGCGGCTGCGCCTACGACTCCGCTCAGGGGACGGTTACGTCTATCCCAGGAATGCGAGAGTCGATCAGAGCAGGGTTAGATACCCCGATTGAAGACTGCGTACAGGAGCTAGATTGGTGATTTGGCAACTTGTTTACACCAAGCAAGCCCAGAAAGATGCCAAGAGACTCGCGGTTAGCAATCTCCGCAATAGTAAGTGTCCCTAAGACTAGTGCAGCGTCAGGACTAAAATTAGGGGTCTCGTAGATACTGTTTAGGCCGCTGTAGGTCAAGTGTTCTGGGGAACTAATTTAGCTGAGTCAAATTTTTCCCTTGAAGACAAGACACCGTAGATGATGCGGATGAGTTTGTGCATGACCGCACCGACGACTTGCATCTTCT
>JBGSNT010000105.1:0-8034 GCA_041739575.1 Nodosilinea sp. | reverse complement strand
GCCAAAGGTGACTAGAAGGTGAATGCCAAAGGTGACTAGAAGGTGAATGCCAAAGGTGACTAGAAGGTGAATGCCAAAGGTGACTAGAAGGTGAATGCCAAAGGTGACTAGAAGGTGAATGCCAAAGGTGACTAGAGGGTGAACACCAAAGGTGACTAGAGGGTGAACACCAAAGGTGACTAGAGGGTGAACACCAAAGGTGACTAGAGGGTGAACACCAAAGGTGACTAGAGGGTGAACACCAAAGGTGACTAGAGGGTGAATACCAAAGGTGACTAGAAGGTGAATACCAAAGGTGACTAGAAGGTGAATGCCAAAGGTGACTAGAAGGTGAATGCCAAAGGTGACTAGAAGGTGAATGCCAAAGGTGACTAGAAGGTGAATGCCAAAGGTGACTAGAAGGTGAACACCAAAGGTGACTAGAAGGTGAACACCAAAGGTGAATTAGATTGAGGTTTTATTGATGACTTTAACTGAGTCTATTAGAGAGAAAGTTAGTAATCATATTACTGATAGTGCGCCTATGCAGCAGTTGACAAATAGAGGTGAGGAGTTTACTAATTATGGAGTTGTTAAGGACTGCTTTGATGCAATCACCCTATTTAGAGTAAATGAAAAAGACTGGGGTGTTACCGCAAAACAAGTGATGACTTCTTTTAAGACTATTACAGGTCAGGAGATTTCTATTAGTGCATCTACTCTAAAACGTTACTACTACAGAATTAAGGCTGAATCTGGTGGAAAGAAAAAGAAGAAGAGCAAGAGCAAGTCTGATGCGACTAAGTCACCGCCTGTAGTTGAGCCTGCCGGTGTTAGTGATGCTGGCGAGGATAAGGCCCAGCTTGCTGCTGATATACCAAAAGACCCAGCTGTCGCTCCAAGCAGAGGCCGAAAAAAAACGGCTGCTAACGGCGGGGACTCGGGGTTTCAAGTGCCACGGCGGCCCGGCATTAGACCGCCTACCCACTGGGATGGCTAGACAAAATTAGATGGTTAATGTGTCGTTTGGAGGGATTGTCCCGTGTCGAATAAAACTGTAAACATCATCAATGGTGCGAAGGGTGGAACCGGTAAAACGCTGTTTGCGCGGTTGCTCTACGCGACCTTAGATAACGCCGGGTCAAAGGTGATTGGCATTGACTCAGATCAAGAGAATCCAGAATTTTCATCGTTCCACGCCGACCCAGAGCGATTTGCAGTGCCGACAATGGATTGCCTGTCATTAGATGGCGGTAAAAACCTGGTGACAATGCTGTCGGGAGAAGTCGCGACCTCAGTGGCCAGTCGACTGCCAGCATTGGCCAATCGCTGCCCAGCTGACGTGGTGATTTTGGATATGCCCGCCGCATCAAGTACCCGATTGCGGGAGCAAATTGATGTCTTTGACCTGATTCCAGCCTGTGGCGAGATGGGGTATGGCGTGACGATCATCAGCGTGATTAGCACTAGCTATGCGCCGATTGAGTCGATTAGCCGAATGTTGGACTTCTGCGGCGACACGGTTCGCTGGGTAGTGGTTAAGAACCAGTATTTTGCCAGTGACGGACTGAAAGACGCATTTTCGTTATGGGACGAGTCAAAAGAACGCAAGCGAGTCAAGAAGTATGGGGGAGTCGAGATTGAGCTGCCACGATTGGCCGATACCACCTTTAAGGCCATGCAAGCCAACTACACACCATTCACGGCCCTCGACAGCCTGCCCTTGGGAGACAAGTTGCTGGCACGGTCGTTTGTTCGTCGTGGTAGTGCCCAGATAGAGGCAACTGGACAGTTGCTCGGCCTACCTGTTCCTGTTGCTGAGGCGGTGTAAATGGGGCAGCAAAGCGTTGAGGATATTGCCAGTATTGAAACCGTTCTGCATGAACTGCTACTGCGGATGGAAGCCCTAGAGCGAGTTCACCATCAGGACGTTGCCCACATTCGTGTGAGTTTAGACCAATGGCAGGAGATCACACAGAGCCTATCGCGGCTGCTGGAGGTGCGCACCCAGGAGACAGCGGAAGTGAGCAGCGGCTACAGGACACTCGGAGAACACTTGGTACGGTTTGGACAATACTTGGTGTCATCAGAGGTGATGTTGAAGCGGGCAGAAGGGCCACTGACGACCTTAGCCGCATCGCTGCCCAGCTTGATCGTGGAGATGGAGAAACTCGGGAGCCAGGTGCACCCGGTGACCGATCCGCAGATCACAACCGAAGTCAAGGCGGAATTGCAGGCGCTGCGTCGGTTGATTCAGCGCAGCGCCTGCCAAAGAAGCGGAAGCGGAACGTCGATCTGGACTGAACTCGCGCAATGGAGAGCGGCGGTGGTGTGGTTGTTGATGGGAACAGCGGTGATGGGAGTGCTTCAGTACCTGATCTTCCGAGGCAGCGGGTTTCAGACAGCCCTGAGCGAAGTCCGCGCTAGTGGCGGAACGGTAGATCGCCGTCTAGAGCGCATCGAAATTTGGCTGGGGATAGTCGAGGATGATTAGAGCAACGCGCCATCTGACAATAGTCCGGACACTTTTCCGAGCAAGCGCTGAAACCCTTGATTTCTCGTTGGGTAGGCCACTGTGGAAGAGGCCTGAAACCCGCATTCTACCGTTGACCATCAAAAACCGTCCGGAGTGTTGATCTGAGCCATAGGGGATGAAATCCTCTGTCTTTTTATTCAAGTTATTAGATAAAGTAGGAAAGAAATTCTAGATGACGCAGAATTATTTTCTGAGGATTGTTTAGGATTTTGACCTATATTTTTTGGGCGTTCTAAGATATGGCAGTAAAAGAGAGAGACGTGTTGACCGGCAAAGAACTTCTAGCCAAAGTGAAAGAGAATGATGGCCGGAGCAAACGGGAACTCGCTAAGGAATGCGGGTATTACACCGTCAGCAAAGATGGTCAGACCCGAGTGAACCTATCTGAGTTTTACGATGCCCTGTTGTCTGCCAAAGGCATTCAGCTCGAACCCCAGAAGGGTTCAGACGGTCGGGGCCGAGAAGCGTCTTACACCCTAACTGTTCACAAGAATGGACAGATTGTGATTGGTGCGGCCTATACCCAAGAGATGGGTCTGAAGACTGGCGATGAGTTCAAAATCAAGCTGGGCTACAAACACATTCACTTAGTTAAACTGGACGAAGAGGGCAATGAAGACGACGCCTAATTAGATAGCGAAGCCGTCGCTTAGCTACGGGGTTGATAGAGGCCTTCTTTTTGTAGCATTTCCGCTGCGAATTTGAGGAAAGGCTCGGTTCTCCCCTTGTTATGGGTTTTGAGGGAATCATCACCTAAGGACTTATTGAAGGCCTCGATGTCACCCTCAAGATCAGTGGTAATAGCCTTAATGGCGGCCGCATGAACGCCGACCGCCTTAAGTAAGGCCCCCGAGAACTTAACCGTCTCATCGGGATGCTCCTGAGCCCACAGTTGAGCGAGTTCAAGCAGCCGCACCCCGCGCTGATAAGGCTTAGTCCCTTGGGCCTTGTCATGGCCACTGTCCTCCTCCTCAACCCGAGCGGGTCTAGACGCAGCCGGTGGCCCCACAAATTGCGCAGCCCCATTGCCCTCGCCCTCGCCCTCCCCGTCGTGGTCAAAGTTGAAAGCAAAGAAGCGCTGGGCGGCCTGGAGCTGGTTAGGGTCAGCGGCGATCGCCCTCAACTCCTCAAGCATCGCCAGTAGTCGCTCATGTTCGCCCTTGAGTGCCACAAACGCCGAATCATCACCCTGTCCCCCCCCGCCAGCCCGACTCAGCCGATCGATGGTTGCCGCCTGAGCCGAGATAGTTTGAGCCTGAGTCGAAATCGTCGCCGCCTGAGATGAGATCGTCGCCCACACCGGGTCACCCTCCTTCGACTCACTCAGCTTAGCGGGAAGAGAATCAGCCACAATCAGTGCTCCTTCGGTTTCTATAAAGGGTTGTTCAACCGGTGTATCCAGCTCATCAGGCGGTAATGGAATGGGGCCACTCGCCGCCAACTTCACCCCCCGTGCCGTGAGGGGTTTCCCATTGCGCGTCAGATAATACTGGTAGTAATGGCCCGTCACCGACGCATTGCCGGTGGTGGTGTCATCCAATAGCACATGGCCGAGAAGATGCTGAGCCAGGCGCTGCTCGGCCATATTGGCCGGGCAGAAGAAGTGGAGCGCGATCGGCACATAGACCGCGCGGCAGCGATGGATGGAGATATTGGTAAACCCTTGAGGCGTCGGTAGCACCTCACCCAGCACCTTAACCACCCGACGATTGACCCGAGCGTTGAGCGCCTCCATTCTGGGGTCATCCGAGGCGACCCCATCAAGGTCATGAATATCAGCGGTAGCCCTGAGCTTTTCGATCGCCAATAAGACATCCTGGGCAGGCACCAGGGTCAGCAAATCGTAGGCAGGCTTGGCAGCCTTCTGCTGCCCGGTAAAGTGCAGCAAGAAGGGATGCCCCTGGGGAATCAGCTGAGCCATCTCGCCCACATGAGGTTGAAGCTGCCCGAGGCTGACGACCTCTGTGTGCCGTCGCCCCGTCACGGCAGCGATCGCGATGATTAAATCGATGGGGTCATTGGAGGCCAACAGGAGATTGATTTTGCCCATATAGGCATCGAGATCGATGGGCTGGCGATCGTCCTGGCGAGCATTGGCATTTTGGGTGGTGGCGGCTCTGAGTTGGGCCTGCACCTCAATCGGGTAGGTGAACCCGTCTAAGGCGTAGTGTCGCGCCTCAGAGCCGCTGCTGGGCTCCCCCGGCAGCGGATTGCGCTTCGTCCACCGCCGAGAGTACGAATTTTTGCCATTGAGGGAAATGCGCCCCGCCTCAATCGCCGCCTTAATTGCCTTCGTGTAGCGCGGGAAATAGACCGAATTGATGCTGCTACGGGGATAGGCCCTCTCCAATAGCGCTTGCTCTGCTGCACAGAGACGATCAATCGCTGCCTTGGTGTCGGTGCCGAGAGTATTCATCTCCCCCAGCTTGGCCACGAGAATAGAAATTAGCTCCTCCAGCTCTTTCTTGGTTAGTTTGGTGCGATCGCCCTTATCGATGCGCTGTTCCATCGCCGTGACGATTTCGGCACGGGTCGTATCGAAGGTTTGGGATAGAGAGGCCATAGCTACAGGCGGTAAACGGTACGTTAGTGGGCGGCATCATCTACAAGGTTTAATTATAGCAGTCAATAAATCTATATCGGTTAACCTGGAATTTTTTGCTAAGTGAGTTAGGCGTAGCCCGGACTGGAGGAGGGTAGGGCGATGGGTGATGGGTAGAATGGCCCCATGGAATTTCACCTCAGCCCCTGGTCTGTGCCGGGGGCTTTTTACGGCTCACATTCCCACAGGTCAGCGCGTTGATAACGGAAGCGGTGTTGCCGCTATCGCACTCAACATCAGCCCTCAATGCCCGCCATCTACCTCACCACCACTAGTTCATCCCACCGAGTCGTAAACCGTTGAGATCGCCACTCCGCCCGCATCTTCCATTCTTGCTGCACCCCCTCAGCGGCCCAGCGCACCGTCCCAGCCCCAAACTGACGATTGAGCGAGTCCACAGCCACCATCAACCGCCCCACCCTTTCTCTCTTCGTCTCATCTACAAACAATCCGCCCTGGCAGATCGCCCCATCGCTGAGATCCAACAGCATCACCCCCGCCTTGTGATAGCAGTACCCAGGTCGATATAACCGCTCCGTGGCCCCCAACGCCGCCTGTACGATCGTCGGAGTGTCATTTGTGGGGAAAGGCAACCCGATCGCCTCTGAATTGGCATACTGCGGTTCCTGGGGTCGAAAGCGGTTGGTGGTGATGAACACCTGCAAGGATTGTGCAACCCGACGATCGCGCCTGAGCTTAGCCGCAGCTGTAGCCCCGTAGGAAGCGATCGCCTGCTTCAGTTCAGCCAGAGACTCCACAGGCCGCCCAAATCCGCGAGCGACACAACAGCTCTTTCGCGGTTGAGGGCATAGCTCCAGGGGCAGACAGGCGACACCCCGCAGCTCTAGAACAGTCCTGACCCCAACGATGCCCAGCAGCTGCCGGATCAGGGCCAGGTCAGCCTGTTGCAGATGCAGAGCGGTGGTAATGCCGTGAGCCTCCAGACGTTGAGTGAGCCGCCGCCCAATGCCCCACACCTCCGACACCGGCAGCTGGGCCAGCAATGGCTCAGCCTCGTGCAGAACACAGACACCCCCCTGCTGCTTAGCCTGGTGATTGGCGATCTTGGCCAGCGTTTTGGTCGTGGCCACCCCGACCGAAACCGGAATGCCCGTCCACTGCTTCACCGTCAGCCGCATGTGATGAGCCACCATCTCACAGGACAGTCCTGCGAGACCCAAGAACGCCTCGTCAATGGAGTACACCTCAACCTCGGGGGTGAACTGGCCGAGCACCTCCATCACCCGCCGCGACAGGTCGCTATAGAGCGCGTAGTTGCTGGAGAAGACCTGGATCTGGTGCTTTTGAATGAGCGATCGCAGTTGAAACAGTGGTGTGCCCATCTTCACCCCCAGAGCTTTGACCTCATTAGAGCGGGCCACCACGCAAGCATCGTTGTTCGAGAGCACCACCACCGGCTTACCCTCCAGCTTGGGGTTAAACACCCGCTCACATGACACATAGAAATTATTCGCGTCTGTCAAAGCGATCATGAGCCCCTCAGGAAGTGAATGGCCCTGGTGACCACGCCCCAGATGGAAAAGTCAGTATCGCAGTCAATCACGATAGGGTCATAGGCTGGATTCTCAGGCATCAGCAGGATCTGCCCGGCCTCTTGATGAAAACGCTTCACCGTCAGGTCGCCGTTGACCACAGCAATAACCACATTGCCGTGGTTAGGCATCAGCGCCCGATCCACAATCAGCAGATCACCACAGAAGATCCCCGCCCCGATCATCGAGTCGCCCTTGACCCGCACGAAGAAAGTCGCGGCAGGATGGTGGATGAGATAGCGGTTTAGATCAAGTGGCCCCTCAGCATAATCTTCCGCTGGGGAGGGGAACCCAGCGGGGACAGTGACGATAAACAATGCAAAATGTCCTTCAGCGCAACAGCGGTAGAGCACCTGTAAAAGCCGCGTGTGCTAAGGATTTGAACCTCGGAGTGGAACTCGTTAGAGCAGTATAGTACAGATGAACTTAAAAGCCTGTCGAGAACAAAAAGCCTCTGGGCAGTGGAGGCTGACATTGGCGGAGGAAGCCCACAGGGGGGCACCGCTACCGGAGTGAGGCAGCGGCCCTGGCGACCAGTACCAGCAGTTCTCCCCTGCGCGATCGCAACGCCTTGTCGGCTTGACCCTCCTTCAGTTCAGAGGTGCTAGGGGGGGTGTTGGGGGAGTGCGATCGCACCCTTTGCAACGTTGTTTTGGTGCTGTAGCGGCTGCTCGAACCGGATTCCCACAGAGAGGGGAGCAGCGGATCGCAACCTGCCGGAGGGGTTTACAGCAGCCCCGAGGGGATTAGCCGTCGAATCTGAACTGGGTCAACCAGTCAGGCCCGCCGCCATTCCTGACGTGTTGTAGTTCGGGCTTGTACTGGTTCAGGGAACGGGGGTACACTCCGGTTTCCCAACAAACTCTTAGCTTGGCCTTCCACTGCCGCCCAAAGCTCTCTTTGGCCTTTTCTAGGGCGTCGTATTGGCTGTTCGTCGCTTCAAAGGTGGTGTTCATGGTGTTTCGGTGATAGGGGTATCTGCTGTCTCTGTAGCGGTTGGGGAGGCTGCGATCGCAAGGTGCTGTAGCGGTTGGGGAGGCTGCGATCGCCATAGCCTTTGGGGTGTGTTTTGCCCTACCCCCAGGGCGAGACGGCTAGGAAAGCTGTGCGAGAAGGTCAGCGGGGAGGACGGATGCTAGGGCTGAGCGGATGTCGCTGTTGCTCATGTGCTTGCCCTTTCCTCTGGAGTGCCGCCATTGGAGGTTGACGAGGTTGGCGAGGGTGCGGAGTTTGTTGGTTGCGGTGCCGGTGCTGTTGAGGACGGTCTGCACCTGGTCGGGGTGGATGGCGATTCTCCCGTGGAGAGGCTTCGCCAACGCATGGTCGGAGAAAGCAACGACGCGATCGGGTGCAGGGTTGGTGTG
>JBGSNT010000078.1:0-52422 GCA_041739575.1 Nodosilinea sp. | reverse complement strand
CCGTAGCGGCTCATCGGGGGTTAGGGTCAGGGGCTGGGTGGCCGCTGGGGCCATGGTGTGAACCACTCGCACCAACAGGTTGCGATCGGCCAGGGTGTCTTGGTCAGGGGCAGGTCGCCCAATTTCCCACGGTACTCGGGCGAGGGCGGCGGCCAGCAAATTTTCCTCCTCCGTGGCCCCCGGCAGCTGAATGCGTAGGGTTCGGGGAGACTGGGACTGCCACAGCTGAGCAAAGATCTCCTCCCCCAGCACCTGTTCGGCAATACAAACCCCAATCTCGGCCAAACTGGCACTTTCCTGGCCGGGTTCCACATAGTTGCGCAGATAGTTGCGCAGGTCAAACAGCCCCCGCTGGCGAGAGATAGAAATCGTGTTGAAGTCGGTTTGCCGATAGGCCAGCTGTGAACCGTGGCCATCGCGCAGGTAAAACTCTGCGGTCAGGCTAGGGGTGTCAGAGGTAATGACTAGATCAAAAGTAGCTGCCATAGAAGCCTTAGTCTGCAAAGCACGGCCTGGGCTATGCCGGAGGGCATCGATCGGGTTTAAATCAATATTGTTTGGGGGAAATACTGGTCTACCGTAACCCTAGCGCCTAAAGAGCTGAGATCAAAGCCCCGCGCGACCCTCTAGGCAGTCTCAAGGGAGCTTGTTGGGCTTTACGTCATTTTACTTAAACCATCTCAGTCGGTCATCACCCGCTGTCGCCATCTGCGGCACATCACCTAGTCCGGTGGCAAAGCGCGCTCCCGACAACCAAGGTGTTGACCGTGAATGCGGTAGACTTTTGCCGTAGTTCAGGGGCGTTCAGCCGCGATCGCAGATTCTCTCCCCATGCCGGTCTCTCCCATCCGTCATCCCCTAACCACCGCTCGGGTGTCGTATCTAGAGTGGGGCGCTGGCGAGCCTGTAGTGCTGCTCCACGGGCTAGCTGATCACGGTCTGGTATGGCAGAGTTTGGCCACCGCCCTAGAACCCCGCTACCGCTGCATCGCCCCGGACCTTCGTGGCCATGGTGATAGCGGCAAACCCGATGATGAGGCTGCCTACGATGCCCTCAACTTGGTCAATGACCTGGAAGCTCTGGCCGATGCCTGCGAGCTTGAGCAGACAACGGTAATCGCCCATTCCTGGTCGGCCAAGCTGGCCCTGCTGTGGGCGAAGCAGCAGCCCGATCGCATTCATCGGCTGGTGTTGGTCGATCCGTTCTTTGTCAATCGCCTGTCGGAGTGGTTTCGACCGCTGCTGCCGCTGTTCTACCGAACGCTGCCTTTTTTGAAAGTGATGGGGCCGTTTGAAAGCTACGAGGTAGCAGAAGCCATCGCCCGCACCCTGAAGCAGTACCGAGACTGGAGCCCGCTACAGGCGGCGGTGTTTGCAGAGGGGATGGAGCAAAAGCCCGATGGCACCTGGGGCAGCAAGTTTGCGATCGCCGCCCGCAACGGCGTCTTTGAAGACACCCTTTGCCGAGCCGGGCTGACCACAACGCTGGCGGTGCCCACCCTATTGCTGCTGCCCGCAGCGGGCCTCAACCGCTGGGCCTGGCAGCTCAAACCCTATCGCACCTACTTACCTAACCTGCAAATCGAGACTATCCCCGGCAACCACTGGCCCCACCTGGTTGAGCCTGAGGCCTTTAATGCGATCATGGCCGAGTATCTCCATCAGTCGTGAGGGGGCAATCGTGATTGGGCCTTTGGCGACTACCGCATCGCCGTGATTGATGGATTCGCCAGTGCAAAGGGTGCCATCCCTCCGCCAGAGACCGAGGCCGATCTAAGCCAAGCCCCCGACTGTGTTGCTCACTGCCCTGATGCCGACAAGCGCTAAACCTACCCCCGGCTGATCAACACCACGGACGATCGCGGCCCCACCGGATACAGAGGGCCATCAACCATGGGAGCCTCTTGGGGGTAGCAAAAATCTCTGGGGGCCTCCACCAAGGTATCGACAATGCGGTGCCAGCAATTATGCGACTCTAGCTTCGGCAACTCAAACATCAGTGGCTCCCAGTAGGCATTGAGCATGACATGCAGCTGCTCCTGGGCTTCGGGGTGGCGCAGGGTAAAGGCCAGGGTGCGGGACTGCTCTGACCAGTCGGGCTGGCCCAGACGGGTGCCGTGCCAAACAATATGGGGCTCGTGGTGCCAGGTGGTAGTTACCCGCAGCAGGTGCTCTACCCGAAAGATCTGGAGGTTTTGGATGAAGTGAATCAGCCCCTGGGTAAAGCGCAGCAACGACTTTTCCGGCTCCAATGCCTCCCAGTTGAACCAGCTGATCTCATTGTCTTGGCAGTAGGCGTTGTTGTTGCCTCGCTGGGTGCGGCGGATTTCGTCTCCCATCAGCAGCATGGGGGTGCCCTGGGCCATAAACACTAGGGTTATAAAATTTTTGATCTGTCGCTGGCGCAGTTGCTCGACCGTCGGTGGAGCCTTGGGGCCTTCGATACCGCAGTTCCAGCTGTAGTTGGCGTCGGTGCCATCGCGATTGAGCTCGCCGTTGGCCTCGTTGTACTTCTGGTTATAGGAGACCAGGTCGTTGAGGGTAAAGCCGTCGTGGCAGGTGACAAAGTGAATGCTGCGGTTGGGCTCGCGGTTGGGCTTTTGGTAGATGTCGGGGCTGCCCAGGATGCGGGCGGCCAGGTCAGGCACCACGCCGGGGTCGCCCTTGACAAACTGGCGCACCTGGTCGCGGTAGGGGCCGTTCCACTCCGCAAAGCGATCGCCAATAAACGTGCCCACCTGGTACAACCCCGCAGCATCCCAGGCTTCGGCGATGATCTTGGTGCCCGCCAAGATCGGGTCAGACTCAATGCTCCAGAGAATCGGCGGGTCTTCCAGGGGTTTGCCCGCCATATCCCGCGACATCACCGAGGCCAGGTCAAAGCGAAAGCCATCCACATGCATTTCCGACACCCAGTAGCGCAGACTGTCGAGAATAAGCCTTCCCACCACGGCGTGGTTGGGCGATAGGGTGTTGCCGCAGCCGCTGTAGTTGGAGTAATAGGCGAGGTTGTCCTCGAGCATGTAATAGGTTTCGTTGTCGATGCCCTTAAAGCTCAGGGTGGGGCCGTCGTGGTTGCCCTCCGCAGAGTGGTTAAACACCACGTCAAGAATGACCTCAATGCCCGCCTTGTGCAGGGCCTTGACCATATCGCGAAACTCATTTACCGGCCCTAGGGGGTCTTTGCGGGAGCTGTAGGCCCGATGGGGGGCAAAAAAGCCCAGGGTGCTATAGCCCCAGTAATTTTCTAGGCCAGGCATGGCGTCTTGGGCGTCGAACTGGTGAATGGGTAATAGCTCGACGGCGGTGATGCCGAGGTCTTGGAGGTAGGGGATTTTTTCGATCAGTCCGGCGTAGGTGCCCCGTTTTTCCTCGGGCAGGCCCGAGGAGGGATGGCGGGTAAAGCCGCCCACATGCATTTCATAGATCACGCTGGTGGCGTAGGGAATATTGAGCGGGCGATCGCCCTTCCAGTCGTAGTTGCGGGTATCGACCACCACCCCTTTGAGGGCGGCGGCGCAGTTGTCACCAGGGCGAATGGCGGCGGTGCGATCGTAGGTATCGTCGCCCACAATGGCGCGGGCATAGGGGTCGAGCAGCACCTTGGTGGGGTCAAAGCGGTGACCATGGGCCGGGTCAAAGGGGCCATGGACCCGGTAGGCGTAGATTTGTCCCGTCTTTAGCCCCGGCACAAACATATGCCAGTAGAAAAAGGTGCGATTCCACTGGGGGTCAAAGGAGATGACTCGACTGGGCTGAGTGAGGTCGTCGGCACTAAACAGCAGCAGATCAATGGCCGTGGCGTGCTTGGAGTAGAGGCAAAAGTTGACCCCCACGGCGTAGACGGTGGCCCCTAGGGGATAGCTTTGGCCAGGTAATACTTTTGAGCTCATGGGGCTTTAACTTGTATCGAGACTAGATCAGATCATTCTGGCTCAAGACTTAGGTAAGTTCTGAGGTGATTTCTGGCAACAAAAATACCCCTGGTAGGATGGGCAAAGCTTGCGTGCCCGTCAAAACTAGCTACGTTGCCTAGCGATGGGCACGGGCAAAGCCCTTTGCCTATCCTACGCTCCGGGAAGTTTCTTTCTAGGAAATCGCCTGAGTATTAAGTTCTGAGCTAAGTTTCGATACAACGGGTTGGATGCAAAGATCCGCGATCGCATCTCAGCTCAAATCTAGGGGAGTCCACCGGGGCGGGCTGCCCAGACTCGCCTCGGTGCCAAACTGGGGCTGCCAGGTACCCTGCTGGCGCCGCCAGGCGGTGGCCGAAAAGGCCGAAAAAGTCTCACCATTTTGTAGCGGGTTGGCGCTGGGCTCACGCCATTGGTGCACCAGCACCGCCCAGTCTCCTGCTGCCACCGCCTGCCCCTGAAGCTTCCCTTGGTCGAGGTGCCAAACTGCCACCGGGCCGGGGTGGATACGGCACCAGTGCTCCACAAAGGGGTGCGGGTTGCCATCGTCATCGTCCCAGGTGCCCCGCTCTAAAAAATTGTCGGCGTCTAGCCATTCATGGCGACTGGTGTCGGCCCACAGCCGGGAGGTGATGGACAAGGTCTGGTGCCAGGTGCAGGTGCCGTGGGTGGCGTCGTCGGCCTGCCAGCTAAAGGTGCCGGCAAAGCCGAGCAGGTCGGCATCAAACCGCGATCGCCAATCTAGAGCGGCGTAGCGTTCTGGAGTGAGCTGGCCTGTGAACGGGGACTGGCGCACATCGGCAAAGTAGGTCTCGGCCTGAATCCACAGTACCGACTGGCGGGTGTCGGTAGGGCCCTGGTCAAACTGGATAGAGCGGCGCTGCCAGACGCCCAGGAAGGGGTTGAGGGGCATGGAGGGAGGAGGAGATGGGGAAGGTAGGGAGATGAGGAGGGTGGGTGTCGAGCGAAGCATCAAGGTGCCTCGTAGGGGCAAACGGTTGTTTGCCCTCACCATGCCGCTATGCAGCGCCACCAAAAGCCTTAAGGGCGTTGCAGATCAGCTGCTGCTGGTGAATAATGCGGGTCTCCAGGCCATTCACGGGGCCGGGGGTGTAAGTACCGCTGGCGTAGCCCTGCTGCACGCTCTCGGTGAGCACCATATCTTCTTGCATAAAGGCTTCAAAGTCGGCCTGCAACGTTTCGGTGGGAGGGCAATACTCAGGGTTGCCGTAGATTTCGAGGGAAACCCGGCAAGACTCAGCGGCGAGGGGCTCGATGTGCAGCCAGGCCAACAGACCGTTGGGCAGCCCCAGCAGGTGCAGGTTGGGGTAGATGCCGTAGGTAAAAAAACCTTCGCGGCTGAGGCCTTGAAGGGTTGGCGAAATAGCGTTTTCGGTCTGCCAGTCGGCGGTGATCGGGGTGTAGAGCAGGTTTACAAAGGGTTCAAGCTGGTGCTGGTAATGGCGAATGGGCCCCTGCACCGAGTTGAGGGTGGTACGGTGGGCGATCGCCACATGGTAGTCGCACAGGGTGTTGTCGTGGTAGTTCTTCCAGTTGCAGGCGACGGTGTACTGTTTGGCGACCAGCGGCTGGGTGGCGGGGGTACGGTGCTGGCCCAGGCGCTCGGGAATGCTGCCCAGAAACTCTGTCAGGGGCGGTGCGGTGTCGTCAAAACAGACAAACATAAAGCCCGACCAAGTCTCTAGCCGCACCGGACGCAGGGCAAACCCTTGCTTTTGAAACGAGTCTGGAAATTGAGCCTGGGCGGGCACCCCAACCAAATCGCCAGAGAGGTCGTAAACCCAGGCGTGGTAAGGGCATACCAGCTTCTGACAAGCGTGAATACCCACCTGAGGTGCCAGAATCGCGGCCCGGTGGGGGCACAGGTTGTAAAAGGCCCGCAGTTCACCGCCATCGTCTCGCACAATCAGCAGAGGAGCACCCGCCACCGATCTGGCCCACACCATGCCAGGCTGGTCTAAGCGCTCGCCATCGCCCACATAGAGCCAGGTGCGGCGAAAGATCGCCTGCTGCTCAATCGACATCCAGCTAGGGTTGGTGTAGTGATCGGCGGTGAGTAAAAACCGCTCGGGCAGGCTGTAGGTATTGGGCGGAGCCGGAGCCCGCAGCAGCGAATTAGACGACATTGGTGTTACTCCCCTTAGCTAGCCAATGCTGGGGCCATCTTTCCCCGCAGCAGATCCATGATGCCTTCGCGGTAGTCCTGAAAGGCGCGATCGCGGCGGATGGTGTAATCGCGATCGCTCGGCAGATCCACAAACACCTCCCGCTGGATGGTGCCGGGGTGGGCCGTCAGCACGTAGATTCGCTGGGAAAGAAAGACCGCCTCATCCACATCGTGGGTAATCATCAAAATGCTCACCCCGGTGCGGTTCCACAGATCCAGCATGAACTGCTGCATAGTTTCCTTGGTCTGCACATCCAGGGCGCCAAAGGGCTCATCCATCAGCATAATTTTGGGTCGCGAGGCCAGGGTGCGGGCGATCGCCACCCGCTGTTTCATCCCGCCCGAGAGCTGCTTGGGCAGCGATCGCGCCGACTTCGTTAGCCCCACCACATCGAGATAATAGGAGGCCATCTCTCGCCGCTCCCGTTGCCCTAGCCCTTGGAGCTTAAGGCCAAATTCCACATTTTTTTGCACCGTCATCCAGGGATACAGGGTATAGCTCTGGAACACCATGCCCCGGTCTGACCCCGGCCCCGTCACCCGTTGACCATCCACCGTAATCTCCCCTGATGTAGGCATATCGAGCCCCGCCACCAGCCGCAGCAGCGTAGACTTGCCCGAGCCCGAAGCCCCGACCGCACAGACAAATTCGCCCGTTTCGACGTGCATATTGATGTCATCGAGAGCCAGCACCGGCCCCTGGCGCGTATCGAACTGTTTGCTGAGGTGATTGATTTCGAGGTGCATGGTGGTGAGGGAGTGAAGGGGTGGATGGGTGAGAGGGTGGATGGGTAGGAGGGTGAAGGGTGGATGGGGAGACTTCATAGGGCGGGAGGCCTCGTTGGGATCCCCCTGCTCCCTTAAAAAGGGGGTACAGCGTGAAACTTAGACGGCAAGAGTCTGGGGGATCTGGTCTTGTAAACCGCGTGCCTCATAATCTGAGGAAAGATTTGAGGAAAGGCCATCGATCAATCCACCGCCCATTTACAGGTGACCTGCATCAAGTACCGCAGCGAGAGATCCAGCGCAAAACCGATCACGCCTAGAATCAGCAGGCAGGCAAAGATTTCGTCGGTGTTGAAGAACTTTTGGGCCAGCACAATGCGCTTGCCGAGGCCGTTTTCTGCCGCCACCAGTTCCGCCACCACCACCAGGTTCCAGGAGGTAGCCACGTTGATGCGAAAGGTGTCGATGATGTTAGGCAACACGTAGGGCGTAATCACCTGAAAGAGTGCCTGCCGCCGCTGCCCGCCCAGGGTGTAGGTAGTTTCCAGCAGATCCTTGGGCACAAACTTCACCGCATCCATAATCATCAGGATGTTGAAGAACACCGTGCCAATGAAGATCAGAGCGATTTTGGGCGCTTCTCCCAGACCCAGGTAGATCACCAGCAGGGGAATGAAGGCCGGAGCCGGCATATAGCGCACTACGCCGATGATCGGTTCGAGCAGCGATCGCACACTGGCAAAGGCCCCCATGGCGATGCCGATAGGCACCGACACCAGCGCCGCCAGCAAAAAGCCCACCGTCACCCGCATCAGGCTAGCCGAGATATCGCCTACCAAAAACCCATCGGTCCAAAGTCGGCCCAGGGCCTGGGCCACCTGAATCGGTGACGGCAAAAACTTGTCATTCACCAGATCGAGGCTGGAGACCAACCACCACAGTGCCAGGGGCACCGCGATCGAGAGCACCATCAGCGCCGTGCTCATCGATTTAGGAATATCTTCTGCCAGACGCCAAAAGATTCTGGGTTTCAGGCCCCGACTAGCGGTCGGCTCGGTTGAGAAAGAGGGAGAAGCGGGAGTCACAGGAGATATTCCGAAAACTACGACAGACCGGCAAAATCTGCGCCCCCATCATCCACAAATTGACGATGGGGGCTGGCATCAACGGCTACTTTTGGGCGGCATAAGCCTGAACAAACTGGTCATCGAGAATGGCCTCCAGATCCGGTGCCTCGGGGATAAACCCAACCTCCACCATGAAATCGGCCATTTTTTGGGCGGAGTAGGGCATGTACTTCATGTCGTCGCCCCCAGCGCTAAAAGCCTCCAGGTTTTCCTCTAGGGTGAAAATCTTGGTGCCCTTGGTGTACTTCTCAAACTCTGTGTCGCTGACGCTGGCCCGCTTTGCCATAATGGCGTTGGCCTTGTCGGGGTTGGCTTCGATAAACGCCAGGGTATCGAACCAGGTATTCACCAGGGCCTGCACTTGGTCAGGACGAGTATCAATCAACTTCTGGCTCGCCACCAGCAGGTCAGGAATCGCACCCGGATATTCCTCCGATGTCAAGATCTCCTTGCTGCCCTCCCGTGACAGGGCCGTTTCCCAGAAGGGTACCCAACCGGCAAACCCATCCACCTGGCCCGCCGCAAAGGCTGCCGCTGCGGCCCCGGTTTCGAGATTCTTAATTTCCACATCGTCCCGGCTCAGCCCGGCATCTTCCAGCGCCAGGGTCAGCAAAAAGTCACCCACCACACCTTCTTCCAGTGCGACGGTTTTACCCTGAAGGTCAGCAACGGTGTTGATGCCCTCAGCGCCAATTACCTTGTCGTTGCCGGCGGAGTTGTCGTTGACCAGCACCGTCACCATGCCGTTGACCGCATCTCCGGCGAAGGAAATGGTGTCATTGAGGGTTTGGCCGTTGGCGTCAAGCTGCCCGGCCGCAAGGGCCTGCATCGACTCCAGGTAGCCATCAAACCAGATCAGCTCGACGTTGGCTCCATTTTTCTCAAACAGACCCTCTTCTTCGGCAACAGCCCAGGGCCACCAGCCCGCCCAGTTGCTGTAACCCATCTTCACGGGCTCGCCAGCATCAGCGGTGACTGGGGCATCGGCAGCACCCTCGGCAGGTGCATCGGCCTGGGGCGTACTCTGGGCACAGCTGACGGTAATCAGCAGGCTGCAAAAAAAGGCAAATAGTGTGGGTAAAAAAGTACGTCGATTCATGACTGTTGATTTTGAACTCTACAAACTACAGGGGAAAGGGGAAAAGCAAGACATCGCTGGCAGACCACCGGGGCGACCCAGGCGGCTAGAAAAATTTGAGATAGCGCTTGATTTCCCAGTCGGAAATGTGGGTGTGATACTCCTCCCATTCTTGACGGCGAAAGTCGATGTAGGTCTGGTACATCAGCGGCCCCATCACCGCCTGGCTGAGCGAATCGGCTTCAAAGGCGTCGATCGCCTCCTGTAGCGTGCGGGGCAGCATGTCAATGCCCATGGTCTTGAGGTCGGCGGTGGAGTAGTCGTACATGTTTTCGGTGTGGGGTGCGCCGGGGTCGAGCCCCTCGGCAATGCCCTCTAGCCCCGCCGCCAAAATCATCGCCGCCCCCAGGTAGAGGTTAGTGGAAATGTCGGCGGCGCGGCACTCCACTCGCCCCCCGGCCAGGGGGATACGCAGCATGTTGGTGCGGTTGTTGTTGCCGTAGCAGATGTAAACCGGTGCCCAGGTAAAACCCGACATGCTGCCCTGGCGCAGCAGCCGCTTGTAGCTGTTGACCGTGGGGCAGGTAACCGCCACAATGGCACGGGCGTGGCGCAGCACCCCGGCAATGAACTGGTAGCCCAGGGTCGATAGCCCGCAGCCGCGCGGGTCATTGGCGTCCTCAAACAAATTTTGGCCGGTGCTGATGTCGGCCAACGACATGTTGTAATGGGCACCGCTGCCGGTGCGATCGCCAAAGGGCTTGGGCATAAAGCTGGCCAGGTAGCCGTGTTTGCGGGCCACTTCTTTGACCATCAGCCGAAAGAAGGTGAGCCGGTCGGCCATGGTAAGGGCATCGCTGTAGGCAAAGTCGGTCTCAAACTGGCCGTTGGCGTCTTCGTGGTCGAAGGAGTACACGTCCCAGCCCAGCTGGTTCATGTAGTCCACTAGTTCGGTTAGCCAGGGGTAGTTGTCGAGCAGACCGGGCAGGTCGTAGCAGGGCTTGGCGAGAGTGTCGCGATCGCTCACCGGCCCAAAGCTGCCGTCGGGGTTTTCTTTGAGCATAAAGAACTCAGTCTCAATGCCCAGGTTAAAGGTAAACCCCATCGCCGCCGCCTTGGCCAACATCTGCTTGAGAATGGTGCGACAGCAAGCCTCAAAGGGTTTCCCGCCGAGGTAGAGATCGCTGGCGAACCAGGCTACCTCGGGCTGCCAGGGCAACACCGTCGCGGTTGCGGGGTCGGGCATGGCGGCCACTTCGTCATCGCTAATTTCCTGGGGCACGCCATCTAGGGCAGCTCCGGTAAACAGCTCGGAACCCGCCATCATTTGGCCCAGGTGAGCCAGGGGGACTATTTTGGCCTTGCACATCCCGTGGATATCCACGTAGCTGGCCAAGGCGTACTTGACTCCTTTGGCCTCCAGGGAAGCTTGGAGGGGTTCGATTTCAGGTATTAGAGGAGTGGACATGGTATGCGGGCGAAGTGCCTTGGTTATTCTTGGCAGTCATGAAAAACAGCAGCCCGAGAGAATGGCAAAGCAGTGCTTCACTATCCTCCCGGGCTTTTATCCCGCCGTGTACCAGGTACATTGAACAAGTACGACGAAATACAACGTCAATGGCTTCCTGGCGGCTTCTCTCGGACCAGGCACATACCACGACTGTGATAGATCGGAACCCTAGAAACCATTTTGGCTATTAAGACTGGTTGATTAATTTGAGCTGTAAGGTTGATGCCCTAATAGGCTTAGCAATTGCTTAAGGATTAGAAAGTAACTGCTGCTACTGAATCGCCCTTTCTCCGGAATTCTTCTCCGTTTATCGTTAGATTAAACCTACAATCTGAGGTAGTCATAATCTTGAACGTCATGGCCCTAGCTGAGTCTGATCACGCCCTTGCCATCCGCTATCCGCGGCGATCGCTCAAGCGGGCCGAGCGGGCCTTCCGGTGTTCCCCCTTTCGGCTTGATCTGCTAGCCGATATGCGATCGCAGAGTATCTCCATTCGCCAGGCGTGCGGGCCAGCGGGCGTAAAAAGCCGCTACAGCCGCCGCGTCATGGCTGAGCTTCAGGCCGAAAATGAAATGATGTGGCTGATTGCCGTAGGTCTGCTGCGTCGCGAAGTCGACGGTCAGGGCCTCACCGACAGCTTTCGCCTTACCCCTATGGGACGTCAGGTGTTAGACCTGCTGTCCCCCCTCACTCCAGCCCAGTATCGTCCCACCCTGGGCGATCATCTCTATAATGCATGGGTTCGATGGGTGCGCTGGCCCTCCTGGGCCAGCCTCTGAACATCGCCCAACGGGTGAAAAAGTTCGTTTGACCTATCGTCCTGATTGATCGTGTTGTTCCTGAAGAATCTGCATAGGGAGTTGCTGGGGCCAGGTCAACCACCTTTGGCTTTAGCCCAACCGCCGAATTCATTCAACTTTGGAGACGCTCCATGAGAGCAATCATGGTAGTGGGAACAGCCTCCCACGTGGGTAAGTCATTGATTACCACGGCCCTTTGCCGCATCCTCAGCCGTCGGGGCTGGCGGGTCGCCCCCTTCAAAGGGCAAAACATGGCCCTCAACTCCTACGTCACCGCCACTGGCGGCGAGATGGGCTATGCCCAGGCCGTGCAGGCTTGGGCGGCTGGGGTGCCCCCCCAGGTTGAGATGAACCCCATCTTGCTCAAACCTCAGGGCGACATGACCTCCCAGGTCATTCTCAAAGGTCGGGCCGTGGGGCGCACCACCTCTACCCAGTACTACGAAAACTTCTTCGACCAGGGCTGGCAAGCTATTCAGGAGAGCATCACCCGCCTCAGCCAAGACTACGACTTTCTCGTCTGCGAAGGAGCCGGTAGCCCCGTCGAGGTCAACCTCAAGCATCGCGACCTGACCAACATGAGGGTTGCCAAACACCTCAACGCCCCCACGGTGCTGGTGGCCGATATCGATCGCGGCGGCGTGTTTGCCCACATCATCGGCACCCTGGAGCTCATGGAGCCTGACGAGCGGGCCCTGGTAAAAGGCATCATCATCAACAAGTTTCGCGGCCAGCGCGAGGTGCTCGACCCTGGTCTGGCCTGGATCAAAGAGCGCACCGGCATCCCTGTCTTGGGGGTGGTGCCCTGGATGGAGAACGCCCTGCCCGCCGAAGACTCCCTCAGCCTGTTCGATCGCACCCCCGGCAGCAAAAAACAGGCCGACATCACCATCGCCGTGATTCGACTGCCCCGCATTTCAAACTTTACCGACTTCGACCCCCTCGAGGCCGAGCCCCACGTGCGGGTCGTCTACCTGAGCCCGAAGGAAAAGCTCGGCTATCCCGACGCGGTGATCATTCCCGGTACCAAGACCACCATTGCCGACCTGCTCATTTTGCAGCGCAGCGGCATGGCCGAGGAACTGCAAAGCTATGTTGCGGCCGGAGGCACAATCATGGGAGTCTGCGGCGGGTTTCAGATGATGGGTCAGTTTTTGGCCGACCCCGAGGGTATTGAGGGCCATGAGGGGCGCTTTCCAGGGTTAGACCTGTTCCCCCTGCGCACGGTGATCACCCCGCAAAAAATAGCCCGTCAGCGCACGGTTAGCTCTCGCTTTCCTCAGGAAGGGCTGCCGGTGTCAGGCTATGAGCTGCACCAGGGGCGTACCCAGCTCATTCTCTCCGAGGGCGAAAACCAGACCGGCAACAAGTTTGAGTTTTTGTTTGAAGACCGCAGCCTAGGGGTGGTCGATAGCAGTCAGTCCCTCTGGGGCACTTATCTCCACGGCATTTTTGACAATGGCCCCTGGCGGCGAGCCTGGCTCAACCGCCTGCGCCAGCAGCGCGGTCTGGGCTCGCTGCCCACGGGCATCCCCAACTACCGCGAACAGCGCGAGACCCTGCTCAACGAGCTGGCTGAGTCGGTCGGCGAGCATTTAGATCTGACCCCGCTGCTGGGGTGATTAGATATGCAGATAGGCGGGGCAATAGGCGGGGCAGACACGGTGGGATATTCTGACTACGGGCGTTCAGCTATTCTCGGTATCCCATGACCGCACCTCCCCCTACTCCGGCGGGTAAACCCTGGCCCTTTAGCATCACCCTGCCCCAGCGGGTGATTCCCTACCTATTTTTACTGCCCGCCCTACTAGCCCTTTGGATCTCCGTTTTCTGGCCTGCCCTGCGGGCCTTCTACCTCAGCTTTACCAGCTTTGGGGTCGACCTGACGGCTCCGCCCACCTGGGTAGGCGGAGCCAACCTGCGGCGGTTGATGGGCGACGAAATTTTTTGGCAGACGGTTCGCAACACGCTGGTCTACCTAGTGGGGGTGGTGCCGATGCTGACCTTTGCGCCGCTGGGGCTGGCGATTTTAGTGAATCGTCAGCTGCGGGGCATGCACTGGCTGCGGGTGGCCTACTACTCGCCCGTGGTGGTGTCGATGGTGGTAGCGGGCATTGCCTGGCGCTGGCTCTACGCCGAGACCGGCCTGTTTAATCAGGTGCTCAAGACCCTAGGCCTGACAGAAAACGGTATTCCCTGGCTCACCAGTCCATCCCTGGCTTTGTTTAGCGTCATGGTGGTGACCGTGTGGAAGGGGCTGGGCTACTACATGGTGATCTATCTGGCGGGCCTCCAGAGCATTCCCCACGACCTGTACGAGGCGGCGGCGCTGGATGGTTCCGACGGTTGGCGACGCCACTGGGATATTACCCTGCCGCTGATGCGGCCTTACCTGGTGCTTGTGGGGGTGATTTCTGCGATCGCCGCCACCAAGGTCTTCGAGGAGGTCTATATCATGACCCAGGGTGGGCCGCGCCACAGCTCTAAAACCGTGGTCTACTACATCTACGAGCAGGCCTTTCAAAAGCTCGAAATCAGCTATGCCTGCACCATTGGTCTGGCGTTGTTTCTGGTGATTTTGGCCCTGTCGGCCCTGCGCCTGGCGGTCAACGACGGCACCAGTCCCCTGACCTAAGGTTGCATCCGTGGCGCTGCCGAGGCCAGGAAGACCTAAATAGACTGCAACAGAGGTTTAGACCCGATCTAGGGGCTAGGGAGCAGAAGCGCTGAGGAGCCAAGTCAGACGGAATGGCAGGTATATTTCAGCCCTTAGCGCCTAGACCCGACAGCGATCTGGGGACGGGCAGTTTTGCTCAGCCCCTGGCGGAACCCTGGGCGACTCGCCACCGTCGGACAGACGCCTTGCTTCCCGCTCGGCCAAAATTGTCTTGAGGCTGGGCCGTCCGGTAACGGTAAGTCGCCAGTTGGCCCACAGTCCGTAGGCCCAGTCCACCAGAGGGCCGACTAGGGGCCAGCGAGTGGGCGCATAAATCCACCCTATACCCAGCACTGCGTAGACCTGGCGAAACACCTCTACGTTTTTAATGACGGTACCATCGGCCTTGACGGCGTGGATGCGGCCCATGGCGGTGGCAAAATCAACGCCGCCGTTGTCTGCGGGGGAATAGTCATCGACCGCAATATCGGTGAAAGCCACCAGGCCGCGACCGTTATCCTTCTTGCGGAGAAAATTGACCTCCCTAAGGCACAGGGGACAATCTCCGTCGTAGAGCAGTTTGATTTTCCAGGCGATTGCGGGCTCAGGAGCAGAAGTGGCGGCCATAGGAATTTGAAAATCATTAGGGCAGGAGTGTAAAACCCCTACATATATCTTAATGATTCTGTCCTCTGGCTGCCTGGATTAATGGTGTACCAGGTGGCCAGGTTTTCTCCCGCAGGGAGAAAGTCCGATCAGCGAGGACCTTATTTTCCTGCGAGTCCCTTAGCGGGCTTGACCCTAAAGCACCCGGGCTTTGATCAGCGTGCGGGGCAGGGTCAATAGCTTACGGAACGAGGGCACAAAGGCTCGCCGAGTGAAGACGTCGTAGCCATTTTCCTCAATGATGTCCAAAATTTGGCGGTAGAGGGCGAGGGCCGACCACACCGGCCAGCGGGCATCTTCGCTCAGCAGCCCAATGCCGCTCTCTGCTTCGGCGTAAAACCGACGGGCGCGATCGATCTGAAAGGCCATCACGGCCCGCCAGCGATCGTCGACCACCCCAGCCATCAGATCGGCTTCGGTGTAGTCAAAGGCCGTCAGGTCGGCAAGGGGTAGATAAATTCGGCCTCGGCGGGCATCTTCACCGACGTCGCGCAAAATATTGGTGAGCTGGTTGGCAATGCCCAGGGCGATCGCATGGGGGATCGGATCGAGGTTTTGTTGCTGACTCCAGGGGGCGGTTTGCAGTTGGGTGTCAACGCCCATCACCGTAGTCGACATTAAACCCACGGTGCCCGCCACCCGATAGCAGTAGAGTTCCAGCTCCTCAAAGGTGTCGTAGCGAGAGCGGTGCAAATCCATCCGCTGGCCCGCAATCATGTCCCGAAAGGGCTGAATATCGAGGGGAAACTGCTCCAGGGTATCCACCAGGGCCACGTCTTCGTCGTCCACGGGGCAGCCCGCAAAAATTGACTCCAGCTGAGCTTCCCATCGGTCCAGGGTTTTCTCGCTGGTGAACTGCGCCTGGGGCCCATCGACCAGTTCATCGGTGCGGCGGCACCACACATAGATGGCCCAAATAGCCCGGCGCTTGGCGGGGGCCATCAGCATGGTGCCGGTGTAGAACGTCTTAGAGTATTTTGCCGTGATGCGACGACACACCTCGTAGGCATCCTCGACGGAGGACAGCGATTGGATGGGGGGAGAATCTGTCAGTTGCAGCATTAAAGACCCAAACCTGGAGAATATAAATCTCAAACCGACTACAGGCAATTTTGCTTAACCTAGCCTCTCACAACTGCACCCAACTTTGGCACGCCAGTTGAAATCAACCCCTTCCATGCCGCAATTCTGCCCCGCCGTTGCTAACGATTATATGTTGCAATCCGTAACATTCGCCCGTAAATTCCGAATTTTGTGGCCTTCTGGGGTTGAACCCTGCTGCGGCTAACCTACCCAATTCGGGGCTGCTCAGATAATATAAAAGACTGCGTACAATGCTGTTCCAGTTGTCCAAATCACCCTCTTGCGGCCGTTGCACGGGGCAAGTGGCGATGATTCATGCCGGGATACTCGGATTGGGTTGTTTCCCGAATGCTTTGTGAATCGCGGCGGTTTGGGCAGCCGCAAAATGTTTTGGGGAAAGGCAGCCTTGCTCTATCGGCTACCCGCTAACCGGTCCCCGTTGTCTGTGTAGTTCTGTCGATTGTTAGGGAGCCTTGCCCGTGCCTCAATCTAATTTTGATTTTTTGCAAGAGTCTGATCCGCTGCTGGCTGGCATTGTGCAGCGGGAATTGCAGCGCCAGCGTGACCACCTAGAGCTGATCGCCAGCGAGAACTTTACCTCGGCGGCGGTGATGGCGGCCCAGGGCTCGGTGTTGACCAACAAGTACGCTGAGGGGCTGCCCGGCAAACGCTACTACGGCGGCTGTGCCTTTGTGGACGAGGCCGAGCAGTTGGCCATCGATCGCGCCAAAGAGCTCTTCGGGGCCGCCCACGTCAACGTGCAGCCCCACTCCGGGGCCCAGGCCAACTTTGCGGTGTTCCTGGCCCTGCTAGAGCCCGGCGACACCATCCTGGGTATGGATCTCTCCCACGGCGGCCACCTCACCCACGGGTCCCCTGTGAATGTATCGGGCAAGTGGTTTAAGGTCGCGCAGTATGGCGTTAGCCGTGAAACCGAGCAGCTGGACTTTGGCCAGATTCGCCAGATTGCCCTAGAGCGTCGCCCCAAGCTGATCATCTGCGGCTACTCTGCCTATCCCCGCACCATTGAGTTTGAAAAGTTTCGGGCGATCGCCGACGAAGTCGGTGCCTACCTGATGGCCGACATTGCCCATATTGCCGGCCTGGTGGCGGCTAACCAGCACCCCAACCCCCTGCCCTACTGCGACGTGGTCACCACCACCACCCACAAAACCCTGCGCGGGCCTCGCGGTGGTTTGATTCTCACCCGCGATGCGGAACTGGGCAAAAAGTTTGACAAGGCGGTGTTTCCCGGCAGTCAGGGCGGTCCCCTAGAGCATGTCATTGCCGCCAAGGCGGTGGCCTTTGGCGAAGCCCTCAGGCCCGAGTTTCGCACCTATGCGGCCCAGGTGATTGCCAACGCCCAGCGCCTGGCGGCTCAGCTGCAGCAGCGGGGCATTAAGGTGGTCTCCAACGGCACCGATAACCATCTGGTGCTGGTGGACCTGCGCTCTATCGGCATGACGGGCAAGCGCGCCGACCAGCTGGTGGGCGAGGTCAACATCACGGCCAACAAAAACACCGTGCCCTACGACCCCGAGTCGCCCTTTGTGACCAGTGGTCTGCGCCTAGGCTCTCCCGCCATGACCACCCGAGGCATGGGCGAGGCCGAGTTCACCGAGATCGCCGATATCATCGCCGATCGCCTGCTCAATCCAGAGGATGCCACCATGGCCGAGCACTGCAAGCGTCGGGTGGCGGTGCTGTGCGATCGCTTCCCCCTCTACGCTCACCTCGGCGGTCAGGTGCCGGCCATGGTCTAATTCTAGGTTCGCCATCAGCAACCACAATTCAAACATCATCAATTTGGCCAGGGCAAATCTCGTTTACCCTGGCCAAATTCCGTTAATCGAGCAGAATGGGTTGCTGAGGGCCAAATCCGCCGATAAATCCTGTCCTTGAGCTGTCGGGGCAGGAGACGACTCCGCGCCAAACCGCAGGAAGTTAGGGTGACGCCTTAATGATCTGTCATAATTGCATGGAGTTTTTGCCTATGGGGCGGGACTCAGCCTATCCTATGGACTGTTTAGGGTCAGAATAGGCGCTGGCTTAGCTGGCTGTGGCCCCACCTGGAGGTGTCATGGGTGACAAGGTGTCGTAAAAGCGCTTTAGGCTGCTGGGGTAAAACCTGGCTTGGCGGAGTGGGGAATTCTCCAACTAGGAGGGGGGAAGATGCCGTTTGTTTTGTATCACGTATTGGCCTTTGGTATCTCCGCCGCGGTGGTACTCTGCACGACGCCTATTGTGCGCCGCCTGGGGCTGAAGAGCGGGCGGGTAGATCAGCCTGGCGATCGCAAAGTGCACGATAAGCCCATGGTGCGCCTGGGGGGCGTTTCGATCTTTTTGGGCACGCTGCTAGCGCTGTTGACCGTGTGGGCCCTGGGCGGCTTTATCGATGCTGCTGGCGAACATCTGGCTCCGCCCCAGGAGTTCCAAATTTGGGGCGTTACGCTGGGGGGGTTGGCCTTCTTTCTGATTGGCCTGACCGATGACCTGTTTGGCCTATCGCCTTTAAGCCGGCTTTTTATGCAGGCGGTGGTGGCCGCCATGGCCTGGCACGTGGGTGTCAGCATTGACTTTCTCACCATTCCGTTTTACGGCCTTACCCAGCTGCCTGACTTTATTAGTCTGCCGGTGACGGTGATCTGGCTGGTGGGCATGGCCAACGCCATCAACTGGATTGATGGCCTCGATGGTCTGGCCGCCGGGGTATCGGGCATCGCCGCCCTGGTCATGCTGGTGGTGAGTTTCTACATGAACCAGCCGGCGGCGGCGCTGATCGCGGCGGCCCTAGCGGGTGGTGCCCTGGGGTTTTTGCGCTACAACTTCAACCCGGCCAAGATTTTTATGGGCGATGGCGGCGCCTACTTTATGGGCTTTACCCTGGCGGCAGTTGGGGTCATTGGTCTGGTCAAAACGGTGACCACGGCGGCGGTGCTGCTGCCCTACCTAATCTTAGCGGTGCCCATTTTGGATATGTCGGCGGTGATTCTCGATCGCCTGCGAGAGGGTAAATCTCCCTTTGTTGCCGATAAGCGCCACCTGCACCATAGGTTGCTCAAGGCCGGGCTGTCCCACCGAGTGACTGTGCTATTCATCTATGTGCTGACCCTTTGGGCAGGGACTCTGGCCCTGGCCTTTGCGGGCGTCCCCAGTGGGGTGGTCTACGCCCTGGGGGCCACGGCTCTACTCAGTTACACCGGCTGGCGACTGCGGCAGCGCACCCGCTGAGGGGCCGTAGGGATATCGGTAGGGCTGGCGCAGATTGCGAGCCCGGTAGACGTGGATAGTTTCGGTCACTTCACCGCCGCGCCTGAGGGGAACCGTGCCCAGCGGCTCAATGCTGTCGAAGAGGGGACGGTAACTATCGACGATCGCCCCATCCTGGGCAAAGCGATCGAGGGTGAGGTAGAGGGCGTCTTGTCCTACCCATTCGGCTGGGTTAAACCAGTAGGCAAAGCCCCGCGGATCTTGGCTAAAGGTAGTCACAGGTAGGTCTATCAGGGGATGAATGGCCATGGCAAAGTAGCCCCCCAGGTAGTACTGGTTAGTGAATACAAAACCGACCTCGTCCAGGGCCGATTGTATCTCTGGTCGGCTAGCGAACTGCCGTCGCAACTGGCTGGTGTCGATCAGTTCCGTCGACCCATCCTGCTCTACCGGAACTACCCCCCCAAACAGGGCGTAGGTGCTGGGCTTTTGCAGCACCCCGAGTCGCACATGCAGCAGAGCCACCATCGAAAGAGCGGCTAAAAACAGCCCTGAGCCCCACAGCCAGCGGCGCACCAGGCGAGGTCGCTGGCGCTGCCAAACTAAGATCTGGGCGGCCAGCAGAATCGCCATGCCCCAATAGCCCGGGGCAGGCCAGGCGGGCAAAATTTGCTGTTTGCCCCCCAGCAGGGTAAACAACAGCATGATCGGCAGGGATAGCCACAGCACCAGCGCCTGCCGGTAGTGATCTTGCGCTTCGCCACCGCTGAGACTGGGGGAAGTCCAAAACAGCACCTGCCGACCGCTCTGCTTTGCTGCTACCCACCACAGCGGAAAGCCAAACAGCGGGAAAAGGTAGACGATAGACAGCAGCCAGTAGCCCACCATCTGCCCTAGGCTAAAGCCGCTGCTGTCGGTGCCGCCGTCGAATCGCAGGCCCAGCTGAAAGCGAAAGGAGATCCAGTCGTTCTGGCTGTTCCAATACCATAGGGGGAAGAGGGTGAGGCCAAAGACCACCAGGGCTACCAGGATCCAGGGCGATCGCAGGGCCGATCGGTAGGGACGATGGGCGAGGCAAAACCCCACCAGGCTAATCCCCAACACAAACCCGTGGTACTTGCTCAACCCCGCCAGGGCCACCGTCAGCCCCAGCAGCACAATCCGCCAGGTGGGCACGTAGACAGCCTTGATCAAGCCATGGTGCCCGAGGCGGCTGGGACCAGGGAAAAATTCCCAGGCGGCCACCAGCAGCGTGGCGCTCCAGAACAAAATGAGGCCATTGTCGGGGGAGGTGAGAATGCCAAAGCCGATGGTAAATAGCGGGATCAGAGTAACAATGGCCACGGTCATTTTTCCCACCGCGGCGGAAAACAGCCGCGTCGCCGCCCCATACAGCAGGCCCAGACTGAGGCAGTACAGCCCCAACGCCCCCAGCCGAATGGTAAATGGGGAAATCACCCCGGTTAGCCACCAGCCCACCCCTGTGGTGAGGGCGACCATGGGTGGATGGTCAAAGTAGCTCCAGCTCAGGTAACGGCTGTAGAGATAGTAGTAAGCCTCGTCAAAACCGGGAAACAGCCAGATGGCGACTATGGTTCGGTAGACCAGGCCCCCTAGGATCAGGGCTAGCAGCCCGTCGCCCCAGCCGGGTTTGCGTTCATTCCAACCTGCCATAGGGCGTTTCTCCACTTCAACACACCAAAGAACACACCAGCGCTAGGGACGCTGATAACCAGCCCGCAGGCTTTGCTTGCCCCCCTGCAATGGTCATAATGACACTATTGAGCCTCCGCCATGCCCTGTTTTTCCGCCCCAAGGATGTCCCATGACCTCGAGCCCAGCGTTTCAGACCGAGCACTCTGACCTCCAAAGCGCAGTCACCCAAAGCGCAGTCATCCAAAGCGCTGAGGTGATCTGCGTGGGGACTGAGCTGCTATTGGGGGACATTCTCAACCGCAACGCGCAGTTTTTGGCCAAGGAACTGGCCAGTCTGGGCATTGCCCACTACTACCAAACCGTTGTGGGCGACAACCCAGAGCGGATTCAGCGGTTGGTGACCATCGCGGCAGAGCGATCGCAGCTCCTGCTGTTTACCGGTGGTCTTGGCCCCACCCCCGATGACCTCACCCTAGAGACGCTGGCCCACCTCTTTGGTGCCCCCCTGGTCGAACACCCCGACCTGCTGGCCGATATTGAGGCTAAATTTACCGCTCGGGGCCGCACCATGCCCCCCAGCAATCGCAAGCAGGCGCTGCTCCCCGAAGGGGCGATGGTGTTGCCCAATCCCCAGGGCACGGCTCCAGGCATCATCTGGTCGCCCCGCCCCAACCTAACTCTGATGACCTTTCCCGGCGTGCCGCGCGAGATGCAGGCCATGTGGCGCGAAACCGCCGTCCCCTACCTGCAGGGCCAGGGCTGGGTGACTACCACCATTGTCAGCCGCATGCTGCGATTCTGGGGCATTAGTGAATCGGCCCTGGCCGAACAGGTCGCCCCCTACCTCAGCCAGGGCAATCCTACGGTGGCCCCCTATGCCAGCCAGGGGGAGGCCAAGCTGCGCATTACCGCCAAAGCCGCCTCCAGGGATGCCGCCCTGGCCCAAATTGCCCCCATTGAAGCCGGCATCCGCGCTCTGGTAGGTAATGACTGCTACGGAGCCGATGACGATAGCCTGGCCTCGGTGGTGGGTCATCTGCTGCGGGAGCGGCGTCAGACCCTAGCCGTGGCCGAGTCCTGCACCGGCGGCGGGCTAGGACAGCTGTTGACCACCGTGGCGGGCAGTTCCGCCTACTTCTACGGCGGCGTGATTTCCTACGACAACCGGGTAAAGGTAAACCTGCTCAAGGTCGATGCCGCTGCTTTAGAGGAGCAGGGCGCGGTCAGCGCCATCGTGGCGGAGCAAATGGCCCTAGGGGCTCGATCGCTGCTGCAAACGGATTGGGCGCTCAGCATCACTGGAATTGCGGGGCCGGAGGGGGGCACCCCCACCAAACCCGTGGGTTTGGTCTACCTGGGGCTAGCTGCTCCCAGCGGTGAAGTGATGAGCTACAGACACGAATTCTCTGGCTACCGGGGCCGCGACTGGGTACGCCAGCTCAGCGCTCTCTCCGCCCTCGATACCCTGCGCCGCAATCTGCTGTAACGGGTGGGTTGATCATTTGCCTCAAATGGCTATTATATATTTATGGATTTAATTGCACCCCCACTGGGTCTTAAGGCCCGTCTCAGGCGAGAGTAGCCGGGGTAGCGTGTGCCAGTAAGGAGTTTTGCCCTAATGGATTACATCGATAAGGCTCTCGAAAAACTGCGCGAGTGGGTTGATAGAGTCATTGAGGCTCTGTTTGGCCCTGAAACTCAAGGGGAGCCTGAGCTGATTCCTATCCCAGTGGACGAGCCTCGTCGCTAGGTTGTCCCTTCAGGTATCCAGCTAAATTTCGGTGATATGTCGGCTCAGTACCCTGAGCTTTGTCCGTTGTGTAACCTATCATGGGTTATCCCTTGAGAATTTACTGCTTGAAAAGCAGGAAGAGTTAGCGATTTGTTAAGAGTTCAGGTGATCCACGGCCCCAATTTGAACCTGTTGGGCCTGCGGGAGCCTGGCATTTACGGTGTACAAACCCTGGCCGCGATTGAAGCGATGCTGGCCCACGAGGGGAATGGGCTAGAGGTAGCCCTAGATTTCTTTCAATCCAATAGTGAGGGGGCGCTGGTGGATTGTGTCCAGGCGGCCTTTGGTGCCAAGCAGGGCATTTTGATCAACCCTGGGGCCTACACCCATACCAGCGTTGCGCTCAGGGATGCGATTGCAGCTGTGGGCATTCCCACAGTAGAAGTTCACCTCAGCAATATCCACAAGCGTGAGCCCTTTCGCCATCACTCCTATATCGCTGCCGTAGCCGTAGGGCAAATCAGCGGTTTCGGTGCCGATAGCTACCGTTTGGGGCTCTTGGCCCTGGTGCAGCACCTCAAAAGCCTGCCGTTGCTGCCCCCAGTTTCCCAGTAAATGAGAGGTTCCAGTGAGTAGAGGCCCCAGTAAGCTAGGATGCTGAGGATCATGGTGGTGGCTCCGACCTCCCCCGCCTGCCGCCCTTTCAGTGCATCGCCGCGCTACCGCAAGATGTCCGGGTTTTGAACGCAACCGACCCTGGGGGCCGAGGTTGCATCCTAGTTCAGGGTGTTTTTAAGCCGGAGTGCCCGAAGATAACCTGCCGCTGTTAACAATGCCAGATGGTCACCGCTACCGCCACAATCAAGTTTCTCCAGAGGCCCACCTCCCCAGCCTGGGTTGAGCAAGCCCTGGCCAATCTGGATCAAGTTTTGCTCGATCACGCCCAATGCGAGCGCAAAGCCGCTGGGGTGGCCATGAGCCTGATCAACCGCTACCCGTCGGACGGGGAACTGGTGAAAGCGCTAACCGCGATCGCCCAGGAAGAACTGGCCCACTTTGCCCAGGTTAACCAGTGGTTAGAGCGCCGCGGGATACCCTTTGGCCCCCTGCCGCCGCCGCCCTACGGTGCTGGGTTGCGGCAACAGGTGCGCTCGGTCGAACCCCACCGCCAGCTCGATGTGCTGCTGGTGTCGGCCCTGATTGAAGCCCGCAGCCACGAACGGTTGGGCCTACTGGCAGACCACTGCCCAGATCGTGAACTGGCCCAGTTTTACCGTAGTCTGATGGCGTCTGAGGCGCGGCACTATGGGGCCTACTGGGTGCTGGCCACGGGTCGGTTCCCCCGCAGCGTGGTGGAAGCCCGCTTAGCAACCTTGGCCGCTGCCGAGAGCGAGATTTTATCGACGCTGCATCCCCAGCCCCGCATTCACAGTTAGAGGACCCCGATGCCCCCGGATCATTGCAGCGCCTTTGGCCCCTACCGGATTCGCAGTTGGCAACCCGGCGATCGCGCCGCAGTCCTTGCCCTGATCACTGCGGTACTAGCGGAATATGACCTCACCTGTGAACCTGAGGATAGCGATCGCGATGCCCTGGAGGTCGAAGCCTGCTACTGGGAACCCAGCGGCGAGTTTTGGGTGGTGGAGGCCGATGGTGCCTTGGTGGGCACCGTGGGGTATCGGCCCACGGTCCGGGGCCAGCGGGCCGTGGAACTGCGCAAGATGTACCTGCTCCCCCAGGTGCGGGGACAGGGCCTGGGGCGCTACCTGCTGACGACCGTAGAGTCAGCTATACAGCGGCGCGGCTTCGACGAGATCTGGCTGGAAACCGCCTCGGTGCTGAAAGAGGCCGTGGGGCTGTACGAAGCCAGCGGCTATGGGGCGGCCAGCGGGGTAGAGACGGCGCGCTGCGATCGCGTTTACCACAAAAAGCTAACTCCCACTGAACGAGTAGCCCCCTAGGCGGCGATCGAATCAGCTTTCAGGCAAAGCATGTTGAACAGAGTCGAACCAGTTTAATCGGCAGGTTAATTAGCGGCAGACCCCTTGTACCGATCCTTCTAGCCTGCCGCTTCTAGCCCTCTACCACCGCACTGAACCGCCATAATTTAGCTATAATCGCCACATTCACGCCGCGGGAGGTCATTTTGATTGCCATTTATCCCGGCAGTTTTGACCCCATTACCCTGGGCCATGTAGATATCATTACCCGCGGTAGCCGACTGTTTGACCGGGTGATCGTGCTGGTGTCAAGTAACCCCAACAAAGTGCCAATGTTTTCGACCGCCGAGCGGATCGATCAAATTGAGCGATCCGTAGGCCATCTCAGCAACATCGATATTGATCACTACGACGGTCTCACCATTACCTACGCCCGTCAACACCGTGCCCAGGTGCTGCTGCGGGGGCTGCGGGTGCTCTCCGATTTCGAAAAAGAGCTGCAAATGGCGCATACTAATAAGACCCTGGCGGACGACATTGAAACCCTTTTCCTCTCAACCTCCACAGAATACGGCTTTCTTAGCAGCAGCCTGGTCAAAGAAATTGCTAGCTTTGGCGGCCCTATTGACCACCTTGTCCCCAATCATGTAGCGCGAGACGTTTACCAATGCTACGCCCAGACCCAACCCGTCGCAATGCCCAGCCCCGCGGTGCCGGTGCCCAAATCAATGGATTGTCTGTAGAGGTGGCAGAGGTTGGGACGGCCTTGCCCAGCCCCGGTGAAATTGACATCCAGCAGGAACTCAACAAGCTGGAGGAAATTATTCTCGCTAGTCCGCGGGTGCCCTTTAGCGGTCGCACCTTAATCGATGAAGACCAACTGCTTGACCAGCTCGATGCGATTCGGCTTAACCTGCCCCCAGCCTTGCGCCAGGCGGTGCAAATTTTGCAGCAGCGCAACAATCTGCTGGCCGAAGCCGAGCGCTATGCCCAAGACTTGATCGCCGCCGCCGAGCAACAGGCGGCCCAAATTCTGGATGAGCTAGGGATTGTGCGCCAGGCCGAGCAAATGGCTCAGCAGCTCAAGGCCCAGGCTCAACAGGACTGCGATGGCCTGCGCACCCAGGTGATGGGCGACATCGAGCAAATGCAGCTGCAGGCCCAGCGGGAGTGGGAGGCTCTGCGCCAAAAAGCACTAGCGGAGCAGGATATGATTCAGCAGGAGGCCGATGGCTACGCCGATCAGGTGCTTTCGAATGTAGAGCAGCAGCTGGGGCAGATGTTGCGCATAATTCAAAACGGCCGGACCCATCTTCAGCCAGTTAAAGAATCTCCCACCCTCGCCCCGCGTGCCAAGGGCAGCAAGGGCACCTCGCCGAGTTCCGGCAGCACCGAACCTCGGGCCGAACGCCCCCGCCCCTCCCAAAAGCCTGCTGCTGAACCATGATCAGTTACCTCAAGGGGGTGCTGACTGATGTCCAGAAGCCTGGTAACCACAAAATTATTGTCACCCTGGATGTCAACCAGGTGGGCTATGACCTCCAGGTACCAGCCCGCCAACTGACTCTGTTGCCGCCGTTGGGCGATGTGGTGCAACTGTTTAGCCATCTCTACTTTCGAGAGGACCAGGCGGTGTTGTTTGGCTTTGGCCAGCGGCAGGAGCGCGACCTGTTTCGACTGCTGTTTAGCGTGAGCGGCATTGGCCCCCAAATGGCCCTAGCCCTGCTCGACACCCTCGGGGAATCAGAGCTGATCCAGGCCGTGGTCAGCGGCAACACGCGCCTGCTGTCTCGCACCCCGGGGGTGGGCAACAAAACCGCCGAGCGTTTGGTGCTAGAGCTGAAAACCAAGCTGCAGGACTGGCAAACCCAGTCGGGCATCGGATTGGTTCCCGCTGGCGGACCGATTCCCACCCTCTATGAAGAGGTGGAAACTACCCTCAGCGCCCTGGGCTACAGTCAGAGTGAAATTCTCAAAGCCCTCCAGGCAGTGGGCCGCAGCTCTACCCTTCAAAAAACGGCCGATCCAGAAAGCTGGGTGCGCGAGGCGATCGCATGGCTCAGCCAATGAACCCCGATCTCCATGCGGGGAAGAATGCATAGGGGCAGTAACCCCTATGCTATAGTGTAAAATCCTGGCTCAAAATTATCCTTCTAGAGAAGCTGTCTGTCCCATGACTCTGTTGCAAGCGCGCAAGCAGGAACTAATTTCCGACTATCAGGTACACGAAACTGACACCGGCTCCGCCGATGTACAGATCGCCATGCTCACCGATCGCATCAATCAGCTGAGCTCCCACCTGCAAAAAAACAAAAAAGACTACTCGTCTCGGCGGGGCCTGCTCAAAATGATTGGCCACCGCAAGCGCCTCATGGCCTACCTTCAAAAGCAAGACTCTGAGCGCTACCGGGCATTGATTAAAAAGCTTGGTATTCGCGGCTAATCTGGCTATTTCAGCTAAGTTTCAATGTTGCTGGTAATAATCTTGTAGCCCTATGGCCCCCGAGTCTCCTCGCAAGCGTTTGCCCTTTGAGCCTAGCGGTGGCAAAGGGGCGGCTAAATCCACCGAAGCTCCAAAGCAGGCAGCAAAATCAATGCCTGCTTCGTCTAAGGTGGCTGCCAAGTCTTCGGCGGCATTGAAAAAAAACAGACGCGCAAAGCAGTCTGAAAATACTCCAACCGCTATTCCTGAGGTAGTGAGTAGCCGCATGTTGCGGCGCATGCTGGCATTTTCAGGGGTGCCCACAGTCACAGGGGTACTGACATTTTTCGTCAGCTACTACCTGGTAGTCAATCAGGTGGTAGAACTCCCCTCCTACTTTGTCTTGCTAATTACCCTAGGCTGTTTTGGCCTAGGTGTACTAGGCCTCACCTACGGTGTGCTGTCGGCTTCCTGGGATGAGGATCGGCCTGGTGACTTGCTGGGACTAGAGGAGTTTAAGGTTAACTTTGGCCGTATGACTGGTGCCTGGGGTGCTAAGTCAGACTAGTGGGTATTTATTGACCAGGCTACCGGTTGGCCTGGCAGTTGTGCAGCCGTCAGGCACTGGAAAAAGACTCCTGTTAAGTCAAAGATCCTGCAAGGAATTGGGGGTAACCCAGCAGGATTTGGTAACAAAAGCCCCTGAGCAACCCGTTGTATCAGGGGTTTCTAGCTGTCAAGGTTGTTGGACGACTGCATAATCTGCTCGAGCTGTTCTTCCATACTTTTGAGCAGTTGGCTAAGAGATTCCAGGGTTTGAGCCGAAGGGGATTCAATAGCTAGAGCTTGACAGGCGCGCTCCCGAATTTGGCTAATGCGCTTTTGCAGGGTTTGCGCAACGCCCAGAGCATCCTCTCCCATCTGTTTGATCTGCTGCTGTTGGTAAAATTTGAGGGCGGCCCCGCGCAACACTTGGAGAGTGGCTTCTTCGCCATCGGTGCCGGGAATCAGCCGCAGCCGCAGGAGAATGCGATCGCCTTGATAAAGGCGCTCAATGTCAACTTGTTTGGTTTGGGTGATGGGTAGTAGGGGCAGAGAAGCGAGGCGCTTGAGTTCGTTAATGACGCTCTGAAGCTGATCAAATGTGAGGGTTTTAAGGGCGGCTTGCACCACTCCATCTTTACTCCACAACACTTGTCCTCGCTGGGGCAGGCGTTCAAGGTAAAGTCGCCCAATCCCTTCGGTGAGAATTTGGCTAAGTAGGGCCTGGGTTAGCTTAGGTGGGGAGAGTTGGGGTAGCTGTTCGAGCGGTATCTGGCTAAGAGCGGGGTCAAGGGCCAGGTTGAGAGGCTGGTCACCGGCGATCGCAGCTTGTTTAGGATTGGCCTTTAGAGGTGTATTGGCCAAAGCGGGCGGGGGAGAGGAGGGCGGGCGGGTTCGTTTTGCAAAGGGTTTGGGAACCGACTCCCCAGGGGTAGGAGTCCGGGCGTCGCTGCGCAAATCTTCTGGGCTATCGACAATAAAAGTCAGCACATCGTCCTCAAAACTTGGCCCCGCGGGCAAGGGAGATGCATCATCCTGAAGTTTGGCTTTGGCGCGGGCGGCATGGCTCAGGTATTTGGAGAGCATTTTGCGCTGCCAGTCAGAAGTCACTGGCCACGACACCACTGAGCAGCGAATAAAGGAAACTTGCTTGCGGGCATAGTCGACGGCGACAGTATCGGAGGGATTGACCATGCCTAAATGTAGGCAGCTCGACTCTACGGAGAGGGGAATAATCTCGTGATAAAGGCAGGCCTCAAAGGGCAAAATACTGTCGATGAGAGACAGCATTTGGTCGGGCTTGAGTCGGGTATCAATGGCCTCATTGCCGCTGAGCATGCCGAGGGCGGAGAGGTCACCGGTTAGCGTGTGGGTATTGAACTCCACCATAAGCCTGGAGGATAACGATCAGGGTTCTTTTATGCTATTCCCCTGAACAGGACGAAATATAAATTCTTAAGGTCGCAGGGTGAATCTTTACGGGCTATTTCACAAAGATGTTGCAGATGTTGGGGGGGAGGAGACTTTTGCCTACGGGTCCTTGAGACAAAAGGATTTCTTGACAGCAATATGTCCTAACGATTAGTTCACCTGCAATATTTCCTGAGGTGGGCTGATGCAGGGTTAGCCCCTAAGGTATTCCCAAGGCTGATGAACAGGGTGGTACTGGGCTTGGCGTTAGGGCGGGGGCTAGCTCCCAATTGAGTTAATTATCCCAGGATTATGGAATTTCGATGGGTTCTGGAGCAGGGGCAATCTCCAGCACGGGCTGAGATGGAACAGCTTCGTCTGGGTCTGCTGCCGTTGGTTCGCTAAACCCAGGGGACAGGGCAGGCGGAAGCTGATGCGAACTTTCCGGCTCAAAGCCAAGGGCTTTGCCAGCTACGGGATCAGGGAGAATAGTCTTGGCCGGTCCGGTGCTTGAGGGGTCGGTTTGAAGTCCGGGAAATAGAGCGGTTGGCAGCGTTTTGAGGGTGGCGGTTTCTAGGGCTGAGGGGAGGGGGACGGCGACTGGGTCGATTGCAGAGGGTACAGGTGAAATATCTTCAGGCGGCGCTGGGGAGTCAGCCTGAGGGATCGGATCGGCAGTAAAAGTCGGGTTGGCAGCGGCGGCTGCCCGTCTATCAGGAATATAGACGGTGCTGTCGGGGAAGGCTCCGGAAACCGCGCTGTCTTCAGGAACGGGGGTTGCAGCGGTTTGGCTGCCCTCCCGGGTCTCAGCCCAGCTTGGCATCCGAAGCCCAGGGGAATCGGCTGGGGTAGCTTTTTCGCTTTGAGAATCTGGGCTTGGATCGGCTACTGCCGATGTTGGGTCTGGGGGAGTATTCCCAGTATTGGGGTCTATTTCCTCGGCTGCGCCAACATCGGCAGCTAATTGGTCGGGGGTGGCCCGTCGATTAAACAGCATGGCCCCCAGGGAGGCGGTCTGAGGGGAGGTGGCGGCACCCTGGGGCCGTGCCGCCTGGGCAAATCGCTCGATCGAAACCTGCCATAGCCCCGCCAAGGCCTCGTCCTCAGTGGGATCGGGCTCTAGAGCAAGGTTTTCCTCGGCTAGGGGTACAGATGGGAACTCAGGTTCGCCAGGGCCGGTCCACATTTTGAGAATGGCGTCCACGGGTTCGGTAGGGGGATTGTCTAGGGCTACTAGATCGGTGGATTTAGGGGTAGGAGAAAGCACCCAGGTCTGGGGTTGGAGGTCAGGGTTTTGAGCCTCGTAGGCGGCGATCGCCCTAGCCACTGCATCGGCCCGACGTTTTTGGTCGCGGCGAATACTGGCTTCAGTATTACCTAGCCCTGGGGCATTCCAACGCCCGGTTTTAGGATTGATGTAGGCGCGGGTACGGGCCACCAAAATGGCCTCGGCCCCAGCGTGGCCGTTAGCTTTTGCCTCCGCGAGTCGCTCAACGTAGCCAACTCTGCCAATGGCTGCAAGGGGAGACTGGTTGGCCAGATCCAGGCCGTTGAGGGTTTCCTCAAGGGTGAGATTTAGACCCTTCGAGAGGGCTCGCTGGCGCAGTACCTCTCCCTGGTTTTGCAGACGGGCCAGCTGCTTTTGATCCGCTTCTTCCGGGGTTTTAGCGCCGTGCTGGTAGGAGAAGGTGCCCATATTCCAGACCCGATTACCGGGGTCAGTATGGCCAAAAAAGGCTGGGTTGATGCCGCCGGTAGGAGTGCGAGTGCCTTCAGCGCTGCCCACCGCCCAGGCCACCAGAGAATTAGACTCTCCTTCAAACAGCCCAGGCAGGGGATTGGCCGGGGCAGGGTTAGTCCGTTTCGCCTGGGCCAGCACCACTGCTGGGGAAGGCTCCAGCGCAAAATCTAACACCTGGGCTGGGGATGCCTTGGGGGGTTTCTCGGCAGGTTTTGTCGGGGTTACCTGGGGGGCTATGGCAACTGTAGGCACCGGGAGGGGTGGCGCGGGTGGCAGTAGCTGGGTCGCCGAGTTCCCCTCATTGAGGGCCACCGCTACCCCACGTCGGTAAACTCCGGCGGGCAACTGCTGGGGAGAGTGAAAACGCATAGGGGGATGGGCAGCCCGAGCTGGGATAGGCAAGGGTTGGTTGCTCACATCCACTGGGGCTGCCGCCAGGGCCATCGCCGGGGGGATATCGTGATCCGCCCAGGCGGGTGTCGATAGCTCAAAGGAGAGAACGCTGTCTTCTGCGCGGGCAGCAGCAGGATTTAACAGGGCCAGTAGGGAACTGGCCGCCAGCAGGGTAGGAGTTGGCTTCATGGGGCTCAGGGGAAGGTCGACAACGGTTGGAGCTAAAAACGTAGGGTCGGGGGCGGCTGATTGAGCGATCGCTCTAGGACGCGATCCGATGGCTCGACCAAGGCCCAAGAGCCATCGGGCTGGCGACGCAGGGTAGCAAAGTGAATGATCTGCCCCCGGCCCATTACTTCTCCGGTTTGCAATGGTCCCAGTCGGGGCTGTCTGACACCGCAGTAGCGAAATAGGTAAGCCGGTACATCGGGGGTAGAAAAATAGATGCAGCGATACCCCCTAGAGGCTAACTCGGCCTGTCCATCAAAGGGAGCCCGCAGGCGGATGCCCCTCAACTGCAGGGAAATGTCCCCCAGGCTACCGGTGACCAACTGCCCCGCCACCCGATCGCCCGATTCGATTTCCCAAGTCTGCTTCAGCACAATTTGCCGGGGTACCACGGGCGCTAGGCTAGTGCATCCGCCCAGGCCAACCAGCAGCCCTAGCAGTCCCAGCAGCCCCATTTGCCACCGCCTTCGGCAAGCGTGGGGCTTAGAGCGGTGCCCCGTGCCTCGCGGCACCCCCTTGATTAGAACGGCTAAAAGATTACTGAAATCGAAAGCGATAGCCAGCGTACTCATCATTCTCGTAAAGGATTACCAGCTGTACAGACGGATCCCAGGCCATGGGGTAGGCTTCCCGCACGGCGACTACGCCCGATCGCACCTGCAGCTGGGGCAGGCTGCAGTAGGGATCGGCGACGATGCCGCGTACGTTGTCCTTAGGATCTCGCTCAGGTACAGCCAGCAGCTTAGCCAACTGCTCCCGGCTAATTTGAGCGTTGCTTTGGATTATTTTTTCGCAGCCTTGGGACGCTTTTGGCCGTACCGCCGTTACCCAGCGGTGCACCCCTAGACGGTTCAAGGCCATCAGGGCAATGGCCAACATCAGGCCGCCAGCTAGCCACGGCTTGAGCTGACCTAGGGCCATTTCGCCCCCAGAGGGTTGGGTTGAAACCATACCTGTCTCCTTAGAATCAATGGGAACGCTATAAAAACCGACCTTGCCCTAAATCCGCAAAAGACCCGAAAGTAACCTCTATGGGGGCCAGGCTAGGGCTGGGAACAAGGTTAGGGAGGCGGACTAGATGCCAGGCCTAAAGCTGGCTACCGATCACTAACCCCAGCATGAGCAAAAACACCCGGATAGCTGGCCCGAAGGCAAGCTTAGGCGCTAGGGTTGCCCGATAAAGTGCGTAGGTGATTAAGGCGGTAAAGGCGGCCACCGCCACTGACCAAAAAGCGGGGAAAGCAGCTAGCAGTAAATTGAGCGCCAGTCGACCAATCACCCCGCCTCCAAACCACAGGGCCCCATCGGCCAAGGTAAGGGGTGGGGTTGAGCTGTTGGCGAAAGGGGTTCTAATCGGTTTAGGCCTACTTCCTTGGGTTATCCCTAGAGCAAGCTGCCAAATGCCACGCCCTAAACCCGCCGCCAGTTGAGCTGGCTCTCGCCCTAGGGTTAAGGCTTCTGCAACTAAATTGCGCCACCCCCCTTGACCTTGGGGGGTGGGAGAGCCGTAGGTGACCCGTAGATGGTCCGCCAATTCTCTTGGCGTTTCCAGGGAAGGATGAGGTGAGGCAGTAGGTTGAAAGGGTAAATCTGGTTTCAGGGGGCGGTGGGAAAGCAGGATATTGCCGTGCTCGTCGACCTGCGCGGCAGCCAGGGTAACCCGCTTGAGATTAAGGGCGGGGGCTGACCTTTGCCCAGAATATTGCGCTTGAGGTTGCAGGTGGGATAGATGGCCTTGAATGCTCTGCATTTCTGCGATCGCCTGCTCCTGCTGGGCCGAAAGGTGATTAATTTTGTCAGCCATGGCGTTTAACCGTTTGACATACACCTCGGGGGCAACCGGGGTTCCGGCGTTTCTCTGGCCGGCCTGCACTGAACGCCACTGCAGGGCATCTACGGCGGTGGAAAAATCTACCCCAGGCTTTGACCTGGCGGGGGGCCCAGGTTCCCCGGCCCAGTCCACCTGAACATCGGTGTTGGTCTGGTCTAGGGCCTTAATCGTATGAATCAATTTGGTTTGAACACTTTGCAAATCCATGACACACATACCCCAACGGGAGAAAAACCCAAAAGCGATCCTTTCACCCTCCCGCTCTGGAAAGGGGAAGACATGGCCGTCACACCTTTCACGGAGAGGGATCTATCCGGCCATTGGTACAAGTGTACCATGTCTCTGGGGATTCTGTACTATCCCCCCTACTTCTCCGTTAGGTAGCAGCTGGTTAAGGGCGATCGTCCCACGGTGCTGCCGTGTTCTCCCAGGATAGGTAGGCTGTCCTCTAAGAACTCTTCGCCTGGAGAATAGCGGGTAGCATTCTGAAAACTATCTGCAAAAATTCCCTATTGATTCCCCAGGTATGTACATTACTTTCAGCTCACTAGCGCTTTGTTATGACTACCCCTAGGCACAGCCTCTGGCCTAGCCAGGCTCCCTAGGGCTGAACCTCTTTAGCTGTGATGCTTGAGAGATTGTTCTTTGCCTCTGATGCGACCTTTTTGCGGTGCCGATCGTCCTGATCAAAGGGCGTTTCCGCCGACGAATTCAGGGCAAAATAAACCCACCCACCCTTGTCCCTTCGACTATCCTGCGTGAGTTTTATGGTGAAGACCTACGACAAAGCTATGGGGCTGCTAATCCGTTCATCGAAGTCTGACCAGAGCGCCCGCCGTCCCAGGTCAGCACCAGGGGCCCAGTACACGAATCAACCCAGGTCCTGTCCCTATCACATTGTCATGGCTTTTTTTTTAGGGGGGCAGGTCTTAGTCCGGATTTTGCGGGGTGGTGTGCATCGCCAACTCACCCTAGAGCAGATGGTGGCGGCTGGGCCTTTGACCCTCACCCCCGTGTTGCTGACTAACTTGTTTGCGGGCATGATTTTTGCCATTCAAACCGCTCGAGAACTAGATCGCTTTGGCGCTATGCATGCCCTGGGGGGAGCCTTTGCCATGGCCTTTTGCCGTGAGCTAGCACCTATTCTGACTGCGGCAATTATGGCTGGACAGGTGGGTACCGCCTTTGCTGCCGAAATTGGCTGCATGAAGGTAACCGACCAGATTGATGCCCTTAAGGTGTTGCGAACCGACCCCATCGATTATTTAGTAGTGCCTCGGGTGGTAGCTTGTTGCGTCATGCTGCCGGTGCTGACGGTACTCGGCCTGACCCTGGGTATTGTCGGTGGAGGTGGGATAGCCTTCTATTTATACGATCTGCCGATAGGACAATTTTTAGACTCGGTGCGATCGCTGATGGCGCTGAATGACCTGATCGCGGTACTGATCAAATCGGTTTTGTTCGGTGCCATTGTAGCTTTGGCGGGTTGTACCTGGGGCTTAACTACCACCTGCAGCCGGTCGGTGGGGCGGGCCGCCACTTCGGCCGTGGTAACGACCTGGGTTAGCCTGTTTGTGGTGGATTTCTTTCTGTCGCTGGTGTTATTTGGTGGTTCTGGGGTTGCGCTGCACTAGTGGACTGCGGTGTGGGTGGGGTGGCTTTAGATCCTTGGAAATGGAATCGCTGGGTGAGGAGTTTGCCTAGAATGCTCTGCCTAGGATTCTACGCCCTGGAGGTTTTCTGGGCCCGCTGGCAGCATCTCAAAGCTATATTCCAGGTAGGTGTGGTCCGGCATCATGGCCCCGAGCAGGTTGGCCCCTTCCAGGTTGGCGTGGGTTAAATCGGCATCACGGAGATCGGCCCCTTGCAGATTGGCATGGCTCAAGTTCGTGCCGCGCAAAATGGCTCCTTTTAGGTTGGCCCCCCGCAGATCGCTGCCGCTGAGCACCGCTTCCCGCAGATTCGCCGCCTGAAGGTTGACCCCCGTCAGCTTTGCCCCTGACACCATAGCCCGACTGAGCAGGGCGCCAGATAAATCAGCTCGGAAAAAATCGGTCCCGATTAGATTGGCCCAGCTCAAATTACTTTTACGGAAGTTGCTGAAGGTAAACACTCCCCCCGGCATAAAGACCCCTGATAGGTTGAGGCCCTGGAGGTTACAGTCAATGAATTCCACGAAGGGTAGCCTGGCTCCCTCTAGGGAAAGCTTACGCAGATCGAGGTGCTGAAACCTCATCTGTCCACGGCTGTAGCCCTGGTGTAGCGAATCAAGGGAGTGACGATTATAGGAAACCATAGATAAGCCTAATAAAGGCGGCAGGACTTGCGATCGCGGGCAAAAGGCCCCAAATGTGTAGATGAAATAGTATTACCGCCGCCTAAGAGCTCCAGCTCCTTGCTAACAGTGCTACTCCCCTATTTCCATCCTAGAAGGTTTAGAGTCGGCCAGAAAGCCTCTGCCTTTAAATGTTGTGTCTTCCGGTGACTACCCCTGAAGGGGTTAGGACGAAGGATGGCTAGGCCCGGCTTACCTTGACGGTACCCCTGGTGACCTTAGCTTGCCCAGACGGGGAGCCGAAGGACCGCGACGAAGCCAGAAGATGCCTATATTTCTGAGAAAATCATGCTCCCTAAAAAATCAAGCAAATTTGACATTTTGTTACAATTTGGTCTATATTTGTTTACATAGCCAAGAGCGTTGGCATAAAGCTGGTTTGAAATTGCTGTACGACGCCCTGTGTGGCTAACCTGTTTTGAACTAGAGGTTTCTAAATGTTTGCACTCATCATCTCGCTTTTCGTGGTTGGCTGGGTGGCTGTAGCGCTGATTGGTACCCAGGCATACTTTCGGGGTGAGCAAACCAAGCCAATCCACGAGCGCAACTGGCGTTCTGATTCCTTTGATCAGTTAGCCGAATCCATTACCAACAAATCTGGCGACGGGGTTGACCGGGTTCCTGCCTACAGTGGCGATGCCTTCTCCAGCCAGGTCCTGTCTGGTCAATAGGTCCTCCTGCGGCACAGCAGTTTGTCCCGAGATAAGCTGCACTCCAATTCCCGGTAATGATCTGATCCTGTTTGGGCTCTCCCCCGTAGGGACTGATCCAACCGCTATGGGGTAGTGCCGCAGACAACCTGCTCTATTTTCAGTGTTCTCTGCCAGGGTCTTCTGATTTAAGCCGCTTCGCTGCTGAGGCGGCTTTTGAGTGCATTTATTTTTTGCAGCGGTTAGTTGGGCTCTCGTTCAATCAGAATGACGTTTTCGGTCACCTGCTCAAAGGTGTCATCGTGGCTGATGACAAACAACTGCTGGAAGGTTTTGATCCGACCGATGGCTTCGGCCAGACCCTGACGGCGCGCTCGGTCCATATTGGTGGTGGGCTCATCAAAGAAGGCGATATCCACATCGGCCAGTACCTTGAGCAATGCCAGCCGCACCGCCAGGGCGGCACACATCTGCTCACCCCCAGACAGGTTAATAAACCGCCGCTGGTTGGGGCCATCCTGCACCACAATGTCGTAGTCTCTCGTCCATTGCAGGGCTACATTGGGGCGGTTGAGCAAGTCGCGAAACAGGCGATCGGCCTGTTGAGAAATGCTGCGTACATACTGTTCGGTAATCCTCGGTCCGGCTTCGTTGTAGGCTTTGCGGGCGAAGTTGATGAAGCGCTTGGCCTTTTCTCTGGCCTGGAGCTGATGCTTGGCGGTGTCGCGGCGCTCGGCTAGGGCCTCCAGTCCGGCGATCTGCTGGTGTAGGTCGGCCAGACGCTGCTGCTGCTGGGGGAGACCACCGGAGAGTTGGTCGGCCTCAGACTTCACGGTGCCATAGGTGGTTTCAAGGGCGGTGGCGGCGGCAGGGTCAAAACTGGCCAGGGCGGTCTGGTAGGCCTGGTCTGCTGCGGTCCACTGGGCCTCAAGCTGAGTTAGCTCGGCCTGGGCGGCGGCCAGCTCAGCCTGTAGCTGGCCGTGCCGATTGGCCAACTGCTGGTTTTGTAGATAGATGCTATGCCCGGCCTGGTACTGGCTGCGATCGCCCTGTACCTGAGTCAGCTTCTGGTCTAGGTCGGCAAACTGCTGCAGCTGCTGGGCCAGGATCTGAAGCTGTTGTTCCAGCTCTCCCAGGGCTGCGGTATGGGTCGCGTGGGCCTGCTCCACCCGTGGTTTGTCCTGCAGGGTGCGCTCTAGAATCTGGCTTTTCTCCCGCGGGCGGCCAAGGGCCTCTAACTGGTGATCGATCTCTACTAGGGTGGTTGCCGCCGTTGACTGCTGGGCCATCTGCTGGGCCAGGGCCTCTTGATGGGCGGCCAGCTCCGCCTGGGTTTGCTGCAATTGCTCTAGGTGAGCGGTAATGGGGTCGAGCTGATCCAGCTCGGCCCGCCAGCCATAGCCCTGCTTCAGGTTGGTTTCGACGGTTCTGAGGGCGGTTTTGAGGGCAGCTTCATCGGTCTGGTCGGCCAGGTCCTTGAGAATGGCTTCCAGGGCGCTCACCAGCGCCCCATGGAGTTTGGCGGTGCCCTGGAGGGCCTGTTCCAAACGCTCTAGGGTTCGGCCAGACAGCAGGGGCAGGCTCTGGGCCAGGCTGGTTAATTCCTGCAAGACCGCCTTAATTTCGGATTGCTGGGCTTGGCCCTGACGCTGGCTGGCGGTCACCAGATTGCTAATTTCGGTCTCAAATTGGCGGGCCGCGGCGATGTGGCTGAGCTGCCGCTGGAGGCGATCGCGCTGGTCTTCTAGGGCAGCAATGGTTGCTACCTTGGGCTGCAAAGCCACCAGGCGATCGCGGGTTTGGGTCGTCTGATCGATCTGCTGCCTGAGCTGGTCTAGCTGAGCCTGCCCCTGCTGCTGCTGCAATTGACTCTGCCGGTACTGGTCGAGCTGCTGATGCAGTTCCTGGCGCTGGGCCTCAAGCTGACCCTGGAGAGTAATCTGGGGCTTTAGCTGGGCCAGTTCAGCCTCGGTGGCCGCAAACGACTCTAGCTGGGTTTGCCAACGGGCCAGCTCCACCTGGGTTTGCCCCTGGTGCTGCTGTAGGGTCTGGTACTCTACCTGGCGCTGCTGGCGCTGCTGCTGCTGCTGTGCCAGGGCTTGCAGGGCTTGATCGGCCATCTGGTAGCCGTCGTAGGCGGCCCGATGGGCTTGGCACAGGGCGATCGCCTGCTCCGCCTGCTGCACCGACTGTTGGAGTCGAGCCAGGGTCCCCTGGCGGGCCTCGATCTGATGCATTAATCCCTGGCGCTGTTGGGCCAGCTCTTGGACCTGCTGAGCCTGGGCTTTAAGGGCGTCTCGCTGGGCCTGCAGTGCGGTTAAGGTCGTCTCCAACTCCTGCCAGCGGGCTGTGCTGGCGGCTATCTCCTCCTGAAGGGTCTGGCGGCGCTGATGCAGGGCATCCCAAACAACGAGGGATTCCTCGTACTGGGCTATCTGACCTTTGGTGGTCTCCACCTGATCCTCCGCATAGCGGCGCAGGGCATTCATTTGCTTAAAGGCCAGCTTGTAGTCTTCGACCTTGAGAATGGCGTCGAAAACGGTCTTACGATGCTCAGCAGGCTGCAAAAAGTCTGCCGTAAAGGTGCCTTGGGGTACCCCCAGGGTGCGGGCAAATAGCTGGGGCAGGTTGGTGGTGGGGCCTACGCCCAAATGCTGGCGCAGCCAGGGCAGCACTTCGTCTTTGATGCGGGTGTAGGGCAGGCGCTCGTTGAGCTGAGGGTCAAACAGGCCGTAGCCCCGCTGGGTACAGCGCTGCACCTGGTAGGTGCGGCCATCGTAGTTGGAGGTAAAGGCCACCGTAACCTGGGCGCTGCCGCTGCCGTTGCGAATCAGGTCCTCTTTGGCGTAGTCACCCTGGTAGTTGAACAGTACCCAGGCGATCGCCTCCAGAATGCTGGTTTTGCCGGCCCCGTTTTCGCCGCAAATAGCGTTGGTGCCCGGCTGAAACTCAAAGTAGCGATCGCGGTGGGTCTTGAAGTTTTGCAGCGCCACCGACAAAATTTGCATGCCCTAATCCATCGCTGAAGCCCTTGTCCCTAGGATAGCTTGCTTTGCCTAGCCCAACCGGGGCTACGGCAGGGCTATGGCATGGGAGCGGGCCGCCGGGACATCCCGCTGTCGAGGAATCCCTGGATACGATGGATTAACAATCGAAGGTAACCCAACCAGCTCAATTCCTCAATAGCTCGAGCACCAGAGCTTTTCCTCAAGAAAATCTACCCCGCTGAGATGAGAATTAGTGCTCTCGGGCAGCCGTGGAGGTAAAGCATACGGGTTCCACCTGGGCGTGGGTACACCAGATTTGAATCACTTCCGTTGGGTCATCGGGAGATACCCACCAGGACTCCAGGCTGACCACCTGGTTGGCCTGGGGCAAGCCACTTTGGGCCGGGGCGCCCGGGGCTGCCGGAGGCGATACCTCAGCCTGGGCCTGCTGTAGCGCCTTGGCAGTTCTGGCCAAGGGCTTTAGCCCCTGAGCCGAGTGAACCAGGGCGATATCCAGGGTAGGCGCTGCTGGGCGGTGCAGCCGTGGTACCTGGGGATGGGTGGAAGCCGAGGCCAGGTTCAATACCCCGGTGCGCACCACCCCCACCTGGGGGGATCCCATGCCTGGGATAGGTTCGTCAGGAGTGGCAGTAGACCTGGGCTCTTGGCTAGGAGTCGGGGGTATGAGCTCAAAGGAGGGCAAGACGTCAGCCGCCGTTGGGGTGGGTGCTTTGTCTTTGCCAAAGGCTGTACGGGCCTCCATCAGGTGACTGTGGCCGTAGGCGCTGAGCATACCCGTAGCCATACTGAGGGGAATGAGCAATCTCACCAGGTTGCGCTGGCGACGGCTGCGCCGATTGTGGCGATCGCAGGCGGCCAGGTAGCCATTGGCCACTAGAGATAGCTGGTGGGGGTGGTCGTGCTGAAACAGCTTCGCTTCGCTCAGGCGGGTTTTGGTCAAATAATAGTCGGGGTGGTTGGGCCTCTGCTGCTGCTGCCAATCCTGGGCAGCTACTTCAATAGCCCGCTGCTGCTTCACCACCGGCCCCTGGGCTTGCAGCCACTGCTGCAGCAGTGGCCAGTTGCGCAGCAGCGCCTCATGGGCAATGTCGAAGTAGGGTGGGTCATTTAGATCAGTCGGATGGGTGGCCCAGGCTGCTTCGCTGACTAGGGGTAAGCTAGGCTCTGAGCCGGAGTCTACCGACCACCCTGGCACTGCCACCGAAGCTGGGTCATCGATGGGGCATGACAGCTGAGTTTGAGCGACCACCAGCCGAGCCGCCAGCAATTTTTCTAGCGTCGCTGATACAGTCTCCTGGGGCATGGCCTTGGTGACGAGCTCTAGCAACGAAAGTTGGCGACGACTTAGGGTAGGGCCATCGCCCAGGTCACAGAGGCCCAGAAAAATGCGCTGGGCAATGGCCTGCTCGGCGGGGGAAAGGCTTTGGTACAGGTCGTTAGCCTGCTGATTGAGCAGGTGGCGAATGCCCCCCATTTCGGCATAGGCGTTCAGGGTTAAACAGGGTGGCTCTAGGACATTAGGGGTAGCTTCTCGTCGCGACCAAAGCTCTTTAAGGGTGAGCTGGAGCAGGGCGAGGTCGGCAGGGGAACTCACCACATCCAGCAGCAGGGTGTACACCAGGTTGGCATCGTAGCGAACCCCAATCTTGTCAAGGGGCCCAACGATAGTGGCCTTGAGCTGGTTATAGGTCATCGCTGGCGTAGCCAGGGAATGCTTGACCACCATCCCATGGAAGGCTGGGAACTCGCCTAAAGCCTGGAGGTGATGGGCCCGCAGCCCGAGCACTAGGTGCACCGCCAGATGCTCCTGCTGCACGATCGCGGTGAGACCGTCGATGATCAGACGGCGATCGTCCTCGGTCACTAGGCCGGGGGTCAGCAAGGCCTCAAACTGATCGATGATAAGCACCATGGGGGTTTCGCCGGCCATAGCCTGCACCAACTGGCAAAAGCCCTGGGGGCCTTGCTGCAAAAATGACTCGGCCTGGCGTAGCTGCTCGGCCCGCTCTACGCCCGTTGCTTTGGCATCGACAAACCCCTCGGCCAGGCTGGCCAGGGGAGCCGAGCCGAGGGCCAGGTAGCGCACATTCCAAGCGGTGTTGCGCTTGGCTAGGTGGGGCACTAGCCCTGCCCGCAGGAGGGAGGTTTTGCCCACCCCCGATGCCCCTACCAGCGCACACAGCCGCGACGACTGCACGCGCTCCCCTAGGGTTTGAGTGATGGTGTCGCGCCCAAAGAAAAACTCGCTATGGGCGGCCTCAAAGGGGGCGGCCCCAGGGAAGGGACAAAATCCATAGCGCAGCTTCTGCAGCCGCTCCAGGAGTGGTGGCTGGGTATCCCGAACTGGAGCTGTTAACCCGGACAGGCGGGTCAGCACAATCTCGCTGCCAGAGCTTTCAAATAAAGGCTGCTGCAGCTCGCCCTTGAGCTCACGATTGACGGTGTCGGTGAGCGAGTGGCCGTTGACGATGCCACCTTTGACTTTGTAGGGGTTTAACCCTGACAGCAAAGCCTGGGTAAAGACGCTGTGGGTGCCATTGAGCGATTCGTAGGCCGCCTCGTATTCGCGAGCGGCGGCCATAAACAGGCGATCGGTGCCCGAGCGAGCGCCGGGGTCGGCCTCCAGCATGTTGAAGAACTCGCCGCTGTTGCAACAGTCGAGCAAAATCACCCGCTGGCGCACCGGACTTTCCTGCAGCAACCGCCGTAGCCAGTGTAGCGATAGCCCGTAGTTCCCAACTGCCGGATTGGCGTCACTGGTGGCTAAATAGCCTTCCTGAATGCCTGCCTGTCGCTGTAAACCGTGGCCTGAATAGTAGAAGATAGCAGTCTGAGGGATGTTTTTGCCCGCCGGCTTAAACAGCTTGATCAGTGCTTCTTCTAGCATGGGGGTTGTGACAGCACCCCGCTGGCTAATGGTGGGTTTTTGGTGGGTAATGGCCTCTGGTAGACGCACTACACGGCATTCCCCAAAGCTTTCTAAGCACCGGGCAACCGACTCAGCATCCTGGGCCGGTGCCTGAAGCCCCGGCAGATATTGGTAGGTGTTTATTCCGACAACAAGCGCATCCCGTGACATTTTTCTTGGCACCCAAAATTAGCATTTTATGAATCTGGCTGACCGGCCAGCAGTGGTGGGAACATATCAACTTTAGCCATTTGATCAGGTGAAATTTTCTTGAGATCTAGGGTTCTAGAGCTCAGGAAACCGCTACAAACTGAGTACCTGCTTCTCAGTAAATCAAGCTTATCTAAGTGCCTTAAATCTTCTAAGAGGGGTTTCACCCCTAAAGCAAGAGAGCTTTTGGGGTATTTCACAGTGGGCAAAATAAAACCGTGTATTTACCTATGGACTTGGGCAATGCAATCGCGGTGAATAATTTTCCTAACTGAAAATACCTAGGATGAATTAATTTGAATAGAATATTTTTTTGATTTTGGGTGTCACTCTGTAATATTGCTGAAGTAATTTTGTACCTCAGCAAGCTGGCTGAAAAGATTTTTTTTGTTTGCCCCTCTGGAAATAAGGGGATCGATTTCGGGGCTTGCTTACCTCTTGCCAAGGATTTTTCTTTGGATGGGAAATAAGTCTTGGATTGGGTTGAGACTGATCATTGGTGTATGTTTAGACAGCCCTGAGCCCTAGGATGTGGCAGTGTTGCGCTATCTATGGTTGAGATAGAGCAGCGGTGACTCTATATCTAGATCTACGCCGAGGTTGTAACCCTATGGAGCGATATCATGCCAATTGCTGGCCGAGGCAGAATCAGTCCAGGGTTAGGGACTGGAGGCTGAGCTTGGGTCTGGGGCTAAGCCTGCTGGGCGTTGCCGCCATTCCGGTGACCGCTGCGGTGCCGCCGGAGTGGCGGCAAACCGACGATAGTTTGATTACCTTGTGCGAATTTGCCGATTTTGGAGCCACGGTTGACTTCGTCAATCGTTTGGTGGAACCGGCCGACCAGCTGGGCCATCACCCTGATTTGGCGATCGCCTACAATCGGCTGACCATTCGCTTGACCACCCACGATGCCGGGGGTGTCACCGACCTAGACCTAGACCTGGCTGTAATCATCTCTGCCCTGCAATCGGGGCAATGCCAACCGCCCCCTGAGGGATCTCTATGACCCAGCCGCACAATCAGTGGACTACCGCTAGCCATGCCCTGGGCTACCTGGCTCGGGCCGATGCCATTCCCCATCGCACCGAAGGGGAGGCGGTGCTATTGGATTTGGTCCCGATCACGGCCCGTCGCATTCTCGATTTGGGTACGGGCAATGGGCGCTTGCTGGGGCTGCTGCAGATAGACCGCCCAGCCGCTGAGTATGTGGCCCTCGATTTTTCGCCAACGATGCTGACGGCGGTGGGGGAGCGCTTTAGCTCTGACCCCAGGGTGACGATCGTTAGCCATGATCTATCTCAGCCGCTGCCTGACCTGGGTCGTTTTGACGCGGTAGTTTCAAGCTTCGCCATTCACCATTTAGATCACCCGCGCAAGGCCGCCCTCTACGGCGAGATCTTTCGGCTGCTGGAGCCAGGGGGCTGCTTCTGCAATCTAGAGCATGTGGCCAGTCCGACGGAGCGACTGCACCGGCGGTTCTTGAGGGCGATCGGCTATACCCCTGAGGAGGAAGATCCCTCTAACCAGCTGTTGGATGTGGAAACCCAGCTTGGCTGGCTACGGGACCTGGGGTTTGAGGATGTGGACTGCCACTGGAAGTGGCTGGAAATGGCCCTGCTAGCTGGATTTAAACCGCACTCGGCCTAGCCCACCTGGCCTGGCCAGGTGGTGACCATAAAGACGATGAAACTAACCAGGGCTAAGATGCCCTGCAGAATATTGCCTACCAGGGTGCCCACGACAATGGCCAATCCTACCTTGGCTGACTGCTGAATGCGCTGGAGCAGCTTGAGCTCACGGCGGTGCAAAAATTCGCCGGTGAAGGCCCCCAGCACGGTGCCCAGCAGAATACCCAAGAGCGGAATACCGGTGGGAAGAAAGGGCAGCAGGCCCAATAGACCTAGAAACATGCCGACAAAGGCCCCAACTTGTCCCCAGTTGCTGGCCCCGACCCGCTGGGCCCCCAGAACGCCGGCCAGGTAGTCAATGATAAAGCTGAGTATCATGGCGGCGATCGCCACCCCCAGAGCCCACTTGAGCCCGGCAAACCCCGCCACCAACCCCCATACAACGATGGCGGCCACGAGGAGGGTAATACCGGGCAGGGCGGGGACAACAGCCCCCACCACCCCGAAAAGCATGACCATTACCAGCAGCCAGTAAAGCGCCAGGTGCCAAGCCTGGGAGGCGTTGACCGCAGTGGGGACTTGAACCTGGGCGGGCAGGTTGGCAATGGTGTGGCCAACCTGAACCAGGTAAGTCATGACCTCTTGCATCCAATAGGTGACCCACTGGCTCACCTGCTGATAAAGCTGGGACAGGCTTTGGGAGAGGGGAAGGGCTTGGGCTATGGGAGCAGCCATGGAGATCATCCTCTGGTGAGAAACGGTGCTGCCCTGGGGCTAAGCCAGGGGAGTATTTTCAATAGTTTAAGGTGGATCATTGCCAAAACCTATGATATGAGGAGAGGCCCTGGCCTGGCCTGGTCTATCTATCCAGACAGGTGATGGCTACCTATCGACGCTATGACTAGGAACAATAGGGCCGGGGGCGCTAGAGTTGGAAAGCTTTGCTCGACCCCACTGACCTAGGAGACCAATCCGTTGTCACCCAATTCTTGGCTGCCGAAACCGCTGCTGTCGGCGGCTACCGTCCCTGGCCCAACCCTGGTCATCGCTGCCATGGCGTCGACCCAGCTGGGCTCAACCCTGGCTAAGAGCCTGTTTGGTCAGGTGGGCCCGCTGGGCTTAGTACTGCTGCGGGTGGGGCTGTCGGCGGTGGTGCTGGTGGCCTGGTGCCGGCCCCGCTGGCGGGGGCATCCGGCCGCCCACTACCGGCTGTTGGTGGCCTTTGGTTTGTCGCTGGCGGTGATGAATGCGCTGTTTTACTGCGCGATCGCCCGCATTCCCATTGGCGTTGCGGTGGCACTAGAATTTTCCGGCCCGCTGACCGTGGCATTGCTACACTCGCGCCGCTGGCTCGACGGCCTGTGGGTAGCGCTGGCGGCTACGGGCATTGTGCTGCTGTCGCCCCTCAACACCCCATCGCTGGATACCCTAGGGGTGGTGCTGGCGCTGTTGGCGGGGGTGGCCTGGGGCAGCTACATTGTGCTATCGGCCCGCATGGGGCAGGCGTTTCGCGGGGGAGATGGGCTGGCCCTATCGATGGCGGTGGGGGCGCTGCTGCTGCTGCCAGTGGGCATCGTAGCGGATGGCAGGGCGCTGCTGTCACCGCAGATTTTGCTGCTGGGGTTAGGGGTGGCGCTGCTGGCCTCAACGCTGCCCTATTCCCTGGAAATGATCGCGCTGCGGCGCATGCCCGTCAACGTGTTTGGGGTGCTGATGAGCCTGGAGCCGGCGATCGCAGCGGTCATTAGCTTTGTCTGGCTAGGCGAGGCGCTGAGTTTTCAAATGATTGGGGCCATGGGGCTGGTGATGGTTGCTGCGGCCGGGGCCTCCCTGTTTCAGCCGATGGCTAGGCGGGCCTAGTAGACTGCGGCGTACGTTGGGTGACAGCAGGGGGGCAGAGGAGCTAGGGTGCCAGGGGCGTGGTAATGGTGAACTTCCGCCTCAGAGTTCTAGACTGGGCCATCCCCCTGGCAGAGGTCGCCCTGTCGGTCTAGGTCTGAGTCCGTTGATTAATTGCAAAGAAAGCCCGTAGCTAGAGATAAAGCACCCGCATTCCGTGGAACACTGTTGCTGTACAGGGGAATGCATTCTACGGTCGGCCATGAGTCTTTGTATAAACCCGATTTGCCGCCAGCCTAACCATCCCAACAACGGCGGTAGTCAAATTTGTGCGGCCTGTGGGTCGGCTCTGTTGCTCCAGGGTCGCTACAGAGTGATGAGACTGATTAGCGGCGACAGTGGCTTTGGCCGGGTCTACGAAGCCTATGAGCGCAATATTCCCAAAATTTTGAAGGTGCTCAAGGAGAGCTATAACACCGATGTCAAGGTGGTGGAGCTGTTTCGCCGCGAGGCGCAGGTGCTTAGCCAGCTCAACCATCCGGGGGTGCCCCAGGTTGAGGCCGAGGGCTACTTTCTCTATTACCCTGCCGAAGGTGGTGAACCATCCCACTGCCTGGTGATGGAAAAAATTGATGGCCCTAATCTGAAGCAGTGGATGGTGCAGCAGGGCAACCACCCCATCAGCGAAAAGCAGGCCATGCTTTGGCTGACCCAACTCACCGACGTGCTAGATCTGGTGCACCAGCACAACTACTTCCACCGCGATATTAAGCCTGAGAACGTTATGCTGCGACCGTCGGGGCAGCTGGTGCTGGTGGACTTTGGCGCCGCTCGTGAGATGACCCAGACCTACATGGCCAACCTAGGCGATAGCGGCATTACCACGGTGAGTTCGGCGGGCTACACGCCGCCTGAGCAAGAGCAGGGCCAAGCGGTGCCCCAGTCCGACTTTTACGCCCTCGGGCGCACCTTGATCTACCTGATGACGGCTAAGCTCCCCAACGATCCCGCCATCTACAACTCTCGCACCAATGCCTTTGAGTGGCGTCCCCTGGCCCCACAAATTTCCACCCCCTTGGCGGATCTGGTCGATGATCTGATCGCTCCGGCGGCGGTCAACCGTCCCCAGACGACGGAGGTGATTCTCGAGCGCTTAGCCCGGGTGCGATCGCGCCAGGTTTCTGCCCTCCCTCGCTCAGCCGCCAGCACCCCAACCGACTGGCCCGAGACCACCCTCGACATCCACGAGGCGAAGACCCTAGCCAACCCCTCCCGCAGTTTTTTACCCCCCTGGTTTGACCAACATCCCTGGCTGCTCGCTGGCCTCACCGGCTTAGCCCTGGCAATGCCCCTGGGCTGGTACGCGCTGACTCGACCTGCCCAAGAATCGGTGCAAGAGATGGCGGTTTTGGAGCAGGTGCCCCAGGTGACGGTACAACTCCTGGGGGTGTTGCCGGGGCATACGGCTGATGTGCAGGATATGCTGCTGCTGAAGGACGGGCACACCATGGTGACAGCCAGTTCCGATCAGACGGTGCGGTTTTGGGATCTCGATGAAATGCGCCCCCTGAGAAGCCTTAAAGACCACACCAACGCGGTAAAAGCCTTGGCGATGACCACCGATCAAACCATCTTGATCTCGGCTGGAGACGATCGCACCATTCGATTTTGGGACATGGCTAGCGGTCAACCCCTGGCAACTCTGCTCGATGCCCATCCCTTACCGATCAATGCCCTAGAGGTGAGCAACAATGGCAGGCTGCTGATCAGTGCCGACAGCGGCGGCGGCATCTACCTGTGGAACTTAACGGACCCCAGTGGCCGAGTTAACCCCCAAAGCCTGGTTGACGCTGGGCCTGAGCGCATCCTCCAGGCTGACGGTACCGTCAACGACCTGCGCTTTACCCGAGACGATAGTTACCTGGTGAGTGGCGGCAAGAGCCTGCAGGTGTGGACGATGAGTGACCTGCGTCAGCCTAAAACGCTGGAGGGCCACGAGCCGTTGACCTTCATCAATCGGCTTGCTATCAGTGCTGACAACCGCACCTTAGTCAGTGCCTCCAGCGATCAAACCGTGCGTCTGTGGAATATGGCTGACCAAACCCCCAAAGCTATTCTCCGGGGCCACCAAAGCTATGTTAACGACGTCAGAATTGATGGGTCGCGCCTGTGGAGCTCCGATGCCGCTCAAACTATCCGGGTTTGGGACTTGCAACAAAATCGGCACGTAGAAACCATCACCGGCTTCAATACTGATATTTGGCGCTTTGCGGTGCAGCCCAATGGACACATTGTCACCATTGGCGGTACCGAGCATGTCCTGGCCCTGTGGGAACTGCCGGCCGACGCGCAGAAATAGCTTGTGATTTGTCGGGTAGATGCCTGGGGGGAGTCCAGAAGTGTTGCTTACTCCCTGAGGTCTGATACGAAATCCGATTTGGTCAACCCTGATTCATAGTCAGGAATCCCGTAGGAGCGTAGCATGCTACGCCCCTACAAACCGGGGGTATTCAGTCAGGATTTCCCATGACAGACCTCATCCCTATCAGTCGATTGGTTAACCCTGGTGTCGACAGGGCTAGTAATGCTGGGCAGCAGTTTAGCTACTGTTCTAGTCCCCTTAGCTCCTCTGCCCCCCTGCAATTGGCCATAGTCACTCAAGTTACGCCGCAGTCTGCTAGGGGATGCTGGGGATCACTTTGCGGTGGTTGATGTCGAACTGATCGCCGTGGGCCAGCAGGTGCAGCCGCAGCCCGTGGAGACTGAGGGGATCGGCGGCGGTAATATCGGCTTCGTTGGTGTAGGTCATGGCGCCGGGGTCGACCACGGCAACGACGCCTTTGCCAATCACCTGAAAGCTACCGTCGCCCTCAAATAGGGCGCAGGTGTCTTCGTCGATACCCAGTCCTAGGCGATTGGGCTGCATGGCCATGGCGCTCAGCAGCCGGGCCATGCGGTTGCGGTTGTGGAAGTGCTGGTCGACGATCACCTCGGGCACAAACCCTAGGCCAATGGCCATATCCACCAGCGATCGGTTGGGCGACTCGCCGCTGCCACCGCCGGCAATCATGTTGTGGCCCATGACGGCAGCCCCAGCGCTGGTGCCAGCCAGGGTAATTTCGCCCAGCTGGGCTCGCTGACGGACCAGGTCAATTAAGGGGGTGTCGGCCAGCAGTCCGCACAGTCTCACCTGGTCTCCGCCGGTAATGAATACGCCTGTGCAGGGTTCAACGACGGTCTTCCAACTGGGGTCTTCGCCTTGGGTGCGATCGCGAATATCCATAACCACCGTTTCGGCGGCTCCCATTTCGGCAAAAATCTGCTGGTAGCGGGCAGAAATCACCACCGGATCCCTGGAGGCGCAGGGAATAATTCCGATGCAGGCCGCTGTCCCCCCTGAGCGTTCAAAAAAGGTATGGAGAATTTCTTTACCGTGGACTTTATCTTCTGCGCCGCCGATAGCCAGAATAGCGTGGTGCTTAACGGGAGACATGGGTCGCTCAACAAAGGGACGAGAATTGCTACCTAGACTCTATTACTGCATGATAGAGAGCGTTGTAATCAACCCATCAGGTCGTTGGGCCTCAGCAGTCTAGGCTATGACAACTGGCATTTCCGGGGCTTCCCATCTGAGAGTAGATGTTGTCAGCCTGTTTCCAGACTTTTTTACATCTCCCCTGGAGTCAGGGCTGATTGGTAAGGCCCTGGCGCGCCAAATTGCAGAAATTCATCTTACCAATCCGAGGGACTTTACAACGGATAAGCACCACCGGGTCGACGATGAACCCTACGGCGGTGGGGTCGGTATGTTAATGAAGCCTGACCCAATTTTTGCGGCGGTCGAGTCGTTGCCGGTACTGCCCCGGCGCGAGGTGATTTTGCTCACCCCCCAGGGGGAAGCAATGACCCAGGAACTGTTTCGCGAACTGGCTACCCTGGATCAACTCGTGCTGATCTGTGGCCACTACGAAGGGGTCGATGAGCGGGTGAGCCATCTGCTCACCCGCGAGGTTTCCCTGGGGGATTTTGTGCTGACCTGTGGCGAAATACCGGCCCTGACGCTCATTAATGGCGTGGTGCGACTGCTGCCTGGCACCGTGGGTAAAACCGATTCCCTGCGCTACGAGAGCTTTGAAACCCCCCTGCTGGACTATCCCCAGTACACGCGCCCGGCTACGTTTCGCGGCTGGGCGGTGCCGGAGGTGCTGCGATCGGGCAACCATGAGGCGATCGCCCAGTGGCGTAAGCAAGAGCAGATCAATCGAACCCGAGAGAGGCGGCCCGATTTGTATCAGCGATGGGTTGAGGAGGGGGAATGAGCCAGGGCTAGGCTATTTTTCTCGCTGTTGCCGATCGATGACAAACCGTCGTCGTTTCGGGGTATTTCCGGCTGGCTGCCCCTAGGTCATATACAACCGCGCTACTCCTTCCTTAATCACCTCCACCAGCTGTTCCTGGCGCAGGCTGACGTGGGCCGCCATACTGTTCGCGGCGGCCTCGGCATCCCGCCGTTGGATCGCCTGCAAAATCAGCTGGTGCTCGGCGCAGGTGTTTTGGCGATAAGCCTCCTGCTCCATGGAGATCAGCCGTAGGTAGTGGGCGCGGGCGTTGACATTTTGCAGCATATGCAGCAACTCGCTGTTTTTCGACAGTTCCGCCAGGCGTTCGTGGAAGGTTTCGTCACAGCGGGTGCAGTCTACGGGGGTAAAGGTGCAGAACTTTTCGGTGGCGGTCTTCCAGAACTGGGCCAGAGCTTCGATGTCGGCGTCGCTGGCCCGCTCGGTGGCCAGCTTGGCGCTCATCATCTCCAGGCCGCAGCGCACTTCGTAGAGGTCAAACACCCGCTTGGTATCCAGCGGTTGGCAGGAGAAGCCCTTGCGGGGCACAAAATCGAGCAGCCCCTCCGCCACCAGCCGATTTAGCACTTCCCTAAGCGGCGTGCGGCTGACCCCAAAGGAGGCCGCTAGCTCTACCTCGTTGAGCGGCTCACCGGGGCGAAACTTGTAGGTCATCGCCATCTGTTTGAGCTGGGCATAGATGCGATCGACGCTGCTGCCGGATGGTTTACGCCCCGCTACGGGAGCCTGGGAGCTTGCTTTGACCACTGGGGCACTCCAAATGTCAACGCGTTTTATATTTAGTACTTGAAGATACAGAACCGACTCTTTAAAGCCCTTAATTTCTCTTGTATACAATGCTGCATTCAAGAAAGCATTCATTGTTGTATGTCTAGTATACGCAGCCGACTCGGTTCTGGATCGGTTCTGGATATTAAGCTTTAGAGATTTATGTTAGGAGTCTGACTTGACTCTCGATCGCTCCGGTTTCGCTGTTATTCTCATCCCATTGGGTCTTTTGCTATGACGTTTCCTCTCAATCCTACGTCCTTGGCCTTCAACCGTCGGCGGTTCCTGCGCTACAGTTCCCTGGCCTTGGGGGCGGGGGCGCTGGCTGCCTGTGCTGGAGGGTCCCAAACTGCTGATGCTCCGGCTGATTCATCCACCGCCGCCGATACAGCGTCTGGCGAACTGGATAAGGTGACTTTTGGTACCAGCTGGTTTGCCCAGGCCGAGCACGGCGGCTTTTACCAGGCGGTGGCCACCGGCATTTACGCCGACCACGGCCTTGATGTCACCATCAGCATGGGTGGTCCCCAGGTGAACGGCAACCAGCTGCTGATGGCCGGAGCGCAAGATTTTAAGATGGGCTACGCCATCGACGCCATCAACTCCATTCAAGAAGGGGTGCCCAAGGTGACCGTGGCCGCCATTTTCCAGAAAGACCCCCAGGCGCTGATGGCGCACCCCGACGTAGGCATCAACTCCTTTGAAGACCTCAAGGGCAAGACGATTTTGATGTCCACCAGCGCCCACACCACCTTCTGGCCCTTTATTAAGGCCAAATACGGTCTCAGTGATGACCAGATGGGGGTTTATACCTTTAATGTGGGGCCGTTTGTGGCGGATGAAAACATCGTGCAGCAGGGCTACATTACCTCTGAGCCCTTTGCGATCGAGAAAGAAGGCGGCTTTGAGCCAGTGGTGCTGCTGATGGCCGACCACGGCTACCCCAACTACACCACCACCATCGAGACCCGGCGCGAAATTATGGAGAGCAACCCCGACCTGGTGCAGCGGTTTGTGGATGCCTCAATTGAGGGCTGGTACAGCTATCTGGATAACCCGGCCCCCGGCAATGAGCTGATTCAAAAAGACAATCCCGAAATGAGCGACGAGCAGCTGGCCTTTGGTCTGGCCAAGCTCAAGGAGTACGGCATCATCACCAGCGGCGATGCCGAGACCAAAGGCATTGGGGCCATGACCGACGAGCGGTGGGAGGAAATTTTTACCGCCATGGTTGATCTGGGCGCGTTTGATGCTTCGGTGCCCTACAAAGAGGCCTATTCGCTCGATTTTGTGAATAAGGGACCTGAAGCTTACCAGGCCTAGTCCAATCGCCCCGATCTGTAGGATGGGCAAAGCGAAGCGTGCCCATCGCAAGGGTTCAAGTAATGATGGGCACGGGCCAAAGCCCTTTGCCCATCCTACATAAGCTGGAATTGTTCACCAACGACCCTCTAGGCCGGAGGCTTGGCCGATGATTGTTTCAACGTCAACGAGCGCGATCGCAATGCAGACCCAACCCATTCTCACCCTGGAGCAGGTGGGCAAAACCTATGCTAACGGCACCGTGGCCCTGCAAGACTTCAACCTGGCGGTGCAGCCAGGGACGATCACTAGCCTGGTGGGGCCGTCGGGCTGCGGCAAAAGTACGGTACTGCGGATTATCTCTGGGTTAGGAGATCTAACCACTGGACGGCTAACCTGGGGCAGTGGCCACACCGACCATGAACTGGCCTATGTCTTTCAAGAAGCGGCGCTGATGCCCTGGTCCACGGTGATGGATAACATTCGGCTGCCGCTGAAGCTGGCGAAGGTGCCGAAACGGCAGGCCCTGGAGCTGGTTTCCGATGCGATCGCCCAGGTCGG
>JBGSNT010000068.1:0-3267 GCA_041739575.1 Nodosilinea sp. | reverse complement strand
CTTCGGCACCCCCTCCGAGGCGGAGGAAAAAATGGCATGGATGGGCAGGTCAAATTCATTATGCGGCCTGTGGATAGATCGAGAAAGAACTTGAATGACAATTAGGTCATAGCCAGGGACTCCTGGTGTGGGTCAGCGGGTGATTTGAGTGCACTGGTGAGCTTGCGCATCGATTCACCCTTGAGGGTAAGACGCAGGGAATCATGGACAATGCGATCGAGGAATTGCCCGATGAGTTTGGCCCAATACTTTAAATCCTGTAGATAACCGTGCCAGCTTTGCAGCCTCAACGACCCAGTGCCAAAATAGAGCCTCCAGAAATCAGAAATCAGATTCTGTTAACTGTTTAAAGACATGCTTTTGAAACGCTTCGACGCTATCCCAGGCTGCATGAAACTTCCCAAAATTAGGACTGTTAAAGTAAAAAGCTGTCCCACCGCCAAATCGAGAAGGCTCAAAGCCGAGAACATCTCTTTGATGGGGCAGTTGGGTCCAATCATCGAGCTTTGGCATCCAAACTATTCGTGCCCAACGGAAAAAACCTACCTCAGTTCCTCGTACTTCATCATCTAATATTTCAACAATATGAGTGACTTTTGCGCGTTGATTTAAAATCATCAAATCGCCTTTAGACAAAGCATTCATCCCCTTGCCGCCTGGCAGCCAGTAGATCTCAAAAACCCGACTTTCAGGTGAACCACTCATCTCTTGAATATGGCTTAAAGTGTAAGACCAGCCGCCATTAGGATCTCGAATATTTTTTAAAAAGAGTAATTTGGAAGAATCACATTCATGTAATTCCTTCCTGTTAGCGATTGGCGGGGTCGTTTTTCCTGCAATGACGCATGAAGACTCAATCTTGGCAACGTCTTCATCGTTCAAATTCAGTGCATCTTGAAAGCGCTTTAATCGGCGGCGGGATACTTGACCTGGAGGATTTTCATGCTTCAATGCGCTAGCAAAAACTTGAGTGTATTTTGTAATTGCGTCATCTTTTTCTCTATATTTCTGCAATTCTTTTGTTTCAACAGCAGTAGCTTCTTCAGGAGTTAGTCCAAAGGTGCTGCGAAATCCATCCAAAACACTGCGGCTGAATGCAGACAGCTCGCCGCTGTCTTCTTCTAGACAAAGGCGCACTTCATAGCGGTACTTTGCCAGCTTTTGTTGAGCTTGCCCGTATTGGGCTGAGAGTCGAGTCACAATAGGAGAAATATCTACATCAGACAGATTCAAGGCCGTTTGTAAGCGGTTGAGTTTGCTTTGAGCCACACTGCTGATAGGATACACTCGCTGAATTGCCTGCCGGTAGGTTGTTTCGTACTGGTCAAGCTTAGATTGGCGGGCGACGATTAACCGTTGTCGGATGTCGTTAGCCGCTTTTTTGATGCCTTCGGCGATATTAGTAAAAGCATCGTCTTTCGTAGGCCAAGTAGCGGCGTCAGTAACAGGAGCGGCATTTTTGGGCAAGGCTTGAAGTTTGCCAAATGGGGCAGACGACCACATGCACTTGCGTAGGATGACTGGAATTACGCAGGCCTCCCCGGCTGCGTGACGTGCCATTGCTTGCTTCATCTCCAGGTCGTAGCAGTAGTCAGAGGCGATAAAGTCAGCACTGATAAGCAACAAAACAATCTGAGCTGAGTTCAGGCTGTCTTTGATCTCCTGCTTCCACTCGTCACCAGGAAAGATTTTACGATCATGCCAGTCAGTGATGTCGCCGTTCCTCTTCAATATTTCAAGATGGTTGGCTAGCTCATCTCGAAGAGCCTCATCTTTGTGGGAATAGGAGAAAAAGACGGTAACGGCTCTGCCTGTCATTTGGGTAGCTAAATCGCGGGTTTGCTCTCAGTCAATCATAGTCGGTGGTTTTGAGGAGGGCTACTCTATGGACAGAGACTAGATTTTAAGATCTTAGGGTTCCACCCGCTAATCGGCTAGAACGGCGCATTACCGCCAATACAGCTCTGCGCCTAGCCCACTATTTTGATATGTCGCCCCGGTTTTGGCTGGGCTGGCCAATGGACTACGACCTAGATATCGCCTCAGTCAAGAAATTATGGCCCTCACCAACCAACCCTAGCCAGCCAGAGCATGTATTCGTTCCGTAATGCCCCCTTATCCATACCTTTTCAACTAGAACGGGTTGATTAGGGAACTCTCAACTCATCGGCATTCAGCCCTACCGATGAAATACAACCCCGACAAACACCACCCTCGTTCCACTCGCCTCAAGGGGTACGACTACTCATCCGCAGGGGCATATTTCATTACGATCTGCGCTTTCCAACGCCATTGTCTATTCGGTCAGGTAGTCGATGGTGAAATGCAATTAAACGAATTTGGCCAGATGGCTGCTGAAGAATGGTTGCATTCTAAAGAGATTCGTCAAGAAATTGACTTTGATGAATGGATAATCATGCCCAACCACCTGCATGGGATTGTGTTGATTGAATCGACCGCTCCTGCGGGGGAAAACGGTCAGATTTCTTTGCCACAGGCGGGAGACCCCGAGGGGGCAAATAACCATTTGCCCCTACGGCAGCCCCCTGTAGGGGCAAACGGTTGTTTGCCCTCTTCATCCTTGTGTTTGCCCTCGTCATCCTGGCGCAATGATCCCTATCGACTGGTGCCACCCATGAGGCCACGATCGCTGGCCTCATTCATCGCCGGGTTCAAATCTGCCACGACCAAACGCATCAACACCCTGCGCGATGCAGCGGGCACACCGGTTTGGCAGCGCAACTATTACGACCACATCATTCGGGATGAACGATCGCTCCAGCACATGCGCCACTACATTAAAAACAATCCTCTAACTTGGGCTGACGACCAACTGCATCCATGCAATCCATCAAAATGGTGATAGCTACCTCAGCGTTGCTGCGCCCCGTCAAAAACCTGAAACTGAGTCATGATAAGCCTTCTGCGCGATCGGGAACAGCAATTATAAAGAGTCTCGACACTTCACCAGGTTGCGGGCTCATCGGACGCATCCAATAAATCCAGCACCTCTTGCTCTACCGCCCGCGATGGTCAAAGACCGGCCCAAAGGGCCATCGCATCAATTCAACCGGAATGCCCTGATCCGCTAATTGAATGATCTCCCAGATAAATTGGCGCACCTGCTCAGCGATTTCAGGCTCCCACTGACCTAATTTTGTGTCTAGCTGTTGAACGATAGTATCCATACAAGCTACGGGATATTAAGACACTAATACTATAGCCTTCCTCTATCAGGCACCCGGCTGAGTCCCAATAGCTTTGTCT
>JBGSNT010000063.1:0-17813 GCA_041739575.1 Nodosilinea sp. | reverse complement strand
GACCTGCTACCGGTTCGTCCCCATCGCCAAGAACCTAGAGTCGTCAAGCGAAGACCCAAACCCTTTCCACGCATGCGACAACCTCGCTCTGTTCTCAAAGCTAAGCTGGCGGCCTGATTCAGGTTATGTCAGTGACATTGGACTAAAGATAGCTTCAACATAGTCATAGACTGCCGCCGTTCCAGCATCGAGTCGGTAGGCCCCAATCACCGCCTCAAACATATCCGCCTGTACGCTGGGGTTGTGGCGTTCGTGCTGGGCCCCAGCCCCCAGCCGCATTTGGTCTGGAATACCAAACTCCACCGCCAGCTCTGCCAGGTACGACTCATCCACCAGCTGATCGGCCCGTTTCGACATCTCCCCCTCGGTCATGGCAGGGTAGCGGGCAAACAGCACATCGCGCACCACAAACTCTAGAATGCTGTCGCCCAAAAACTCTAGGCGCTCGTAGTCGGGGCCTTCGTTGCGATGTTCGTTGGCGTAGCTGCTGTGGGTCAGTGCCTGCCTCAGCAGGGCCGGATTTTGAAAGGTGGGTAAACCCATGATTCGTGTGGCCAGGGATTAAGCCGGGCATCGGCGACGTCCTGTATCCTAAACCAAGTCAAGCCTTTGCCCTAGCCCTTTGTACCTCACCCACCTCTCCCTCAGGCACTTTCGCAACTATGGCGCGCAGCAGATTGATTTTGCTGCCCCTAAGACTATTTTGGTGGGAGAAAATGCACAGGGTAAGTCGAACCTGCTGGAGGCGGTGGAGCTGCTGGCGACGCTGAAGTCGCACCGCACCAGCCGCGATCGCGACCTCGTCCAGCAAGACCAGCCCCTGGGGCAAATCACCGCCTCAGTCCGGCGAGACCTGGGCATGGCCGATCTCTCCCTGGTGCTGCGCCAGGCGGGTCGGCGCACCGCCATTCTCAATGGCGAAAAGCTGCGGCGACAGCTCGACTTTCTCGGTGCTCTCAATGCCGTGCAGTTCTCCAGCTTGGATCTGGACCTGGTGCGGGGCGGGCCGGGGGAGCGGCGCACCTGGCTCGATACCCTGCTGATTCAGCTAGAGCCGGTCTACGCTCACATTTTGGGCCAGTACAACCAGGTGCTGAAGCAGCGCAATGCCTTAATTAAAAAATCCTTTGGTGGCGACGATGGGGAGGCTGTAAAGTCGATAGATGCCACCGAGTTTGCCCTCTGGGATGCTCAACTGGCAGCCCTGGGTACGCGGGTGATTCGGCGTCGGGCCAGGGCGATCGCCCGCCTCGCCCCGATCGCCCACCAGTGGCACCAGGCGATTAGCGGCCAGCGCGAGGATCTGCAAATTCACTACCAGCCCAATGTGCCGATGGAAGAGGATGACCCTCAGGTGATTCAGGCCAGCTTTTTAGAGAAGATTAAGCAGCGGGCGATCGCAGAACAGCACCAGCGCACCTCCCTGGTAGGCCCCCACCGGGACGACATCGAGTTCACCATCAACGACACCCCCAGCCGTCAGTATGGTTCTCAGGGGCAGCAGCGTACCCTGGTTTTGGCCCTCAAGCTGGCGGAACTGCACCTGATCGATGAAGTCGTTGGCGAACCGCCCCTGCTGCTGCTCGACGACGTCCTAGCCGAGCTCGACCTAAATCGCCAAAACCAGCTCTTAGAGGCGATTCAAGACCGCTTTCAAACCATCATTACCACCACCCACCTGGGAGCCTTTGGTAGCCAGTGGATGACCTCTTCGCAAATTCTCACGGTTCGGGCCGGGCACATTGTCGCCTAGGACCGAGGGACGGGGCAGCGCAGTGGCCAGCGCTAAATCCCCTAGTCTCTGGATTTCAGCAGCGCCATCGATCGCGCTAGGCGGGCTTGGGTCTGGGTCATCAGTGGGCCGCGCAGTCGTAGTCGAGCCGAGGCCAGCAGGATCAGCCCCAGCCCTAGGTTAATCCCCGCCACTGCGCCAATGGCCTGTAGCCACGACAGCCCCAGGGATTGGGCAAACACAATGCCGGCGACCTGGGCCAGCACCGCCACGGTGGTCAGCAGGCCAATGCCCATGCCCAACATGATCAGGCCGCTAATCAGCCGCCGACTCTCGTAATTCGCCTCCTGGAGGGCTATATCCAGGTGGGTGTCGACCAGCACGGTGACCAGCCGCAGCAGGCGTTGAAAGTACTCTTCGAGCTGATCCCAGGCGGAGTTAGCGCTAGCCACGCTTACCTCCCAGGATCAATCCCAGCACAAAACCGATACCCAGAGCAATCAGCAGACTTTGGCCTAGGTTGCCGCGGGCGCGCTGCTCTAGCTCGGGCAGCATCTCGGCCTTGAGTTCTTGGATCAGGTGCTCGGTGCGCGATTCTAGGTCGTCCAGTAGATTTTCAATGCTCGAGGGTGGCGAGGGCTCAGCACCATTGGAGGAGGTAATCGGTGCAGCCGCGGCCTCAACCAGCGTTGTCAGCTCCTGGATTTGGCGGCGGATGAGGGTTTGGGTGCGATCGGTCTCGCCGCTGATGTAGGCCACGGTGAGGTCGAGATCCCCCTCGGTATCTAGCAGGTTGGCTTCAATCAGCTGAGGCCATTCCGCCAGGAGCAGCGGTACCATCGCTTCGAAGTGTTGTCGAAAGGTCGTTTGACTGGGGGTGACGCTGGCCATGACTCAAGGTAGTTCCCACAAGGGTTAACGTTGGGCGAGGTGGTTGCCGATGGGAAAATAACCTCGTCAACCTAATAGCTGCGGCGTTTGCGGCCCCGGCGACGGAAGACCAAAAACAGCAGCACACCCACCACTATCAGTACCAGAAACGGCACCGCAATCGCCAGTACCGAAAGGATAGTTGAGCTGGCCAGCTCCGTGGTAGATACGGCAATGTTGCCCACCGGCCCGCCGGCGGCGGTGGAGGCCAACCGGGCCAGCCCCGTGAACGCCTGGGTGCTGCTGGCTACGCTTCCCCCGGCAATGATCGCCAGGCTCCACTGCAGAAAAGGGTTCATGTCGCCCCCGGTGACGGCGACGGTGAGTAGGGTACCCGCGATCGCCGCCGCCGGGAGCTCTACCGCATCCATCAGGTTGTCTACTAGGGGCACAAAGTAGATCAACACTTCCAGGGCGGTGGCGGCGGTAAGCGCTATCAGCGCTGGGGTGGTGCCCATCCAGGCCATGCTGGGCGACAGGGTGAGATAGCCCTGCTGGGCGGCAATGCCCGCAATTAAAAAAGGCACCAAAATCCTAAACCCAGCGGCGGCGCTGAGGCCAATGCCGATGGCAATGTGCAACAGTAGGTCCATATCTCTCCATCGAAAAAGCCCTAGAGCTTAGTGTATGGGGAGACTAGCGGAAATGAATCAGGACTAAGGTTAACTTTTTTAGGCCGAGGCTCCCACTAATCCTCTGCGATCGCCTCGGCCGGTGCGATCGGGTCTTGCCCCAGCGAAAACACCTGCCCGTCGATGAACAGCCGGGTAATGCCCTTGGCCTGTAGGTAGGGGCTGGTGGTTTGCAGCAGGGTGCCGTCGGGTACTTTTACCACTCGCTGGTTGCGGCGCGAAAAGCGTCGGGCCACATTGTGATTTTCAAATACCGGCAGGGTGCGTGACTCGCCCTCAGCTTCAGGAATTTGGCCCAATTCGGCAAAGGTGCGGAGGGGCAATACGACTAGTTCCGACGAGGTGCGCTCTACCACGACGTAGCACAGGGGCGGCAGCACATCGGCGGTGAGGGGATAAATTTCCAGGGTTCCCATGTGGGGCGTAGCAGCATGTTGGCGCAGCCTCTCCGTAGGAGAATCGCCCCCTTCCCAGGAGTAGGCGTCGTCGTCATCGCCGTCATCGCCGTCATCATCGTCGTAGTCGTCGCCGAGAACGGGACTGTCCCAGTCGTCATTGTCGTCATCATCGTCCAGATCGGCCTCCGCCTCTAGCCCTTCGACAGTAGGAGGGGCCTGGGTCGACTTCAGTACTGGGCGGGCAGGCTTTGCCGTGGGCACCGGTTCAGGGTCAGGCAGCGATAGTTGGGTGGGCTCTGGGTCAGCGGCTGCAACTGCTTCGGCGGCGGCGGTGGGTTCTGGCGAGGCGGCAGCCTGCGATCGCCGCCGGCGAGTGGGTTTTGACCGAGCAGTAGGTATCTCCGCCGCCGACTCGGTTGGGCTAGCCCCCTGCTCTGTGCCTTCAGGAGCGGTGGCAGCGGTCTGGGGATCGGCCTTGGCCCTGCGGCGAGGTTTGGCCTTGGCGCTGGGGTCAGATGCTTCTTTGGTGTCTGCGGGGATGAGGTCGCCGGGGGCCAAGGCCTCAGCGTTTTCTTCAGCTTCCTCTACCGCAGTCTCAGGCTGGGACTCGGTCTTTTTTTGACGGCGTTTTGCCGGTGGCTTGGTGGCAGCCAGGGAGGTGGAATCACCGTCGCTCTTCTCCGTGGCCCCCCGTTTCTGCTGAATTAGGACACTATACTCCGCTTCGGGCAGGCTGGCCTTGAGCAATCGGCTAATGGTGCTGTTGCTTACCCCGTAGCGATCTGCCAGGGTTGAGGTTGTTTCTTGGGGCTGGCGATACAGGCTCAAGATAGAGGTCTTGTCAGCCTCGGTCAGCTTTTTTGGTGCCATGCCACGGGTCTCGTAAGTGCCATCTAATATCTTAAGCCTAATCTCCTAAGCCCAAGGTCCAATCTCTAATTGGCGGTTACCCCCGGCGCCGCCGAGTGCTCCGTCGAGAATTGGTGGATACGGCGTGCTCAACGACGGCCCCAAGGCCAAAGAAGACCGCCGAAAACGTCCAAAAGACTTCCCACAGGCTCCCTTCGATGTAGGTGTCGGTGTTGACGGCGTAGGCAAAAAACATGTCGGCGATATAGAGACAAATAGCCGCAATGGCAATTAATTTCCAGGATTGGGAATAGCGCCCGCCCCAAAAAGCCACCAGCAGGGTCCCAGCAATGACCAGCAGCACAATGTCCCCAATCAGGTAGAGCAGTCCCACCACATCGACCAGGGGTTCTAAAATTTTGTCAAACTGTGACACCCAACTGGGGGCAGAGGATGGCTCAGCTACTGCTTCTAGGGGCAGGGGAGCGGGGGGCTCGGCGGGCGCAGGGTCAGCCTGGGCCAGCTGGACCATCGGGGGGGGAGAACCGGGGGGCAGGGCGGCGTCTGAGGCGGCTATGTTGACAAAGATTGCCAGCAACACCCCAGCCAAACCAATCCCAACCACGATGAACCACTGGGGTAGGTCTAGGTTGAGTCGCCGCGGCAGCACCGCCTTGAACATGCCCGCGGCCAGGAAGATATAGCTGAAAATGTAGAAGAAATCGCCCAGGGAGACGGCGGGGTCAAGGCCCCAGATCGTACCCCAGAGAAAAAATATGATATTGCCCAGTACGTAGAACAGCAGACCCAGACCGATCCAGAACCAGACGTTACGGCCGCTGACAATCTGCGTACTGCGCCAATTCCGAAAACACAGCAGGCTGGCAAGAAGAAATGCACCGGTTTCGAGCAGATTGATGCCTACCAAAAACCAGCCCGGCTGGCTACCGTCTGTGCCCGGAGCGCTAAACAGCAGAAAAAACAGCAGCGTCACCACGCCCCAGGCGATGCACACCCCCACTAACAGCGGGGTAGACGGGGTACTGTTAGAAGAAGCGGGTGATGACTTACTCAATGGATCACTCCTAAGGAACTCAACGGCCCGAGGCCAACTGGAAATCTGCGATCGCTCGACTTCAGCGCAACGCCTGAATTGTACCGACTCCCAACACTCTTGGGCTGGTCGTGGAGAGGAATCGGTTTAATTAGTCCTTCAGGGCAATATTTCTTAAACTCCCTTGCCGTATTTTCTAGGGGTCTGGGCTCATCAAGGTCATCCGATCCAGATTTTACCGGCCGGGGACTGTTGTAGCCAGCGATTAAACTGGGCCTGTTCAGCCTTGGACAGATCTTCTATGGCTTCGAGGGCGCGATCGGCAAAGTTGGCGTTGCCAAAATAGTCTTTGCTAATGCGGTGGGTCTCTTCGAGCAGGCGATGGAGATGGTGAGCTTGCCAGGGGGGCAGTTGGGGCATGGCCAGAGGGTCTAGGGTAAGCAGGGTTTTCACGGCAGCGGGGGTGGCGGCCTGGGGAAACTTCCAGGCGACAAATACCTTGCCTATGTCCTCCTCAAATTGACGGGCCTGCTTTGCCCCCAGCAGATCTTCTACGTCCATGTACAACACCTGTACCATCAGTAGGCAAGCCTTGATGTAGGTGGCCTCTGCCGGGGGGGTGCCGGTGTCGCCGTCAGCCTCTTGGTCAAACTGATCTAGCCGAATTTTGCCCCAAATGCTGTAGCGTTCGGGCTCTTCGAGCAGCACACAGGCTTTGCCACGGTTGTCGGTCAGGTCGCGCCACAACGCTCTGGCGTCATCTTCCTGGGCAGCGGTAAACACACTCAGCAGCCGAAAGGTTTGCCCCTGGTACGACAGAATCGGAATCTGTTGATCTTTTTGGGGATGGTGCATCGTTTTGATGTCAACATCCTGCCGCTTGAGGATAAACATGTTATGGCCTGCTGACTCCTAGCTGAGGTGGTTACCTGCAGTAGGCGGCGGCTGTAACGGTAGACCGCACCCTTAGTACTGCGTTGTGGTCATGGCAATACGGATTAGCAACCCTCCAAAACCTTAGAGGTAATCGTTAAGTGACATATTTTAACGGCCTTGGCCATAATGGCAGTGGTTTTATCACAGTTTTGTCTTTATTCTATGTGCCTAGTCTGCCCTAGGCGTAGCCTCTGCACCCTAAAATGTAAATTGGATTTGATGGGCCATTAGCTCAGTGGATAGAGCAACCGCCTTCTAAGCGGTCGGTCGCTGGTTCGATCCCAGCATGGCCCGTTGGCTAGGGGACAATGCCTTTACGCCTGGAAACCTGTAGTGCTAGAACGCTGCCTGCGGCTCATCTGAGTCAGGCTGTCAGGTTTCTGCCGGTTCCCTGGATCGGGTCTGGAAATTGATCGGACGGTGGCCCCCCTGGGATTGGGCATTGGGAGAGTGAAAACGCTACCTTAGCTATAGCTCTTTTTAATTGATGGGGGCCAGCCCCTACAGGCATACACCTTGAACGACGCAGATCTAGAGGCCAAACTGAAAAAGTTAGAGGCCGAGCTAAACACCGCCCAGCCGCCCGCTGCGCCCCGTCCAACCAAACCTCGCCCCGCTCCGTCTGCTCAGGGTTGGGGCGATCGCCTCAAGGGCAATTTTTTGCTGCCCATCTACCTGGTGGCTATTCCCTGGGCCCAGGAAATTGTGGATCAGGTGGTGTTTGGCGGTCGCTGGAACCTGCCCCTGCATCCCCGCAGCCTGGAGGGGCTGCCGGGTATTTTTCTCTCGGCCTTTTCCCACGCTGACTTTGTCCACCTGATCGGCAATACCGTTGGTTTCTTAATCTTTAGCTGGCTAATTTTGGCGAAAAGCCGCCGCGACTATTGGATTACCCTGCTGGTGGGCTGGTTGGGGGGCGGAGTGGTGGCTTGGCTGCTGGGCCCGAGCAGCGTTCACGGTCTCAGCGGGGTGGTTTACACCCTGTTTGGCTACCTGCTCTGCATTGGCTGGCTAGAGCGACGGGTGGTGCCGCTGCTGATCTCGGTGTTTGTGCTGATTAACTACAGCTACTTCATTTTTGGCATGTTTCCCACCCAGCCGATGGTGGCCTGGTGGGGTCACCTGTTTGGCTTTGTCCTGGGCGTTGTGGCGGCCTACGGCGTTTATCGAGAGCCCGGCCGGCCAGGGTAATTCAGGTCAGCGTAATTTAGCGTCATCCAAAGGTGGGCCGTAAGAGCCCTGCTGCCAGGGCTGTAGGGTTGTGTGCTGCGGCACATAGAGAGGGTGGCGGGGCTGCCCGGTGCGGTTATGGCCCAGACAGCGGCACTTCTTCTGGTAGGGCTCCAGCAGGCGGAGAACTTTGCGATCGCGGTCCTGAAAACTGCCCCCGTTGCCCCAGGCCAGCAAAATCTGGTCGGCCTGGTGGGCCGTCTCCGCCAGGGCTGCATCATTGTCGAGGCCAATGGGGTCTTTAACCTGGCGCAGCACCCTGGGGTGGGGGCTGCGATAGGCGAATAAGTTAACGACGGCGATCGCCCCAAACCCCCAGCCCTGGGCCAGGCCAATGCAGCGGCGCAGGGTAGGGTCATCTACGCTACCGTCGGCCTGACTAGGATTGAGCATGATGATAGCCAGCGGCGGATCGGCGCTCCACCGCCGCCCTAGGTGGTAGCGGTAACAGCCCGTGGGGTCGAACCTGGCGCTGCGTTCCATGGCCTACTGTTGCAACATTTGTTTACATTAAGGCATAGGGCGTTGCTGGTGGCGGCCCGATTGCCCCAGGGACGCACAAACCTCAAGGATTATGGCTTCAACAATTTTCTCAACCTTTAGCCCATCGGTGCGCAATAACCTGGCGGTGTTGTTCGCCGCTGGGCTGTGCTTTTGGGCCGGGCTAGCTGGACTGTTGCCCACGCTGCCTTTGTTTATCTCAACCCTGGGCGGCAGCGGTCAGCAGATTGGCCTGGTGATGGCGTCGTTTGCAATTGGTCTGCTGGTTGCGCGGCCCTACCTGGCGCGGTTGGCCGATGAGCGGGGCCGAAAGGCGGTGCTGATGGTGGGGCTGAGTGCGATCGCGATCGCCCCCTTTGGCTACCTGCTGGTGCAGTTTTTGCCCCGCGTCATCGTTCCCTTCTCGGTCGTCGGGTATGGCTTCACCCTAGACACCTCGATTTTGGCGATGGTCGCCATTCGCGCCTTTCACGGGCTGAGCATCGCCGCCTTTGTCGTCGCCTACAGCGCCCTGGTGCTGGATCTGGCTCCGCCGGCCAACCGAGGCGAGCTAATTGGCTACATGACCCTGGTCAACCCCATTGGTCTGGCCCTCGGCCCCGCCCTGGGCGGCTTTCTCTACGAGGCTACTGGGTTCACCGCCGCGTTTTTGGTCATGGGGCTGCTGGGTATTGTCGGGCTGCTGCTGGTGGCGCGGCTGCACGAGCCCTACCAACCCCGCGACCTCGCTGAAAATTCTGGCTCCAGGCAATTTTGGGGCCAGCTGTGGAGCGGTCGGGTGCGCACGCCGGCCATAATTTTGCTGCTGGTGGGGTTGGCCTTTGGCACCCTCAGCACCTTTGTGCCGCTGTACGTGCGCGAAGCCGGTCTAGCGCTGAATGTGGGACTGATCTATACCGCTTCGGCGATCGCCAGCTTCATGTCGCGGCTGCTGGCCGGGCGAGCCTCCGATCGCCACGGGCGGGGTCGGTTTATCACCGCCAGTCTGCTGATCTACAGCCTCGGCATGGGCCTGTTTTGGGTGGCCCGCAGTGAGCCAATGTTCCTGCTGGCGGGGTTCGTGCAGGGGTTTGCCGGGGGCACCCTGATTCCGACGATCGCAGCGTTGATGGGCGATCGCTCTAGCCCTAGGGATCGCGGTCGCACCTTTGGCCTGGCCATGGTGGGGTTTGATGTCGGCATTGCCCTGGCTGGCCCCGTCTTTGGCACCATTGCCGATCAGCTGGGCTATCGCGGCATCTTTGGCCTCTCGGGGGTCATGACCCTGGTGGGGCTGGTGATTTTTGCCACCGCCAACAGCAAAGATCTCACCCATTCGCTCAGGTTTGCCCTGGGGCAAGGGCAAGATGTCTACGCCATCGACTTGCCCAGTCAGACCTCCCAGCCCGGTTAAATCGAGCCTTGCCCAGGGCGGTCCTGGCAGGGGTTTCTCAAACCTCAGTTCGGGATAAGTGTTAATCGAGAGATTGGGAGCCTCCCCGCAGAGCGTTCCGAAGGACAGGGCGGGGTGGGCCAAAACAGCTCCAAGCCTAGGGCCTGGGAGCCCAACTATCTCTAAGCCAAACAAGGCTAGAAATCTAGCCGTGGCAGCCCGAGAATCCATGCCCAGATCTAAATCTCACAAGTTTTTAGAGAGAGCCATGAGTTCGCGCATCAACTCAAAACTTGCCCTGGGTGGTCAGAAGGAAAACAGGTCTAATTTCCCAAGCTGTTCGTTAACTATTCATTTAGTAAACGGGCGAGGAGGGATTCGAACCCCCGACACCGTGGTCCGTAGCCACGTGCTCTAGTCCACTGAGCTACACGCCCTTGCACAGGCTTTATACAATAGCACATCCCTTTGAGCGATTTAAACCCATGACTGAAAATCCTCCGGCAACGGTTCCCCTGACCCACCTTGACGCCCAAGGCCAGGCTCATATGGTAGATGTGGCAGCCAAAGCCCAAACCCTGCGGGAGGCGGTAGCGGTAGCCACGGTAGTCATGCAACCGCAGACTCTGATGGCCATTGAGGCTGGCAACGCCCCCAAGGGGGATGTGATCGGCACCGCCCGCATCGCCGGCATTATGGCCGCTAAGCAGACCGCTAACCTGATTCCCCTCTGCCATCCCCTGCCGATTCAAAAAGTAGAGGTGCAGATTAGCCCCGATGCGGCACTGCCAGGCTACACCATTCAGGCCAGGGTCAAAATCAGAGCTGAAACCGGGGTCGAAATGGAGGCTCTGACCGCCGCCAGCGTAGCGGCCCTCACCCTCTACGACATGGCCAAGGGGTTGGAGAAATCCATTGAGATTCGCGGCATTCGCCTGCTGTCAAAAACCGGCGGTAAATCCGGCGACTACAACGCTCCCCTCCCTCCCCCTGCTCCCTAACCCCAACCCCACCTCCCTCGCCCCCAGCCCCCATGCCCATTGCCCTCATCACCGACTTTGGCACCCAGGATACCTATGTCGGGGTTATGAAAGGTGTGATAGCGTCCCTGTGTGCCGAGGTTCAATGCATCGACCTCACCCATGATTTGCCCCCACAGGATCTCTACGCGGCCCGCTTTGCCCTCCTCAGTGCCTACCCCTACCTACCGCCGGGCACAATCTACCTGGTCGTGGTCGATCCGGGGGTGGGGACTGAACGTCGGGCGATCGCAGTGCAGACCCCCCAGGGCTTTCTAGTGGGGCCAGATAACGGAGTCTTCAGCGGCGTCTTAGAGTATGAACCGGTGCTGAACGCCGTAGAACTGACCAACTCCGCCTACTGGCGGGTCCCCTGCCCCAGCGCCACGTTCCACGGACGCGATATTTTTGCCCCTGCCTCGGCTCACCTGGCCAACGGCCTAGCGTTAGCCCAACTGGGGCGATCGCTGGCGGCCCCATCCCTAGTTCGGCTTCCCCTCGCTCGCCCTAGCCAGACCGGAACTGGCTGGGAAGGGGTGGTGCAGTATATCGATCGCTTTGGCAACGCCGCCACGACCATTCCCGCCAGCGCTGTAGGATCTAGCCCGTGGCTCCTTACCGTAGGGAATATCATCCTGCCTGGCGCAGGTACCTATGGTGATGTGGCTGCAGGGGAAGGGTTAGCCCTGGTGGGTAGTCATGGGTTTGTGGAAATTGCGGTGAACCAGGGCCATGCCCAGCAGCGATATGGGCTGGCGGTAGGCGATCGGGTCGTACTGACGAGACGGGGCTAATCGGGCCAACCCATCGGGCGTTGACCCCTCTGGAGTCGGTGGTTAAGCGGCTCCGGTGGTAGAGCGGCTCCGGTGGTAGAGCGGCTTCGGTGGTAGGGCGGCTTCGGTGGTAGAGCGGAGCCGAAACCACTGGCTTGAGGGTTAGGTAACCCATCAACAGGCCGTTAGGTGCCTAATAGGTAAGTTCGGTTAAGCAAAGAGGCGATAGCCTACTTATAATAGCCAGACTTGCAAAAATGTTTTTTTAACCCTAATTTCCCTAATTACCATGACTAAGCTTCATTTACCTCTAATATTGTCTGATTTAGGGGCCTGCGGTCGCCTGGGCGCAGCGATCGCTCTGTGCCTGCTAGGTGCCGTGGCCTGCACTACCCCCGCAGACGTCTATGACCCCGAAACCGGCACGATTGAAACCGAGTCAGAGGCCGCTGTTGAAACCGAGGTGCCTGCTACTGAAACTGACACGGCTACAGTGATCTTTGCCGACGTAGAAGGTCCCGATAACGGCGTACCGAATGTCGAAAATGGCAGTGTTAAACAGCTCACCCTTCCTGGCCCTGCGGTTGCTGTGCTGGTGACCTGCGACCAGGAAGGCTTCGTGCCCTTTGGCTACAAGGACATGGGGTGGGACTGGGTGGGCTGCCAGGTACCCAACCCCGGCGACCCGGTGGGGGCCGAGTCTAATCTCACTGAGCCTGAGCTATCGGACGTGCCCAGCCCCGTAGGCGGCACCGTCTCCCAGGTGACTATCCCCGGCCCCCAGAGCGCCATTGCGGTGGTCTGCAACCAGGGTAGCCCCTTTGTGTACGAAGATCAGGGCACCTGGGTGGGCTGCCAGGGCAGCTAGGGGTAGCCCTGTAAGGCGATGTTCTGTCACAGAATTGAGCCAGGAGCCAGAAGCCGATCATGGTGGTACTCCTGGCTCCTTTGGCTTTGGCGGCTAGCTCAACTGTCGATGCCGGATCAGGTAGCTAAACGCCTCCCCCTGCTCGGGGGTAATCAAAATCCCCGACTCTGGTATTGCAATCAACTGGCTCCAGGTCATCTGGTCAGCATAGTTCAGCACATGCAGGGTGTGGATGGTTGATCGCACTCCATCGGTTGAGCCTATCACTAGATGGCGCAACCGTTCGTGCCCCGGCTGAGGACTAGGATTTGCCAGGCTCAGGGGATTCAAATCCCCGGTTTCTTCAAGAAATCGAGGATCTTGGCGGGTAAAACACAACATAGTTCAGGGATTCCTTACTAACGATGGGTAGGAATCCCAAAAACTTGGCCGCCCCAGACATGTGCAGTTCGGGGCGGCCAGGTAAAATCAACCTTAGCCTCCGAGACTGTGTACGCAGTCGACGGGGTTAGCCGCTGGTTGGTGTTGGTAGCACCTTCCAGTGGCGTTTGACCAAATTTTTGGGAAGCTCAGACTGCACGCACACAGCCATAGCTCAGTAAAGTACCCTATTCGCCCACCGGAATCAAGTCAAAATCGCTACAGAGCCTAGAACGCCGAATCAGTGTTCGCTGCCTCTTACATACAGCATCGCAGCATCGTCCCCATGCTCTGCGTGGGAACGCCGCTCCTGGCGCTCTAGCGCCCTGGCTTAGATGTCGCTGGAGTGTCTAGGGTGCGTCGATAACCAAGGCTTTGCCAATTCTAATTGATGTCGTCAGATACCTTCATCGGGAGTTGTGCTCAGAGTATCGATATAAGTGATTAAAGCCTTGGCCCAAACGCTTTCTTCCAAAAAATGCTTTAAAGCCTCTACCAGGGTTGCTTTGCTGGCTTGAAAGTGACGCTCTGGGTTGAGAAGTTGCTGGCGGAGGACAGCCAGCCTAGAAGCTCTGTCTTGCTGAATTTCGGTGAACTCTGCATCAATGATGGTCAGCGCCTGAGATTCTGTGGCTACTGTTGGGTTCTGTGTTTGCAAGTCAACGAGGGTGCTGTTGAGTTCGGCAATCAATGCCTGAAGTTCTGGGCTGGTGGCGTAGTTGTACTGAATACCAACTTGGTCGCCCTGAATGGTGACATCGCCTGTGTTGAGGTTGCCGACGCTGCCAATGTTAAAGGTAGGTTGATTTTTGGGTGGCTCGGCCATAGTAGTTAAATTGGGTTTAGCGATTGAGACCAGGGCATCCATGGCATTTAAGCGTACCTGAACGTCACTGTCGGTGGATACAGCCTGACACAGGGTAGGGATCGCATCGGGAATGCCCAATCTTCCTAAAGATTTAGCAGCCCGTGCACGAATGCGAGGATTTTCTGATTCCGACAGAAGCTGACAGAGGATGCTGACGATTTCTGTCTGTTGGTCTGGCGTAATAGACACTCACGATTCCTCACGCCACGGAGTAATCTTGAGCGGCGGTGCCCAGAGCATCCACGGCTGTTTCTCGCACGGCGGCATCGGGGTCTTGTAAGAGGCGAACCAGCATGGGAATGGTATCTTTGCGGCCTAGTTTGCTGAGGGCGATCGCGGCGTTTTGCCGTAGGTAGGGGTTGGGGTCGGCGACTAGCTCAACTAAAGTATCGATGGCGAGTTGTGATCCAATGGCTCCAATGGCTTCGACGGCATGAGCTTCGACGGTGGGGTCGGAGTCTGTGAGCAGGTTCAGCAAGGCGGGAATGGCGACTTCGACACCCATGGCCCCTAAAACGCTGGCTGCTGTGCCCCGTACAGCGGGGGCTTGATCGTTAAGGGCGTTGAGTAAGCCTGGAATTGCCGCTTCAGAGCCAATGTGGCCCAGTGCTGCTGCCGCTGCTTGGCGGGTGGTTGTAGCTCCGTTTTCAAGCACTTGAAGCAATTGGGGAATGGCGGCTTCGTTACCAAGATGCCCTAATGCCTGGATGGCGCTGCATTGTACGACCAGGTGCGAGTCTGCTAAGGCTGTCAGCAGCAATGGGGTTACTGCTTGATCGCCCAGTTTGCCCAAAGATTCTGCGGCTTTGGCTCTTACCGTTGGGTTGGGATCGTTGGTGAGAGCATTGGCAATCGTGTCTAAGACCATCTGGTGGTAATCAGTTGGCTGTGCCATAGGATTTTCCACATTCCGCAGTAGAGACAAGGAATCAGGATTTTGGCTGTAGTTATTGATAACGCCGCCGATTTGATTGCCATGTACTGTTTCAGCAAAACTTCCAGCAAACTGGGCTTCCCGTAAATCATACCTGGGAGTTTGATTCTGACTGAGGGTTTGGATAATCTCACGCAAAGCTTCAAATGATGTTGGATGGGTTGCTGGTGGCTCTATCGTCTGGACTTGGTTTCCCATAAGACTAGCCAAGACCATTTCCAGCTCTCTGAGGCCTGGCCCGATGGGACTCTCTATCCAGTTCAGCAGTGCGATACTACGGTCTCCTTGAGGGGCCGAGTTGCTTGGAAGATTACCCTTAGGTTCATTAAGCGCAAAAACCAATTCATTAAACTGAGGCGCAGGCAAAGCATTTAACGTCTGAATCAGATGTAGACGATCTGCTGCTGAGAACGTGCAATTATCTTTAGACATCGGGACTACTCCTACTAACTCAAAAACCGACTATGCCTTTGCCTGCGAGTAATTTGATTAGCCAGAATTAGCTATTGAACAGAAAAATTTCGGCAAATCGCTTGAGCTAAAAATTTGGGCTACTTACTTCTCTTCAAATGACCATTCTACTCATTTTGGCCTTGATCAACATTAGTATTTAGCTCAGGTTCAGAAGCATACGACTCAGCCAGCGATTCTCCCCGCTCTTCCTGGCAAACGTCTTTATCATGCAAGTCTGAGCTAGGCAATTGAGAAGATATGTTATGAAAAATTCGATCATCGCTGCTGATAGCACCACCAACCTGACTTCCTTGAACTGTGCCGGCAAAACTACCACCGAAATTAGCTCCTCGGAAATCATATCTTGGAGAGCCAATAATTTCAATCAAACTTTTCTGCAAGTCCTTGAAAAAGCTTTCAAAATTTGCTGAATTTTCAGGTGTCTTAATTCCTGCATCCTCTGCCTTTTTCTCAATGTTCTGAACTTCTCTTGAAACTTCTGAGATCGTCTCTTCCTGAATGCGTTGAACTTGTTTTACAACTTCAGCCCTCTTAATGAGATTAGGAAGAATTAACTCACGAAAAATAAAATGAGTTACGGTAATCCCCCACTTCTCTACAATTCCATTTATTTCTTCCTTTAAGCAATCAAATTCGTGAGTTCTAACTTCTTTCATGTCGATGGAACTCATCTTCTTGACGACAATATGATTTACCATGTCCATTAGGCACGCTTCCACATTTTCAACTTCATAGTATGACTTCCCGAGATCTTTGATTTGCCATATTATAGCCAAATCTAACTCTGCATCTATTCCATCTTTTGTGCGTGCAAAAAGAAGTGGAATATCGAGGTTTTGCTCTCTCACGCTATCCCGTAAAACAGTATACTCAAAAATCGGAAATATAAAATTAATTCCTGGGTCTAAGGTTCTTGAGTATTTCCCCATCCTTTCAACTAAGGCTTGAGTCCCCTCGTTGATTATTTTTGTGGATGAATTCAAGAGAAAAATGGCTAGGGTGAATGTCAATAGTCCTGGGAGCAAAGCAATTAAATTAGAATAAAATGACATGATGCAACCTATCTTTCGCTGACTGTCAATTAAGTATCGCTATTAACCACACTGCCGTGAAATTTCTGCTCCTGCAAACCTAGATCAGAGGAATTTTAGAGCAGCGATTGTCATACTGCTGACTCAAAAAGCTGGAACGAGCAATATCTAAATTAGGGATGTCACGAATGTAGAGCTTGCCAAAGCAAACGTTGGGGTTAACATAATATGGGCTAGGAGTTCCTTACGATTCATGGTGGGAGGGGGTGACGCCTGCTCCTATTGTGGCACAGGGGTCTTGTCTGACTTAATCCCACCAGTAGGAGACGACGATCGCATCTCGATCCTGGTCAGACTGCTTGCCCCACAGGCCATCCTTCAACCGCAGCGACAGGTAGTTCCTAAACTTCCAGTCCTCCTCCTCTTCGAGGGAGCCATCAAAGGCAGAGACCTCATCGGCTTTCCACTTTTTGCCCAACTCCATCAGCTGGGCCACGATCGCATCCTGGTTCTCCGTCAAAATGTAGAGCGTATCTGCCGGGTACTGCACAAAGTGAATGATGCTGGTGTCTGGCATCGGTCGATAGTTGGCCATCGCCAGCAGCGTATCCACCACGCCGTTGAAACTTAGCCCGTTTTTATCGGGCGCAAAGACGGGCTTGGTGAACAAAAAGCTTTCCCACAGGTCAGGATGGTTCGCCAAATCGGTAATCACCTGCGGCCCATCGAACAGGTTGAACTGCCGCTGCCACACCAGGGCCGCAAATAGCTCTTGGGGCGCGTAGGTCTCTGCTAAATGTTGTACTTTGCTCAGCTCAAGCATGGGGGCACCTCAAAACTAGGCTGGGTTGCGCTGGGCCTGCTGTAGCTCTGCGATCGCAGCCTTGACCTGCTGCTGGTGCTCCCGCAGCCGTTGGTAATGGGCTACTCCTTGCTCAATCTGTACGTCCCTAGGCTCATCGGCGTTGCCGAACACCAAACCACCACAGAGCGAGACCCAGCCCCGCTTATCGGGGTCAGCCGCTTCGTAGTCGCGAATGCGATCGTCTACGCGTTGGCTCACGTAGTCTGAAATCTCTGTATCGGTCTTGTCAGCCCATGCTAGATCAATACCGGGATACTGCCGAATCACCTCCCAAATGTGAACCGGAATTGGCACCATAACCCGGTTGTAGGAGGCTTCAAACTGCACCTGCTCTAGTTCCAGGTACACGTAGTCGTCGTCCAGCGCTTCATGATAAAAGTGAAACGTCTGCCCATAGGCGATGGTGGCTTTTGTAGACATGGTAAATACCTGTTCTAAACGAATGCAGAATGAGCATAGAAAATCAGTCTATGCCCACCCTTACGAAGTTTGGGGCAGTTGGGCAAAGCAGAACGTGCCCAGCCTACACCTCTATTAATCCACTAGTCTGCCGCGCCTCAGCAAGCTCACTACCTCCCCCCGCTCTGGCGCGATCGCCTATTGCAGCGCCCCACCGCTCTATTGTCAGGGCTGCATCCCCTAACGGGAGGCCACACCGCTTTAGCGCGAAAGCCCAACATTCGATTGTCAGACCGCAATGCTTTAGTGCGATCGCTCAACTTCCTATTGCAAGACCGCAACATCTTAAGTTGCGGCGCGACAATGCTGCTGCAACAGCGCAACCCTTTAAGTAGGGTTTGCTGAAAAAGTCAGCAAGGGCTGGATAGTGCCTTTTGGTTAGGCCCCTGCCGGAACGCCCATCGCCGCCCGCCAGTGAGCAACCCTCCATGCCCTGAGTTGACCGATTTCTTTGGCGAGATAGCGGTG
>JBGSNT010000351.1:0-13690 GCA_041739575.1 Nodosilinea sp. | reverse complement strand
GACCTCAAACGCTTTTCGTCCTCTCCCAGAGGTCCCAAAAAACCTGCTAAAAAAGAGCCGTTTAATCCGAAGCATCCTCATGTTGCTACCGCTCGGCTCCTCAAGCAAAAGGAGAACAAACGTTCACCTTAACAGGGGTACTCTAAATACCTACGATCACCTGCATCTGGACAGTCATAGACAATGCCCTCACTGGGGTAGCCATGCTTAGGTAAGGTGCGAAACCAGCGGCGAAGTCGTTCGCATTGCGTCTCCCTCAGGGAGAAAGCCAAAACCCACACGAGGTGTCCCCTAGCCCCTTTGGGGCGGCTGCGCCAACGACTCCGCTAAGGGGACGGTTACAAGCTAAGAGCCGTGCAGGTCAAATATGATTCAAGCGAGAAAGTTTTGCATTCTGGACTAACCCTGGCAGTATTTTAACCATGTCTCTAGCTACTTTTTATTTTCCCTTGTGCTTTTCTGTCGACGGTGGTGGCGGTCGGGTAGTCTGATGCTAGCCGACCGCCGCCACCGCTAACCGCATGGCCTTTGCAGACGCCGGCGGCCCAGCGGTGAATGGATGGCAGCCGATTGGCAGCCACCCGATGGTCGATGGCAAGGCCGCCCGTCGCCGTCGAGAATTTTCGATCGCTGACACTATCTACAGGCGATCGCCGCCGCCGCTCCTTTGCTTCTCCAACCCTGTCCTACCAGTTCTGTCCCATTAGTCTTTTTGCCATGGCTAACCCTGCCCAAATTGTTTCCCTCAGTCTCTCGATGCTGGCCGCCATTGCCCTGGGCGCACCCAGTTTAGCGGCGATCGAGCCGCCGCTTCCAGAGCTGGCTCAGATGCCAGAGGCTGAACCCAGCGGCCAGCAGCAACTTCATTCGGAGGCGGGTCGGTTTTCGGTAATGGCCCCGCTGGAGGTGCAGGTGGCCCCAACGACGACCACCGTTGAGGGCAACACCCTGACCTGGACGATCGCCTCCGCGAGCCAGGGGGCGTCATTCTACGGCGTGGCCTATACCGACCTATCGCTAGAGGCATTGGGTCTGGGGCAGGAGGCGATCGTTGCCAGCCTCAAACAGCACCCCCTGGTGAAGGAGATTGACTGGCAGGCGATCGCCCGGGGTCACCGCGTCAGCGAGGGCGAGCTGTCGGGCCTGGAGTATATGTACCTGGAGGGCGATCGGGTTGCGGCGGTGCGGTTTTATCTGGCCAACCGCAGGCTCTACGTGGTCATGGCGTCGTCTCCTGATCTGCAGGCTGTGCATCAGTTTGTCGAGTCCTTTGCGATTGACCTGCTGTGGCAGCCCTTCGTTAGCGAGCCGGGCCGGTTTACCGTCGAGTTGCCCATGGCTCCGGTGGCGTCTCCCCAGCAGGTGATGTATCGGGGTACCCCCCTCAACTGGTGGCAGTTTGTGGGCTACAACCTCTATGCCCCCAGCGATCGCTACGGTTTTGCCTATGCCGATTTGCCCGATGGGGTTACCCCGACCAGCGCCGATGCCCTGCTGAGCGAGGTGGCAACCCAGATCTTGACCGAGCTGGAGGTGCCCGATCTGTCCACCCAGGGTACTGTTACCAGCTTCAACGGAAGTCCGGGCCGGCAGTATATGCTCACCCAGAACGGCAAGTCGTCTGTGCTACGGCTCTACCTGGTCGATCGGCGAATCTATGGGCTGCTGGCCACCAGCCAGTCGCTTAGCAATCTGGATCGGTTTTTGAGTTCGTTTCAGGTGCAGTGAGGCTGGGGTTAGTAAACTTTGCGTCTGTTTTCCCATTGTTTTAGCGGAGAAAGGATCATGAAAAGACTGCCTATGCTGGCTGCGGGGCTAGCGCTGGGGTTGCTCAGTGCGGTGGCGATCGCCCCTGCCCATTCCCAGTCTGCCGAGGAGCCTGTCGCCCTGGCCGGGCTGTTTCACGTCATCGACGTTGCCGAAGATGTCGACGACCTACTCGACGGTGACATTGGTCAGATTGACGCGGTGCGGGAGGTAACCGAAGATGTGGTCGATGCCGTCGATGATGTCAATGACACCATTTACGATGTCACCCACATCCAAATCTACGAGCCGTTTACCGACATCGATGACACCGTCGAAGACTTTACCGACGATATCGATGACACCATTCGCCACGTCTCTAATGACGTAAATGACTGGTTTGACTGGTAGTCCGTGGCCCCAGGGTCTTTTTCTGCCCGATGGTTTGCCCCCTCAGGAACAGATGGCCGATATCGCCAGCCTGCGGGACGGGTTTGCCCGCAGCGATCGCCCCTGGCGGATGACAGTTAGGCGACGGTAGTGGGCCATTGCTCAGGACATAACCCGCGAGGTCAAGGCGATAACGGGCAACTGCTGAGTGATGGCGTTGGCCTGAAGGTGTTCAAACAGCGCCATGCCATCGATGCCGTAGAGCGCCACCTCTAGCAAAAAGCATCCCAATGGCACGATTTGGCCCTGTCAAGGGCCTCGGGAGATTGACTTCAACCTGCCAACCCTCAAAATATTCCAGGCTGAGCTGCACAATCTGGCTCACGCAACCATCATCATCAATTACCAAAATCTTTTTGCCATGCGCATTCTCCTCTGGCGTTGTCCACAGCCGTTGGTCAGTTTAGAGCGGGTTAAGTAAGTAGGTTTGATTATCCACAAGACGCATTTCGACTTCGCTCAATGCTCGGTCTGTGGCTAGGCAGAGGGTTAAGCGGAGTCGAAACCCGGAAACCTAAGCTGGCTTTAATTTGACCCGCCTACTTATCTCGGGACTTTGAGCAGTTATCAAACCCAAGCCTCAAAACCATGGATGCGCCTCACAGCTACGGGCCTAAGAGTTTTTGGATCGGCACCTAACCCCAGAATGAGCAAGGTATGGCGATTCGGACTAAGGGACTAGCCAATAAATAAAGTCCCAGCGTCATTCCCGCGTAGGCGGGAATCTACCATAGAGTATCCACCCTCTCTGGTACTTTATTTCGGTGCGAATCCCTAAGCCCCTAGCCCCTGGCTAGGGAAATCAGAATTTTGCTGACCCATGGCTTATAGTTTCCATATGCTTTGCGGCGACCCTCAGACTTGAACAGCAGCGTTAGCCTTTTATGACACCTCATCCAGTCGGGTTTAATCGAGTCACCCAGTGGCTACAGCAGCGGCAGTCGCAAGTTCTTAATAATGCCTACACCGCTGCCCAAGACATTAAAGCTCTAGAAGACCATTACTACGATGGCAGCCCAATTGCTTACTCCCAAGACCAGAGTAAGACGGTCTACGACTACGTTCGCAGCTTGCGCGATCGCAAGCTGATCCAGGTGCGTACCAATCTGGCTCAGTTTCGGGTCAATAGCTTTTTGCTGAACCAGAGGGCGATCGGCACCGCAGCCACCGAAGCGATCGCAACTACCGAAGCTGCCGATGATGCCCCAGACCAGGCGGTGCTCGACCAGCTCAACTTTATTGAATCGGTGATTGGCAAATATCGTGAGTCGCCGGACGATGAGCTAGCCCAGGCTGCCGCCATGATGGTCCAGGCCGATGGCAGGTTGACAAAGGGATCGTCCGCCTCCGACAACGGCGCTAAGTCCAACAGCATCCAAATCATGGACCCGGTGGTGATGGAGGTCGAGGCCGATAGGCAGCGCAACCGCATCGGTCTGTTTGGCGGTGGGTTAATTGGCCGTGACTTAGACCCTAACTACGAGCAGCAAGTTGTGCAGGAGCTGCGACTGCAGCGCAAACAAAACCAGGTGGCGATTCGGTGGCTGGTCATTCTAATTCTGGTGCCCCTGCTGGTGGGGTTGGTGACGCGCTACCTGGTGTTTGAGCCCTTGCTGGGCAGCTACGCGGATAAATACCCGAACCGAATTGAGCTGAGTAACGAAATTCAGGCAGAATTTGACAGCGACCTTGCCCTCTATCGGGACCGGTTAGAGGTGCAACAACTCCTGGGTATGATTCCCGAATTGTCTGCCGACGACATGCGAGAGCAGTTGACCGACAAGGCCACTGAACTCTGGAAAGAGGCCCGGAACACCGAGCTGAGGGGGATCAAAAATTTGCTGTCCGACCTAACCGCCCTCGTTGTTTTTGTGGGGTTGGTTTACTTTAACCGCAGCCGGTTGACTATTCTGCGGAGCGCCACTAACCGCACCTTTTTGTCGCTGAGTGACCCCACTAAGGTGTTTGTCTTTATTTTGGTCACCGACATGTTTGTCGGCTTCCATTCAGCAGAGGGCTGGACTGTCATTCTCAACGGCCTTGGTGACCATTTTGGGCTGCCCGAAAATGAAGCGGCGATTGGTCTATTTATCGCCACGGTGCCGGTTTTCCTGGATGCCTGTATTAAGTTCTGGATCTTTAGCTATCTGACCCGGTTCTCGCCCGCTTCTTCGGCGGTGTATGAGCGGATGAATACGTAGGCCCACAACATATAACGCTCCGACGTGATTGCCGAAGCGAAAGAGCCTTGAAAGCCTTATTCATCAATGATATCTATTTTGCAAATCAAATAGGATTGCCAAGTAGGTGGGACGAATTAAATGTCAAATAGGTTAAGCATCTGTAACCCCTGTCAATTGAAGCTTTCAGCGATTATGAAGAAGCCGCACTGGCTTATAAATGATTGAGCCTTGCTGCTACTGCACCGCATAACTATAGGTATCTCAAAAAATACAATCCTTACTGGAAATGGCAAGGAGACTTCAACGGCTTCGGACTCCAAGAATTCGCAATAAGGTAATTAATTGAGGTGCCCTTAATCTATCACTCCTGATTCTTAATGACTAGATAGAAAGCCTCATTATGACCTTTGAAAATTGGCTCAATCTTTGCATTTGGTGCAATCGTTGATGCTAATTGGTATGGGGTGTTGCTTACGATTTGTATCTTAATCAATCAATTCATCCAGAAAGTAGAACATCCTTCCATCACTATCGAGGCAAGGAGATTAGTGATCTCTTGCTACCTTTAGGGGGCTGCTAAGGTGGGGCATATGGGTGGGCGCTACGTAATATAGGAGATAGTAACCAGTTCAGCATGAACTGGGCCTGGTTTTAAATGGTCTCGCTACGGCGTGACCCACTTTACAGATCATTCGGCTTCCCCACTGATTAGCCTCGTGCAGTACCGATTAACTTCACACTCTTGAGAGGCGTTTATGCGAATTGCACAGGTTGCCCCTTTGTGGGAAAAGGTGCCGCCCTCGGGCTATGGCGGGACCGAAATAGTTGTGAATTTATTAACAGAAGAACTGGTGCATCGTGGACATCAGGTTACACTGTTCGCCTCGGGCGATTCAGAAACCCAAGCGCAACTAGAGTCGGGCTGTGAGCAGGCGCTGCGACCCTTGGGGGTCTTACCGCTAGACTATGCTGAGTATGAGCAGAGGCAGTTGGACAAAGTCTTTGCCCGCACAGGGGATTTTGACATTATTCACTCCCATATGGACTTGGCGGCGCTGCCCTATGCCCAACGCAGTCAGACGCCGGTTGTGCATACGCTCCATGGAATATTTACCGCTACCACTGAAAAGATATTTAGCCAGCATCGGGGGCAAAACTTTGTCAGCGTTTCTAACTCTCAGCAACGGCCAGATCTGGAGCTCAACTATGTCGCTACGGTTTACAATGCGATCGCCCTCGACCAGTTTGACTTCTATCCTCAGCCCCAGGCACCACCCTACCTAGCTTTTTTAGGCCGCATGTCGGTGGAAAAAGGCCCTCACCTAGCGATTGAGATTGCTAAGCGCTGCGGCTTGCCCCTCAAAATGGCGGGCAAGATTGATTTTGACAACGCAGAGTTTTTTGATCGCCAGGTGGCTCCGCACATTGATGGGCAACAGGTGACATTTTTTGGAGAGGTCAGCCAGGCCTTCAAAAGAGCCCTGATAGGCTATGCCACGGCGACCCTATTTCCGATTACCTGGCCAGAACCTTTTGGGCTAGTCATGGCTGAGTCAATGGCCGGCGGCACTCCGGTAATTGCCATGGCCATGGGGTCAGCTCCGGAGGTAGTGGTCAATAGCAAGACAGGGTTTCTGTGCCACAGCGTGGAAGACTGCGTGGAGGCGGTGGCTCAAATACAGTCTATTAATCGCCAGAGTTGCCGTGACCATGTGACTCTTAACTTTGGAGTGGGGCGGATGGCGGATGGGTACGAGGCGGTGTATCGGGGGCTTTTGGGCGATCGTCAAAACCCAGCCCTAAAGAACTATGGCACTCAACCCACCGGTGAACTCCAATACTATCCTTGAGGGGAGGCTAGTAGCCTGTGGTGTAAGTTGGGTGACTCTTGCCAATAGTAGGAGGGCAGAGGAGTCAGGGGGCCGGGGGGCTGGAACGGCAGCTAAACTCCTGCCCAGCAGTACTAGGGCGACCAGAGCCAAGCCGGGTATGCCTCCAAACAGCGATTGTCTAAATATGTACTGTTCAAGGAAACGATCATGACCGAGCCTACTAACCGGAGTGAGATGAGGTTTGACTCGACGGTACCAGCTCTGGATATTGTTGAACTAGGGGGGCGCACCTTTGCCCCCGCCCAGCAGGTGCCGATTCCCGAGTGGCCCTGCACTACCCTGCGGCGACAGCCGACCACGCTGACGCTGAAGGACAACGACCTGTTTTTAATTACCGATTCCCTGGGCAACATTGCCTGTGGAGATGAGCAAGTAACCGCTAGCCTGGGCCTCTTTTGTCGAGACACGCGGTTTCTCAGCCGCCTAGAGCTACAGTTTGAGGGGCAGCCGCCGGTTTTTCTCAGCAGTACGTCTCAACGGGGCTTTGCCCTGTCGGCCCTGTGTGGCAATCCCTACATCGTCGCTAAGGACGGTCGTAATGAGATTCGAGCCGAAACCATCGGCATTCAGCGTGACCTAGTGCTACAGGGGGGGCTGTTTGAGGAGTTGGCCTTGACCAACTACAGCACTCAGCCGGTCGAGTTTGAACTGAGCCTGAGCTTTGAAGCTGACTTTGCCGATTTGTTTGAAATTCGCGGATGGGTGCGGCAGCACACTGGCACCCTGCTGCGCTCCATTTGCCTGACGGAGGACGCCGCTGAGACAGTTCACGGCTGGTACGATGACGCGATGTCGGGGGAAAGCGGCGAAATTACCCTGGCTTACCAGGGGGTAGACCAACTACTGATGGAGTCGAGAATTCAGTTTTACCAGCGTTATCCTGATCAGATAAAGGGCTATACGGCGATCTGGCGGGTGGCCTTGCAACCCCACGCCACTGAGGTTTTGGGCTACCGATTACAGCCGTTTTTAGACAATCATCCGGTCTCAACGGTGAGTATTCCGGCGACTCTGAGCCAGGCGGTGGCCGCAGAAACTATGGAAGAACAGCTTTGGCGCGAGGGGGTAACCTCTATTCGCACCGACAATCGCGCCCTCAACCAAATTATCGAGCGGGCCGAGCAAGACACCTACCTGCTGGGGCAGACCTTTGGCGAGGGCAAGATCCTCTCGGCAGGCATTCCCTGGTTTGCCACCCTGTTTGGCCGCGATTCGCTGATTGCGGCCATGCAAACCCTGATGTTTAACCCTGCCCTAGCCCACCAGACCCTGAGCGTGTTGGCCGAGTATCAGGGCCAAAAGCAGGATGACTGGCGGGAGGAAGAACCGGGCAAAATTCTTCACGAACTGCGCTTTGGGGAAATGTCGCGCAGCGGCGAAGTGCCCCACACCCCCTACTACGGCACGGTGGATGCCACCCCCCTGTGGCTGATGCTCTACGCCGACTACTACGCCTGGAGGGGCGATCGCGCTCTGCTCGACCAGCTGTGGCCCAATGCCCTGGCCGCCATGGACTGGATCGATCGCAGCAGCGCCCAGACCGGCTACGTGACCTATCAATGCAAGTCGCCAGGCGGTCTGGGCAACCAGGGCTGGAAGGATTCGGGGGACTGCATTGTCGATGCGGCGGGCAACCTGGCGGAAGGGGCGATCGCCCTCTCAGAGGTGCAGGGGTACGTCTATGCCGCCAAAATGCGGCTAGCCGCCCTAGCCGAACTACAGGACCGGCCAGATCTGCGCGATCGCTGGCAGAAAGAGGCAGTTGCTCTCAAGGCCCGCTTCGAACGAGATTTCTGGCTACCTGACCAGGGCTATTTTGCCCTCGCCCTCGATGGCCATGGTGAACCGGTAGACAGTATTACCTCCAACCCAGGGCACTGCCTGGGGCTGGGCATTCTCTCCCCCGAAAAGGCCCGCAGCGTGGCTGAGCGATTGCAGGCCCCCGATATGTTTAGCGGCTGGGGCATTCGCACCCTCAGCAGCAGTTCCCCCGCCTATAACCCTATGGGCTATCACGTTGGGTCGGTCTGGCCCCACGACAACGGCATCATTGCTGCTGGGCTCAGATCCCTGGGCTATATCGAGCAGGCCCTTGAAATTGCCCAGGGCATTTTTGATATGACCAGCCTGCAACCCTACCAGTGCCCGCCGGAACTGTTCTGCGGCTTTGAGCGTACGCCTACCAACCGGCCAGTGCGTTACCCGGTGGCCTGTTCACCCCAGGCCTGGGCGACGGGCACGGTGTTTCAGCTGTTGCAGATCATGGTGAATCTGATGCCTGACGTGCCTAATAACTGTCTACGCATTGTGCAGCCTACGCTACCCGCCTCCGTGAGCTATATCTCAATCAATAATTTCAAGGTGGGCCAGACACTGCTAGACCTAGAGTTTGAGCGCTCCCTTGAGGCCACCGCCTGCCGGGTTGTGAGAAAGCGGGGTAATCTGCGGGTGGTGATTGAGGCGTGAGGGGGGATGGTAGGGGATCCAGTCGGCAGGGGAGAGGAAGTAAAGACGTTACTATGTTTTGTTTTGTATCGAAGAAACACTTTGACTCCAATGAAAAAAACAAATCAATCATTTATTAAAACATCTCTATGGAATGGTTAATAGTAAATTTTGAAATGACTTTTTATCTCAAGAATAATCATGTCCCATATGTTGTCTCTGCTCACATCTGAATCACCAATTCAAGCTTCGTCTTCTATGCTCTGCTATTACATCAATAAAACAGCAGGTATTCAAAATATTCGAGTTATGCGAGAGGCAGGCTGTCTGCTCGAACGGATTATTTTTGCCAAGGAACGTGTTCTATTTGAGGCGTGGCCAGATTGTTATCTGGAAATATACTCCCAGGGGCGGAACGAAACCAACTTAGACAGGGTTGACTGCAAGTTGTATCAGATCAATGAAGGGGTTTAGCCTAGTCTGCGATCCGGGTGCGCAGTGTTGGACTGAAGGGTCATAAACGCCCAAGCGAGATTTCCCGACCCATAGGCTGCCCCTGCCTCGGGCCGTAAGGAGATTTGCGAGAAAGACAATACCCCGAGCAGGGCCTGCGCCCTTGAGAGGAATCAAAATTCTCGGGTATTTTCGTTTCCAGAATTGTCCTAAGGGATCTGCGGGTTAATCTTGTACCAGCAGCCAGGTTTTCTCCCTTCGGGAGACACTTCGTGAACGACTGTGCTCGACCTTCAGTGATCGAGGACTGAGCAAAGTCGTTCGCTGGCGTCTCCCGCAGGGAGAAAGTCCGATCAGCGGGCATCTTATTTTCCTGCGGGTCCCTAAGCTCATTTCAGGCGAATGGCATAGCATCGCCAGGTTCGCGAGGACAGCGTTGGGGCTCCCCTGGGCGCATTGTAAGTTGGGCAACGAGGGAGCTCAGCGGTCGTTGGTACTGGGAAGGCTGCGGGGGAAGCTTCTCCGGGGAATGGTTGAGAAACTTTTAAGCTTCTCAACCATCGTGCTTTGGGGTATCAAGACTTCAGTCATGTTAGTGTGTTCGGAGTCTTTATCCTACTGGGAGACCTGATGCGTTTGAATGCAGGTTGCCAACTGCTGTTTGAGTCGGTCGATCCCTCTCCGCTGATTCTCATGCTCCGACCCCGTAGTGGATTGGGTCAAAGGGTAATACAAGAATCCTATGAGTTTGAACCGAACGTTCTTGCCACGGAGTATTTTGATAGCTTTGGCAACCTGTGCCAACGTCTCGTAACGCCCCAGGGCCCATTTCAGGTCAAAGTCACCATGACTGTCGACACCCCTGACAGCATTGATGTTGCTCCTGGTGCAGCTTTCATTTACGTACAGGCACTACCGGACTATTCGTTACAATTTCTTTTGCCAAGTCGCTACTGCCAATCAGACCAATTGGCTGAGTTGGCCAATACCATTACCGCAGGGATTGAGGCTGCCTACGACCAGGTAGAAGCCATTTGCAAGTGGATTCATACCAATGTGGAATATCGGTATGACACCAGCGATGTCTCTACCTCCGCGCTTGAAACGGTTAAGACTCGGGTGGGAGTCTGCCGTGATTTTGTCCATTTAGGCATTGCCCTCTGCCGTAGCTTAACGATTCCGGCTCGCATGGTGGTGGGCTATCTCTACCAACTAGAGCCGATGGATATGCACGCCTGGTTTGAAGCCTTTGTGGGCGATCGCTGGTACACCTTTGATCCAACCCAGTCGGAGCCCCGGGGGAATCGCATTGCCATTGCCTACGGTCGCGATGCCGCCGATGTGGCTTTAGCGACCCAGTTCGGGCTGCTAGAACTAACTGAAATGAGCGTATGGGTAACCTCGGCGAGCCTGTGATTGGTTAGCCCAGGGAAATGCGCACTAGAATGGGCATATCAATTGGCAACGTCGCTTTAGGTTCAGGACTGATGCAAGGTCGGGCCATTGAATCCAAGGTTGTCATTCCTTCGTGCACCCTTTCTGCCACCTTATCCTTTGCCAAATGAAATCCGATCTAGCTCAGGAATCTGAGCTATCCACATAGACAAACTCCGATTCTGAACTTGGCTGCATCAATGGCTGGGGAGCTTAATTAGATGAACAAATTGCTAATCGGAATAGGAATGTTTTTGGGTTCAATCCTTGGCAGCTATTTCCCTGTTCTATGGGGCGGTAGCTTGCTTGGCCTAAGCTCTGTTTTCTTTGGAACGGTGGGCGGCATTGCCGGAGTCATCATTGGTTATCGAATTTCAAAATACCTTGGTTTTACTTGATTTATAGGTGCTTGAGAACTTTAAGTCTGATATTGAATTAGCAGCCGGAAATCAAATGCTGAATGCTATAGCCATTTTTCGCCTCTCGCATCTAGGTTCACGACAATGCAATGGGCCAGTCCCGCTTAGATTGATGGGGCAGGAAAGATTTAACCAATATTTAGAAGATAAAAGAGTTTTTTGATTCCAGCATTAATAGGGAATTTATTTTGCTAGCATAAGGTAAATGCGCCTTATTAGCGTCTGCAAATCCCTTAGATGTCTAGTATTCCTGGGTGAAAGTTAAAGGATCATTCCAGTGCTCTTGACCCCTCTGCCCCCTTGCAGGCACTAAAATCACAGCGCAGTTTACTAGTCTGTAACGCTAACTAGTGGTTCTGTCAGGTCGATGGTACCACTAGCCACAGATGATATTTACTACACCTACACCGGTAACAATCCATGGGCAAGGAAAAGAAAGGTAACAAGGAGGCTAAGAAGCCAAAGGCAGAATCTAACGGAGCTAAGAAGCCCAAAAAAGATCCCAAACGGTACGACTGAACCGACAGTCTACAGGTTGACAGGGGTTAATTGAGGATTTAATAAACGGCAGGCCCCAACGACAAATGTTTGCGTTCGACAGTTCGACCAACGGTTGCTCACTACCAAGCCCCCGGTTTTTTGAAAAACCGGGGGCCTGCTTCACGGCTACCTCTCAGCAGCGGTAGCCATGGCGCGACGACCATTGCCGTTGCCCCTGGCCACCGCCGTCGGGGGGCTTTCCACCGTGGCCGCCTGGGGTGCCCCAAACCCTTGCAGGGCAGGGCGCTCCACAAACGTCACCAGGTGCTTGACCCGCCACACGGGGTTGGGTCGCACCATGCTGATCTGGCGCAGGGCGCGGGCCTCTTCGTCGTTGCCCATCAGCCACTCGGGGTCAACGACCTGATGAAAGAAGTCGTTGAAGTGGTTGGTATTGGGCTCCAGGTAGAAGCTGGAGAAGCGGTAGCGATCGACTTTTTCGCCGGGAATGATCGGCGTATCGTCGAGGGTGGTAATGCCCCGGCTTTCGCCCTCTAGCTCCACCTCCAGGCTAAAGCCCCGGCTGCGGCTCTCGGTTTTGGTGGAAACCTGGGTGATGTGGGCGGTGGCCAGGGCCGTCAGCTCGACCCAGATGCCGCCCCCCTGCACAAAGCCGGTAATGCCCAGGCCGCCATCCAGGGAAAACGAACCGCCGATGGTCTGCTTGATGGTGTCGGCAAACTCTTGGGTTTCGGAGCGCAGGCCGCCGTCGCCATCCCACACGTAGGTATTGACGATATTGCGCTTGCGGGCGTCGACCAAAAGCTGTTCTAGCCGCCGCTGCCAGCCCGCCGCGCCGCCGCCGCTGCCCACCGTTTCGATGGTGGAAGAAATGGCGGAACCGGCCACTTCGGCCACCTGCTCGATGTTGCTTTCGTTGGCGTTGTCGGTGGAACGGTTGGCGGTACCCACCTCGATCGCGCGGCTGTTGTAGTTGATAAAGATGGCCTCGCGCTCGCGGTCCTGACGGCGAATTTGGGCCTCTAGCTCGCCAGCTTCGCCCAGGCGGAAGTAGCTGGCCGGAAACTGGGAGCCGTACTGGGCGCGCAGGCTGGGCACCTGGGCGTAGAAACGGTCATCTGCCGCTTCGGTACCCACCTGGCCATCGAGGCTGCCGTTTTGTTGGTAGGCGGGGTTGATCAAAAAGGTAATGGTGTTGACCTGGGGCGGCAGGTCGGGCACCGGGGCCACCTGGTACGACACCATGCGCCGACTGCGGCGCAACCGCAGCACAAACACATCTGCCAGGGAAGACACCACCTGGGCGTAGCCCACATTCTTGGGAATATAGCGTTTGCCCAGGTGGGGGAATCGCTCGGTGGCTTCCTGGCGGCCCCGCAGGGAGAGGCGATCCTGAAAGACGTTGGCAATGTCGAGGGTGATGGTGCCTTCGTCGAGCAGGCTATAGCTGCTGGAGAGGTTGCCGGTAAAGCCAAAGCCCGCATCTACCGAGGTCATGACGATAAAGCCGGCGGACACTTTGGCGGCACTGCCCAGAACGGCATCCACCTCAATGCCCAGGCCCGCCTCCTGGCTGCGGGTCCAGCTGTAGCTGACATCCTCGGTGGCGGTGAGCTGAAGGTTAGAGGTGCCGTCGTAGCTGTCTTCTTCGGTGAGGTTTTCGCTGGGCACTGGGGGCGGTCCTTCGATGAAACCCAGCAGGGTGGGGTTGAACTGGGCATTGCCCACCCAGCGCACCTCCAGGCTTTCGATCCGCTGGTCTTGCAGCAGGGCGATCGCCTCGGGCTGAAGGAAAGCGTAGAACCGACGCATCAGACCTTCGGCCTGTCCCAGGGCGTTGACCTCCTGGGTGGGGTACTCGTTGGCGACGACCACAGCGGCCTCAGTCTCAATCACGCCGATCGGCGCGGTGGAAGGAGCCAGCTGCCCCTGGCCGATCAGAGTGCCGTGGGCGTTGTGGGGGGAGCGATCCAGAATAGTTTCCCGACCCAGATCCTCTAGGGGCCAGTAGCCCAGCAGTCCCGGCTCGTTGCCGGTCAAGGGCAGGTGCTGGTTGGCCTGGAGTTCGTCGGCTCCCAAGACGTCACTCCAAATCTGCATGCTTTCCAGGAATCCGACCAGGGGCGTAGCGCCATCGACATCGGCCCCAAAGGCGAGGGTGCCGCCG
>JBGSNT010000354.1:0-12692 GCA_041739575.1 Nodosilinea sp. | reverse complement strand
AGCACCGATCCGTCGCTGGTGAACCTGTTTAAGCTCAACAAGGCTAACCGCTGGCAAACCCTGTGGTACCTGCGGTTGCCCACTAGCCTGCCCTACTTTCTGGCGGGGCTACGCATCAGCGGTGGCCTGGCTCTCATTGGGGCGGTAGTGGCAGAATTTGTTGCCGGAACGGGCGGTGCTCAGTCGGGCCTGGCCTACCAAATTTTGATCGCGGGCTACAACCTGCAAATTCCCCGCATGTTTGCGGCCCTGCTGCTGATTACGGTGTCGGGGATCGCCATTTTTGCCGCTCTCTCGGCTCTGTCGAACGTTTTGCTCAAAGATTGGCACTCCAGCGCCATGAAACACGAAAATTAGCCCGTCCCCTTGTAGGGTGCATTCGCGAAGCAATGCACCCTACAAACCTCACCCTTCTTGGAGAAACCTCATGCTTACCACTCAACAGCCCGTCCTGCGGCGCTTCTGGTACCCCGTCATTCCCCTCGACAACCTGCTCAACGGCCCCCAATCCTTCACCCTGCTCGAAGAACCCCTGGTGTTGTGGCTTGACGAGAATGGTCAGCCCGCTGCCCTGCGCGATCGCTGCTGCCACCGCTCAGCCCAGCTCTCCAAAGGCATCGTCAAAGACGGCTGCGTGCGCTGCCCCTACCACGGCTGGCAGTACGACGCCATCGGCACCTGCGTCAATGTGCCCCAGCTCGATACGGGCGCAGCTATTCCCAAAACCTATCGGGTTGATGCCTTCCCCTGTGTGGAGCGCTACGGCTATGTGTGGGTTTGTCTAGACGATAGCCCCCTTCAGCCGATTCCCGACATTCCAGAATTTGCCGACGCCAACTTTCGCTACATCCACGAGTTCTATGAACCTTGGAAAGTGGGGGGATTGCGGGCGATCGAGAATTCCTTCGACAGCGCCCACGGCCACTTCGTCCACGCTAGCTCCTGGGGCGATATGTCGAACCCCCAGCCGCCGCCGATCGACGACGTCACTGAAACCGACTCTGGCTTTGTGATGAAGCACTGGCTAGAGGTGTTGAACCCTGACCTGCAAAAGAAAAACCTGGGCATCGCTGAAGAAAAAACCATTCGCACCAATACCCGCACCTGGTACATGCCCTTTGCCCGCACGCTCAAAATCCAGTACCCCAACGGGCTAGAGCACGTGATTTTTACGGCCTATACCCCGATTGACGACCAGCATTCTCAGGTGGTGCAGTTCTGCCTGCGGAACGACACCGAGGCCGAGGCTAAAGCCGCCGACATCATCGCCTTCGATCGCCAGGTGACCAGCGAAGACCGGGTAATTCTCGAAGGCACCGACTACGATGCCCCCCTGAGTCTGGCGGAGGAGCAGCACATGGCCAGCGATCGCCCTGGCATTCTCATGCGCCACCGCCTGGCCAAACTGCTGAAGGAGCACGGCGAAGTCGAACAGCGGCGGAAGAATACCTCGGTTGCCCCCGCAAAAACCAACATTTTAGAAAAATCTGTTGTCGCTTGATGTCCTGGGTTGGTGGGCAGTACCCACCCTACGGTGACCTATCCACTCATCCACCTCTAGGGCGAACGCCGTTCGCCCCTACCCACCCAACCACCCTTAATCCACTATGCTCGTTACCCAACACTCTGTACTCCGCCGCTTCTGGTACCCCGTTATCCCCGTCGCCGATCTCGCCGATGGCCCTCAACCTTTCACGCTCCTTGGCGAACCCCTGGTGCTGTGGTTGACGGCAGAGGGAAACCCGGCGGCCTTGCGCGATCGCTGCTGTCACCGTTCCGCCAGGCTCTCTATGGGCCTTGTGCAAAACGGCTGTGTGCGCTGCCCCTACCACGGCTGGGCCTATGACAGCGAGGGAACCTGCACCCAGGCGCCCCAGCTTGATCCTGACGCGGCGATCCCCAAGACCTATCGCGTTGATTCTTACCTCTGCGAAGCACGCTACGGCTACGTTTGGGTGTGTCTGTCGAGCGATCCCCTGCTGCCGCTGCCGGAGATTCCTGAGGCCGATGTGCCGGAAAATCGGTTAATCCCTCAGTTCTACGAACCCTGGCAGTGCAGCGGCCTGCGGGTGATGGAAAATTCCTTCGACAACGCCCACTTCAGCATCGTCCACGCCGAATCCTTTGGGGTGACTGAGCAGCCCAAGCCCGCCAAGTCAGAGATTGTGCCGCTGGAGCTGGGGCTCAAGGTCACCGCCACGGTGCCCGTGGTGAACCCGCCGAGCCAGCAGAAAATCCTCAACATTCCCGACAGCCTCACCGTGCGCGAGGTGGAGTCGACCTGGTACGTGCCCTTTAGCCGCACCCTCAAGATCACCTACCCCAACGGGTTAATGCACCTGATCTTTACGGCGGCGACTCCGGTGAGCGATCGCACCTCCCAGATCGTGCAGTTCTGCATTCGCAATGACAGCGAAGCCGACGCCAGCGCCGAATCAATCATCGCCTTCGATCGCCAGGTGGTAAACGAAGACAAGGTAGTGCTGGAATCGACCGACTACGACACCCCTGTAGACCTGTCCTGTGAACAGCACATGCCGTCGGATCAGCCCGGTATCATCATGCGCCGCCAACTCGCCGCATTAATTAAGACCTATACGGAAGCCCAATACAGCGATCGTATTTTGGCTGAGGTCTAGCGCCATCATCCCCTCCTGGGAGAGGTAGGGGTGGGTTAGCTCAGTTTTCGCAACCCACCCCGCCCGCCAGACACCCCTTCCAGGAGGGGACAGTTTGCTTCACTCTGTCATCTCACCAAAACCCAAAACTCCCCATGCAATCCCTCCTCCAGTCCGTTCTTACCCTTCAGAACGACACCCTCGAATCCGTAGACGTTCTTCTGGTCGGCTCCCAAATTCACACCGTCACCCCCGCTGGCACCATTCCCGTCGCGCCCCACCAGCAGGTAATCGATGGAAAAGACAAACTGCTGCTACCCGGCTTCGTCAATGGCCACACCCACTCTTCCCAAGCGTGGCAGCGGGGGCTGATTCCCCAACTTCCCTTAGAGCTGTGGCTAGCGAACGTGTTCGACTCGACCCCTCAGCAGCTCGATCAGTTCTACTGGGGTGCGGTAAGTACAGCAGTGGACACCCTACTTTCCGGTGGCACCTGCCTGATGGATCATGCCTACATTCTTCCTGGACAGGAACTGGAAACAGTTGATGCCCTGGTGCGGGGCTACAAAGCCGTGGGCATTCGGGCTGTGATTGCGCCGCTGATTATGGATTTACCCTTTGCGTCGGGTTTCCCGAAGGGGTGTCTGCTGCCCCAGTCGGCGTCGGCCCGGTCAGCGACTCAACTGCTGGCCATGATGGAGGCGATCATCGCCGAGTTCCACGACCCCGACAACGGTATCTACATTGGGCTGGGGCCGACCGGGTTCCATCGGTGTTCGGATGAGTTGCTGCAAGGGTGCGCAGACTTGAGCGATCGCCTCAACCTCTGCTACCACACCCACCTGCTCGAAACCCGCGCCCAGCATCGCCTCGCCCAAGAGCGCTACGGCATCAGCGCCGTGCAACACCTGCAGAATCTCGGCTGCCTTACCCCCCGCACCTCCTTGGCCCACGGCGTTTGGATCGAGGATGCCGACATTGAGCTCCTAGCCAGCGCTGAATCCACGTTAGTACATAATCCAGTCAGCAACCTGCGTTTAGGCAGTGGCCTAGCCCCCATTCTCAAGTGTCGCCAGGCCGGGTTGAACGTGGCCCTGGGCTGCGACGGGGCCGCCAGCAATGATGCTCAGAACATGCTGGAGGTGATCAAGCTCGGCACCATTCTGCATACGATCACTGACCAGGATTATGAGAATTGGCTAACGCCGGAGCAGGCACTGTACCTGGCCACAGTAGGTGGCGCGAAGGCGGTGAATTTGGGCGATCGCACCGGCACCATTGCCCCCGGCATGGACGCCGACCTGGTGCTGTACGACCTCAACCATCCTGACCTGCTGCCCCGAGCCAATCCATTGCAGCTGCTAGTACTGGGTCGCCCCACCGACGTAGTTGAATCTGTATGGATACAGGGTCGGCAACTTGTTGCCCAGGGACAGGTCACAACTGTAAACACCGCTGATTTACACCGCGCCCTGCGCCATCAACCCCAGGCGATCGAAAAAACAGGGCTACCCCATCACCCGGTTGAACCGCATTACCGAGAGGTGATGCTGAATCGGTGAACGCTCACTACCGGGAAATAAGCTATCCGTCCTGTCATCCTGAGGACAATCCTGAGGATTTTTTGCTCACGTCCTCAGGATTGTCCTCAGGACGTGTTAGGATAAGACCAAGGTTGAAGGGCCCAGGGAGACACCGCCCCCACTGGTGGGTTTAGCTCCCGCTGGCGAACTCCCATGCCAGAGCGGTTAACAGCCCGTCACCCCTCAAAAAGAGAGGTGATGCCAGTGCTAACACCAACATCACCAAAGGAAAAAAAGGAACTAAATCAAGTTGCATTTAGACCAGCACTGGAACTGCTGGTCTTTTTATTTTAAACGCTTTGTGACCCGCCAGGCAATCTCACCATTTTTTCGATACCCAGAGCGGCTGAAGATAAACCCAGCCTCGGAGAAGCGATCGCCGTAGCTCTCAATTTCTCTAGGCGACAGATCAATCAGCTCAGCCAACTCGCTGGTACTAGGTAGCCAACCATTTCTAGCTGCGTTTTCTAAGGTCTCGAAGTATTTCAGCGGGTCGGGTTGCCCAAATCCCATGCGGCCCATCAACTCAGCTAGAGCGCCAATCATGCCGCCAACGTCATTAGGATTAATCGCCAGATTAGACCCGCCGCTAGACTGCCCGCTGCCGTTGTTCCCTGGCCGCTGCCGCAGTCCTCGCGCCTCAATAAATTCAGCGGCACTACCCCCCTGATTAATAAATCGGTGCAACTCGTCCATCAGCTGTAGCTGAGAGGCAGTGATGTAGGAGCGCTGCCCAACTTTTTCAGGAACAATCCTCAAGTCCTGCATACGCTTGTACACAGCGCTGCGAGCCAGACTATAACGGTCTTGCAACTGCTTGACAGGATACCGATCAATTTCCCCAGGGTTCATCGCCATCCTCTGGACAATCCTCAGGATATTGCCCCAGTATCGCCTAAATATCTGTCCCCTGGATAGTCCTGAGGATTGTTTTTGTCAGGCACCTGGGTGATCGATCGGCCAGACCCCGGTCATTAAACGCTTGAACATGGCAGTGGTAAGGTCAGCTTTCCGACGAGTGAAGGCTGCCGCTGCCCTGAACTAGAAATCAAGCAAATACGAGCAAAGTCGGCAACTGGATTCTGTACTTTTTTTATTTAAGAAAAAATAACTAAATGATAAAAACCTCGCCCATGGACTACGTGATGGCTGTCATAGCCATAAATCTATAGTTTGATTGGGTTACCGCAATGAGGTTTTGCTTGATGAGAACAACCTACTATCCATGGAATGTGCAGGTGTTGACTGACTGGCTGAAGCTAGAGATCACTTACCAAGGCAATCTAAAAGACCTTGCCGCAGCCCTAAAAGTTCCGCCCCATGTCTTGAATAACTGGCTTAAGGACCAAATGCCTACCATTAGCCTGCCACAAGTTCGGAACATTGCTCAATATAGAAGCTGGAGCGTAAGACAAACCCTAGACTGGCTAGAGCTCAAACCCGCTCACGTGGAAGAGCTGATTGCTCAAGACCCCATCGGCGATCGCATCGCTCCATCTGATGCAAAAGCCCTCTGGTTTGGGACTTCCGCTATCTAAGGCCCCAATAGCAGTTGCTTTGAGGGCTGCATCTACCCTATTGCCCAATGGTTAAAGGCCACACTTCTGCTTTTGCTGGGCGATCGCTCCCTGCAACTGCGGCGTCATCCCCAGTTCGGCCCCGTCGTATAGCCGCTGAAACTCTCGCTCGAAGTGGGACGCTACCGTCGCGTTGCGAATCACCAACAGGTTTTCATCATTGGTGTTGTTGGCGGCCTGGCTCCAGTTTTGGGATCCGATCAGGACAATATTTTGGTCGAGTACCGCAAATTTGTGGTGCAGCTTGTCGCCGGGGGGCAACACAGGCACCCCCACAGTGGTGAGGGGATTGGCCCAAGGTACGCTGTTGTCTCGCTTGCAGTTGTGATCGGGCAGGGTCACCCCCAGCATATCTAGCCCCTCGCTATAGCTGCGGTAGGCAAAACTGGGGTCAATCAGAGCTTTGATCGGTACGCCCCGGTTGGCCACCGGGACAAGCTGATTACTAATCGCCTGCTCCGAGAATACAAATAGGGCCAGGTCAACGCTCCGGGTGGCCTGGCCCAGCGTTTTGGCAATTAACCCGTTGACGCTCTCGGCCCAGGGCTTGGTTTTTGAGGTGGGCGAAAACTGCACCTCCAGCACCGAGCCGGGGATAGCCACCAGGGCCGAGGGGCGATGGGGCTTTTGCAGACCAAACAGGCTGTCGGGCCGGCCGCCGGGGCCATCGCCCCACATCAGGCTAAACTCCTGCTGAAAGCGCTGGGCCAGGGGCTGGCTGTCGATCACCACAATGCTGTTGGCATTGCCTCGACTGTCGGGGTTGGTAAAGTCGCCGTGGGTGCCGCTGAGGGTCCAGTTTGCCGAGCCGGTGACGACGGTGCGACCGTCAATGACCATAAACTTGTGGTGCATCAGACCGCTGCCCTTGCTGCCGTCGGCGGTGTCGTCAATGAGGGGAATGTTGGCCTCCGCCAGAATGGTGAGGGCATCGCGATCGCGCAGTTCCCCCTCACTGAGCACCCCATCCTGGTTGATGTCGATAAAGGCGTACAGGTCGTTGACCTTGGCCTGGGAATGCTCGTCAAGCTGGGCAAACACCGCTGGATTTCCCCGCTTCGCCATCGGCTTGCTGTAGGTGTTCTCAACCACCACACGCACCGCCACCCCTGCTGCCTCTTTCTCGCTGAGGGCGTGGGCGATTCCCGGCAGCGAAAACTCGTGCACGGCGATGTCAATGGAGGCTTGGGCAGTGGCGATCGCATCCACAATCACCTGCTCCAGATTATCGCCATGGCGGGTGATGTGGCGGTAGGGGTCAGTGTAGGTGGCCGCCAGGCTCTGGTTAAAATACGCTTGAATATACGGGTCCTGCGGCAGTGGATCGAGGGTGGGCAGCGTAGCCTCACTGCGAAATTGGCTACTGACCCCCACAAACAGCAGGAGGCCAATGCCAAACCCGATCCCCCAGCGCACCCAGGGAGATTTAGGAAGTAGATGCACAAGCTTGAAGAAATTTTGTTGTCTTTAGAAAGCCCAGGGGAAGGAGGTGGCTAACGGGAGCAGGCGAAGATTCGGGTGAAGGGTGAAGGGTGCGAAAATGGAGCGACAAAACCCATCCACCCACTTCCCCATGCCCTACGACAATCTCTTTGAGCGCATATCTGAAATGGTCATGTGCCACTCCCCCAGCGGTGCGGAGGAAGTAATTAACCAATATTTAATGGCGGCGCTGGCGCAGCTGGGGGTCGAGCACTGGCTAGATGAGGCGGATAACGTGATTGCGAAGATCCCCGGAAAAGACGACAGCCGTGCCATTGCCATCACCGCCCACAAGGATGAGATTGGCACCCTGGTCAAAAGCATCTACGCCGACGGTCGAGTGTCTGTGCGCAAGCTGGGCGGATCCTATCCCTGGGTATATGGCGAGGGCGTGATGGATTTGCTGGGCGATCACCACACCATTAGCGGTATTTTGAGCTTTGGATCCCGCCATGTCTCCCACGAGTCGCCCCAGAAAGCCCAGCAGGAGACCAAGCCCGTCACCTGGGAAACCGCCTGGGTAGAGACCAAGCGATCGCCCCAAGAACTAGCCGCGGCCGGCATTCGCCCTGGCACTCGGGTGGTGGTGGGCAAGCACCGCAAGGCACCCTTTCGCATGGGCGACTACATTGCCAGCTACACTCTCGATAACAAAGCGTCCCTGGCCATCCTGCTGCTGCTGGCGGAGCGATTGCAGAAACCGCCCGTAACCGTATACCTGGTGGCCTCCGCTAAGGAAGAAGTCGGGGCCATCGGCGCCCTGTATTTCTCCCAGCGTCACCGCCTGGAGGCCCTGATTGCCCTTGAAATTTGCCCCCTGGCCCCGGAGTATCCCATCCATCCAGGAGAGATCCCCGTGCTGCTCAGTCAGGACGCCTACGGCCTCTACGACGAAGGGCTGAATGCCGAGCTGCGCCGGGCCGCGACCCAGCACGACCTCCCCCTTCAAATGGCGGTGATCAGCGGCTTTGGCAGCGACGGATCGATTGCCATGAAGTTTGGCCATGTGTCGCGGGCCGCCTGTCTGAGCTTCCCGACGCACAATACCCACGGCTATGAGGTTGCCCATTTGGGTGCGATCGCCCGCTGTGCGGATATTCTAGAGCACTACTGTAACGACCTGTGACAGCCAACCGGTTAGCCAAAAACCTTTTCTAGAATGAAATCAAGCGCATTTAAACCAGTAGTCAACCAATCCTATGGCCAAAACCGTTGCGGAAGTGATGACCCCAAACCCGATCTCGGTGACCCCGGACACCGTACTGAAGGATGCCATTCAGCTGATGGCCGACAACCACGTGGGCGGTCTGCCAGTCATCAACGCAGACAACGACCTGGTGGGCATTTTGTCGGAGTCTGACCTGATGTGGCAAACCACCGGGGTCGATGTGCCCGCCTACATCATGCTGCTCGACAGTGTGATCTACCTCAAAAATCCTAGCCAGTACAACCAGGAACTCCACAAAGCCCTGGGCCAACTGGTCAAAGACGTGATGACCGACCACGTCGTCACCATCGCCCCCGACAAATCACTCCGCGAAGCCGCCCACCTTATGCACGATAAGCAGGTGCGGCGCCTGCCCGTCCTCGATGCCAACAAGCAGGTCGTCGGCATTCTCACCCGCGGCGACATCGTGCGCGAAATGGCCAATAGCTACACCTAAACGCCACCCGCCCATCCACCACCTCATCCACATCCCCTATCGCTGATCCCCAAAATGGCCGATAGTAGAGAGAGCAGATTTGTGTTCAACTCTACAAAATGGCTATTACCCCAGACTCGGTTCGAGAACTGCTCCACTCCGACGACTACGGGGATCGGCTACGGGCCGTTAACCAAATGCGAGAACTAGACCCAGCGGCTGCCTTTGAGCTGGTACAGCTGGCCGCTAACGATGGCAACTCGCGCGTGCGCTACGCCGCTATCAGTCAGATTGCTAGCCTGGGCCAGCAAGATTTGGCGACGGTAGAGCCCCTGCTGCGGCGATCGCTGACGGAAGACCCCGAACCCGATGTCCAGGCCGCTGCGGCAGATACCATCGGCGGGCTCAAACTGACCAGTGCCTACCCTGATCTGGCCGCGCTTTACCACGGCACCGAAGAATGGCTGGTGAAATTTAGCATTGTGGCGGCCCTGGGCGAACTGGGCGAACCCGCTGCCTTTGACCTATTGCAAGAGGCCCTGGCCTCCGACAATGAACTGATCGCCACTGCGGCGATTGGGGCCTTAGGAGAACTGGGCGATCGCCGCGCCCTACCCCTTCTGCTCAACTATACCGACCACCTTGACTGGCAGGTGCGCCACCGGCTGGTGCAGGCCCTGGCAAACTTTTCTGAGCCTGAGGCCCAGTCAGCTCTGCAACAGCTCACCACAGATACCTCGCCTATTGTCTCGGGGGCTGCCCGTCAACATTTAGGGCTCTAAAGTTGGCATTGACGGGATGTCAAAGGTAAAGCTGTCTTTTATTTTACTTAAAGCTTCTTAACATGCTGGCTTACTTAAGTTTGCATTCAGCGAGCGGCAGGTTTGAATGGGCACCGCTTGCTCCATTGCTAGCCAGGTTGGTAGGGAAAGATAGTCACTGCTATGGAAGCAAACTGCTGAGAGAAAGGGCCTTGAACCCTTGGCAATGGCTTTTTGACGATGCCCAGACAAAGTTTGCTATAGTAAAGTAGAGATGCTTATGGAAATGATCTAAGGTACTAGATTTTAGCTCGCTCTAGTTTAAATAGGGCACTGAGTTGAGGTCTTCTAAGCTTATTGGTTATCTGCCATATCATCAATTTATTTAAAAGCAAGCCATAAAAAATACAAATAAATTATTGCCCGTTTCTGGTCAGTTTAAATAGATTAATGTCTGAGCCTGAGGTCAGATATTCTGGCCGCCACTCTCACTAAGACTCTGGAGATGGCCTGAGTGATTGTAACTTCTCCACCTGTAAGCCAGCAAAAGTGGGACACCTTGAGCTTTGTCTCAACGCTGTATTTGCAGCCTGTCCTTGAGCTTTTGTTGAAAAACGTCCCCGAGCCTTGGAGGGCTGAGGTGCGCCTGGGCTTACAGGAGGCCCTGGTTAATGCCGCCAAGCACGGTAATCAGCTTGATCCCAGCAAATGCGTTTCGGTGAAATATTCGGGTTCTGGGTCGAGCTTTTGGTGGGTCATTGCCGACCAAGGCGGCGGGTTTTCCCATCCCTGCGGCTGTGATGATGCCTTAGACAGCAATTGTGCGTTCCATCCTGGTGAATGTGGCCGGGGTCTATACATTCTGTACCAAGTGTTTGACCACGTGAATTGGTGCAACGGGGGACGAGAGCTACACCTGGGTAAGGCGGTTAGGCCAGCTCGGCGACTGCCATTAATTCGATAGGGGGTAGGCCTTTAGCTGTTCCGTGGCATTGCCTTTGACTAGTCAATCGCCCTAGTCGCCCTCCTGGTGGGGGTGGCGGGGGCTGCGGTCACCGTGGGAGGGGCAGGGAGGTGCCTGTAGGCTGTGGTTGAGCCATCCTGCCGCCTGCTCGACCCGGTCTAGGGCTTCTTTGGAATTATCTTTTAGCAAAAAGACTAGAGCAGCGGCCAGCTGTTCTTTGGCGCGCACTCGGCGATCGCGGTTGAGGCGATGCCAGTCGGCGGGCTTAATGGCCAATCGTTCCGCTAGGGCTTGAGCTAGTTCTAGATCGCTTAGTTCGCCAACGGATTTGGATGAGGCAGCCGAGGCGGGCACCGCCATGCGGGGGTCAAAGGAGAAGGACATAGGTGATTGCAAGCCAGTTAGGGTTAACTAAGAGAAGTCATTCTAGGCTAGCGGCAGCGCTGCCCTAGACAAAGTTACGATCAGTTCCACACACACATTAATCATTCTGCACGATGAAGTTAGGGTCTCAACGACATCGCTACCACCGTCAGCGGGGGGCTGTGGGCAGTGTGCCTGAAGAGTCACCCTCCCTGCCTGAACTTCTGCAACAGTTAGAGGGGCTTCAAACCCGTCTCCAGCAGCTGAAGACAGGGGTTGCTAACCTGGTGCAGCTGCAGCAGCTGCAGGCTGAAGCCCCGAGCCACGATGGCGAGGGGGCGAGCCAAGAGATCCTGCGTTTGCAGGAGGCGACCGAAAGTTTTGAGATCGAGCTAGCCAGTCGGGTGATGTCTTGGCAGCACCTGCAAGAGCCCTTTTGGCAGGCGGTTCGCTTTGGTGGGCTGGGGCTCGTGGTGGGGTGGTTTTTGGCCTGGTTGGCCTATGGCCGCTAGCCTCGCAGAGAAGTTTTTTCGTTTACCCATAACAATTCCCCTTCCATGCTAGGATTATAAATCGTGGATAGGGCGGGTCGGTGCCCGAGTGGTTAATGGGGGCGGACTGTAAATCCGCTGGCTACGCCTACGCTGGTTCGAATCCAGCCCGGCCCACCACGACAATTGCCCTTATAGCTCAGTGGTAGAGCACTCCCTTGGTAAGGGAGAGGTCACGAGTTCAAATCTCGTTAAGGGCTTTCATTGATACCCAAGGGTTTGAGCGGTTCCTGCGGGTCGCTCATAGGTGCCTTCCGGTTCGTCAAACTGTCACCAATACCCCAGCTGTGTCCAACTCATAGTCAGGGGAGGGCTTGAGCATCGCCTTGGACCTCGATAGGATCGTCCCAACTATAGGGATTTTAGCGATTTCGGTTCCGTGAATGCCGTGTCATCCCTAGTGGGTGCGCCGATGCTACCAAAATAGGTGGTTAAGCCAGTGGCTAAATAGCTTTGGCCCTTTAGGTTCTTGGTAGTCAGCGGGTAGCAGCGCCGCAAAGGCTTGCTCGAGATCGGCCAGGGCTGCATCGATGGCGACCCGCTTGGGCCGCTGCTGGTGGGGTACGTGCAGCGGGGGGCCAAACCGCAGGGTCAGCCGCTTGCGAAAGTAGAGGGTTTGGGTACCGATAATGGCGACGGGGTAGATGGGGACCCCCGAACGCATGGCGTAGAGCACCGAGCCTCGTTTAAGGGGGTGCATGTGCCCCTCCCGCTCGCCCAGGCGGCCCTCGGGGAAGAGCATGATGCTGTCGCCCCGGCCTAACAGCGCCTGCACGGCCTGGTCAATCTGGCGCATCTGCTGGATTGAACTGCCGTTGGGTACCGAGTCGCGAATCTCGGTGGCGAGGGGCTTTAGATCGTCGCGCCCGTTGTCTGCGGTGGCCATGACGGCGATTTCTTCCTTCCACCAGCGTTCTAGGGGGATGACGCCGCCGGCCCAGTTGATCAGTCGCCGCTTCCATCGTTTGTTAAACAGGGTGCGGGCGTCGCCGAGGATGTAGTAGTAGGTGTGGGGCGGGCAAAAGGCCAGGATCAAAAACGGATCGAGGTGGCTGAGGTGGTTGGCGGTGAGGACGTTGGGCTCGGTGGGAATGTTCTCAGGGTTCTCGATCCGCACTCGAAAGAAGGTTTTGATGAAGCGGCGCATGAG